>JBGSOI010000014.1:0-11885 GCA_041739215.1 Akkermansiaceae bacterium
TCCAGGACCACCGCGCTTACTCGCCGGGCGATGATCCGCGCCACATCAACTGGCAGGCCTACGCCCGCACCGGCAGCTACACGATGAAACTCTTCCGAGAGGAAGTCCGCCCGGTGGTGGATCTGATTCTCGACGCATCCGAGTCGATGTTCTTCGATGAAAAGAAAGCCATCCGCACCTCCGAGCTGTTCTATCTCATCGCTGAAAGCTCGCAAGCCGCCGGAGCCTCGCTCGCACTCCACGCCGTCCGCGGCGATGCGACGCTGCCGCTCGATCCCGCCACGCTGCGCAGCCACCAGTGGCTTGAAACCGCCCGAAAACTTCCCGCCACAGACTCAGCAAAAGCCCCGGACCTCTCCCGCCTGCCACTCCGGGCGAACGCGATCCGCGTGTTTCTATCCGACCTGCTGTTCGCCGCCGACCCCGAGCCGATCGTCCGCCACCTCGGCCAGCGCCACGGCAGCGTCGTCGTGTTCTCGCCGTTTCTCGAATCGGAAGCCCGCCCGGCGTGGTCGGGAAACTACGAATTCATCGATCCCGAACGCAGATCCCACCATCCGCACCGCATCGAGCCGGCGACGCTCCGACGCTATCAGGAGGCCTACGTGAACCATTTCGCCCTCTGGAAACAACACGCCCGCCGCCACCAGGCCGCCTTCGCCCGCATTCCGGCGGAGGAGGATCTATCCACCGTTCTGTTCCGCGAGGCTGTACCCGCCGGAGCGTTGGAACCGGCAAGATGAACAAGAGTTTTTTAACCGCAGATGAACGCAGATGGACACAGATAAGAGAGAGAAACAGAACATGAAAAGATTCACTCCAAATCCTCTTATCCCTTCTTCCATCTGCGTCCATCTGTGTTCATCTGCGGTTGAATAATTTTCTCCCAATTTTCCGTGCCCACCTTCGCAAATCCACTCGGCCTCCTGGCGTTGCTCGGCATCCCCGCCGTGCTGGCGATCCATTTCCTTCAGCGGAAAGCGGTAGAACTGCCGGTCTCCACGCTGTTCCTGCTGGAGCGCACCCAGCGCGATGCCGCCAGCGGCCGGCGGCTGGAGCGGATCATCCCGTCGATCCCGCTGTGGATGCAGTTGCTGGCGGTGCTGCTGCTCGCGTGGTTTCTAGCGGAACCGCGCTTCCAGAAATCCGGCAGCGTCCAGCGGATCGCCATCGTGCTCGATTCCTCCGCGTCGATGGGTGTCTTTAAGGAGCAAGCCATCGCCCGCCTCGCCGCCGAGCTTCCCGGCTTCCAAGGCCCGGCGTCTTCGATCGAGCTAACAGTCATCGAATCCGCGCCGAGCCGGCCGCGGCTTTACGCCGGATCTTCGGTGGATGAACTCAATGCGGTTCTTGAAAAATGGCAGCCGCTCGACGGGCTTACCGATCCGACGCAAGCCCTCCGCCTCGCTCGCTCGCTGGTTTCCCGCGAGGGCACGGTCATCTATCTGACCGACACTCCGGCCGAGTCGCTGCCGTTCGAAGCCCGGCTCATCGCGGTCGGCGATCCCGTGGATAACGTCGGCTTCACCGGCGTCACCTTCGCCACCGAGGAGGGCGCGCTCGTCTGGCGGGCGCTGGTTAGAAATTACGGCAATTCCCCGGTCGACCGGACCTGGTCGATGCAAACCGCCGCCGGGGGCACCGAGCCGCGGCCGCTGCATCTCGAAGCCAACGCCCTCGTCACCCTGCAAGCCGCCTTCCCCGCCGATGCGGAAAACGTCCGGCTCGTCCTTTCGACCGACCGTTTCACCCTGGATGACACATTGCCGATAGTCGCCCCCAAACCCAAGACTCTCGCGCTCTTCACCGCCACCTCGCCCGCGTTCGCCGACCTAACCGGGAAGCTGCTGCGCGCGCTCGACGCCGCCGTCCCCACCAACGACGCCGCAACCGCCGATCTGACCATCACCTCCTACGACCCGCTCGATCCCGTGCTGCCTCCGGGCAATTCCATCATCTTCGTCGAGGACAGCACCCGCAGCGGAGCCTACCTCAAGGGCGGCATCCTCGCCGAGCCCCATCCGTTGCTGGACGGCCTCAACTGGCAGTCACTGCTAGTTAGGGAAACCATCGAGCTCGATCGGCTTCCCAGCGACACCGTTCTGCTCTGGCAGGAAAAGCGTCCGCTCATTTTCCTTCGCGAGAAACCCGCCAGCGGGAATCAACCCGCCACCCGCCAGCTCCTTTTCAACTTCGACCTCCGTCTTTCCAATGCCGGCAACCAGCCCGCCTTCATCGTCCTGCTCCACCGCTTCGCGGAAACCATCCGCGAAGCCAAGGTCGCACCCACTTCCGTAAATCTGGAATCCGGTCAACCGATCACAATCACCGCAGCCCCTAACATCCCGCTGCAATTCTCCGCCACCGATCTCACCGGCAAACCCCTCCCCCCGCCCGCCTCCACGACCCAGGCCCCGGCCACACCCTGTTTTCTAACCATCCACCAGAACGAAAACACACTCCTAGACGCCGCCGTCCACTTCGCCGACACCCGTGAGGCCGATTTCTCCGCCTGCGGCACCTCCGACCCGGCCGCGAACACCAACCAGTCCACCATCGAACGCCACACCAAGCCGGATCCGCTATGGCGCGTGTGGATTCTCCTCCTCGTCGCCGCGCTGCTGGTGTCGTGGAAATTCAACACCTCAAAACTCGCCACTGCATGATCGCTTCTCCCGGCCAGGGATAACCGCACAAAAAGAGAAGCATTAAACTCATGACCTTCACCTCCCCAGAATATTTCCTGCTCATCCCTGCCTTCGCTTTGGTCGGTTGGTTTTGGCGCGGGCTGAAACTGCACTCCCCGCTGCGGGCGATCCTCTTGCTGTTAGCCGTCATCGCGCTGGCGGAGCCGGTCATCCAGCACCAGCAGAACTCGCTCGATCTCCACGTGCTGCTAGACCGGTCGGACTCGACTGAGGACCTGATCGACAAGGGGCTGCCGGAGTGGCAGCGGCTGTTGGAATCATCAAAGCCGAGCCGGCGGGACACGCTGCGGTTCATCAATTATGCGAGCGAGGTTGCGGAGGTCGGGGCGGACGGGTCTTCATTCACGGGTTCGCGGAAACTGACGAAGACCGGGCTGGCCTTACAATCGATCGCGGCGCAGACGGATGAAAAGCGGCCGGCGCGTGTGCTGTTATTCACCGATGGCTACTCGACCGAACCGCTCATGGAAGCGGCGGCGCAAATGCAGGCGCGGGGCATCCCGCTGGACTTCCGGCTGATCCGCGAGGAAACGGAGAACGATGCGCGGATCGCGCGGATCGGTTTTCCGGAGCGGGTCCAGGTCGGCGAGCCGTTTCTGATCTCGATCACGGTTAGAGGGGCGATGGACGGGACCTTCCCGCTGATCCTCCGGCGCAACGGCCAGACACTGACGGAATCGACCGTCACCCTGGTCAATGGCAGCACGACGGTGGAGTTCACCGACCGGATCACGCGCGGCGGGGGCTTCGAGTACCAGGCGGAGATCCGGCCCGAGAAAGATGCCCACCCGGGCAACAACCGCGCCACGCGATGGATTGAAATCACCGGCGGGCCGCGGATCGTGCTGGCCACGCGCTATCAGGACGATCCGGTGGCGAAGGCGTTGGAAGCGCTGGATTTCACGGTCGAAACCGTTAGCGACCTCTCGAAGCTGAAGCCGGGACTGCTCGCCGGGGCACGCGCGGTGATCCTGAACAAAGTGCCCGCCAACGAGGTTCCCACGGATTTCATGAAATCGCTGGATTTCTTCGTGCGCGAGCAGGGCGGCGGGCTGTTGATGGCGGGTGGCGAGCATTCGTTCGGCTCGGGTGGGTATTTCCAATCGCCGATCGACGCGCTGCTGCCGGTGTCGATGGAGTTGAAATCCGAGCACCGCAAACTCGCGGTTGCGCTGGCGATCGTGATCGACCGCTCGGGCTCGATGAGCGTCGAGGTGGGCGGCGGGATGGCCAAGATCGATCTGGCGAATTCCGGCGCGGCGAACGCGATCGACCTGCTAGGGCCGCTGGATCAGATCGCCGTGTTCGCGGTGGACAGCGAGCCGACGAAGACGATTCCACTGACGCGCATCGAGAACAAAAAGGCGGCACTGGGTGCGCGGGTCCGCAAGATCACGTCGGCGGGTGGCGGCATCTATGTTTACGCGGGCCTGAAGGCGGCGTGGGAGGAGTTGAAAAAATCCCCGGCCGGGACGCGGCACGTGATCTTGTTTTCGGATGCCAACGATTCCGAGGAACCGGGCGACTACAAGAACCTGATCAAGGAAATGACCGACAATGGCGCGACGATTTCGGTGATCGGTCTTGGAACTGACAAGGACGCGGACGCCGCACTGTTAGTCGATATCGCGAAACTGGGGAACGGCCGCATGTTCTTCTCCAACCAGCCGATGGACATCCCGAAAATCTTCGCGCAGGAAACGGTGACGATCGCCCGCTCGGCGTTCATCAAGGATCCGGTGGGCGCGCAGGCGACCGGGCGGTGGGCGGAGATTTCGCCGAAGCCGGTGGACTGGTTCAAGCAGGTGGACGGCTACAATTTGTCCTATGCCCGCGAGGATGCGACGGTTTCGTTAGTTTCGACCGATGAATACCTCGCGCCGCTGGTGGCGCACGGGCGGCGGGGCCTGGGGCGCAGCGCGGCGGTGTCGTTTCCGCTTGGCGGCAAGTATTCGGAAACGGCCCGGAACTGGCCGGGCTACGGGGATTTCCTGCAAACGATGGGCCGCTTCCTGATGGGCGAGGACACGCCACCGGGTATCGCCTTGCGGCACCGGCTGGATGGCACGCGGCTGACGCTGGATCTGTTGTACGACACCGCGGCGTGGTCGCAAAAACTATCAGCCATGCCGCCGAAGGTGCGGCTGCAGGACGACGCCGGCGGTGCCACGCTGGACCTGCCGTGGCGGCGGATCGCGCCGGGGCACTTCTCACTGACGCGTGATCTGGACGAGGGCAGCGTGGTGCGCGGCGCGGTGCAGGTCGGAGGGAACGCTTTGCCGTTCGGCCCGCTGAGCGTGGGGTCGTCGGTGGAATGGGCGTTCGAACCGGAGCGGCTGACGGAACTGCGGGCGGTTTCCAACCAGACCCGGGGGCGGGAGCTGCTCGACATTTCCAAAGCCTGGCTGCGGCCTCCGTTCGTAGCGGAGACTTCGCTGCGTTTGCCGTTAGGCATCGCACTGGTGCTGCTCGTGCTGGCTGAAGCGCTGCTAACAAGAACCGGTTGGAAGCTGCCGCAGCTCGCTCTGCCCAACCGGGTGCCGCGGGAACCGCGGGTGAAGGTCGCAAAGCCGAAGCGGGCGGAGAAGGTGGTGGAGCTACCAGTCGTGCAGCCGGAGCAGGAGAAAGCGGTGGTGATGCCGCCGACGGAGGAATCCGCCAGAAGTACGAGGTTCCAGCGGGCGAAGGATAAGAAGTAGAATTCGCGCGAAATGAATTTCGCGCTCCAGTTAGGGAACCGTGACGGCGATGTTCTGGGTGACCGTCAGGCGGTCGAGGTCGGTGGCTGTCACCTCGATCGTGGTGCTGCCGGTGGCGACACCGGTGATGGAGATGTCCGTGCCTGTCAAACTCGCGGTGGCGATGGCGGGGTCCAGGCTGGTCACCTGATAGGTCAGGATCGGGGCCGGCCCAACCGAGGTGATTTTCACGAGTTGGGCTGGGTCCAGAACGGCCGGTGCGGTTGGTGCGTTCACCGGGACACTTTCGAGGAACTGGCTGTCCGCGCCGATGGCGACGGTGTAGTTGTTGATCGGCAGATCGTGGATTTGATCGACCACGATCATTCCGGCGGTGGGAACCCGGCCGAAAACGGTGAAACCGCTGTTCTGATAGTCGAGTCCCAGCGGTGGCGTTCCTGAGTTATCGTTCACGTTCACGAACCATTCGGAGGTCGCACTATCAGGCAGACCGCCGATTTTCGCCATCGCCACGGTGCCCCTGACGTTGGAAAGACCCGGTTCATTGGGAAGGACCCGGTCGAATTTGTTCACCTTGGTGAAGCCGTTCGCAGGCGTGTGTTTGTAGCCGCCGCCCTGGAGAACAAAGTTCGCGGGGGAGCGATGGAAGAAGGAATCGTCGTATTCCCCCGCATCGGTGTAGTCGAGGAAGTTGTCCACGGTCTGCGGCGTGGAATTGGGAAACAGGATGATGTCGAAGGTACCGAGCGAAGTGGTGACCCGGGCCGCGCTGGCGGTGTCGGGATCGGAGAATTTGCCAGTTAGAGAAACCACCTTGGACGTCGCAACCGGGGCACTCACCGCGGCAAACGCCTGGACGATGGCCGGTGACGCCAAGACCGACTTCAAAGTCAGGGTGCGGATGGAGGTGCTGCCGTCGCTGAAGGTCGCGATCATGGTTGCGGTGTAGGTTCCGGCGGTGGCGAGGATGCCGGTGATGGTGCGGTTGCCCGGATTGAAGGTAAGTCCGTCCGGCAGGCCGGTGACTGTTAGTCCGGTCAAGCCCGAGGGCAGCGTGATTTGGATCGGATAGAGGAACGAGGCTCCGGCAACGATGGGCGGACTGAAATTGCCCAGGAAGCCTTCCTTGGTCCTGACCTGCGCGGATTGATTGGCCGAGGTGGCGATGCGATTGCCGAAGAAGCCGTTCACCACGGCGCTCACCCGGAATTCATACGTCGTCGCGGAAGCGAGATTGCTTACCGTGAAGGATTGGGCGTTAGCATTTGCAAATGCCGATGAAAATTGCGTGGTCCCTACCTCCCGATAGAGGATTTCGTAAGCAGATTCGCTGGATGATTTGTCGATCCAGGTGAGGTTGACGGAAGTGTCGCTGGCCGCGGTGCCGACGAGGCCTGCAGGCGCGTTCAACGGGGTGGATCGGATGGATACCACATTTGAATAGCCGGAATAGGTTTTCACCGTTCCGACCAGCCGGAATGCCCGGAGGCGGAACTGATGATCAGCGCCCATGGAGAAACCGGGGATGGGATCGGAACCCGTAGAATCGGCGGGGACGGTTCCCAGGGATTCGAAGCTTTCACTGCCGACCTTCGACTCCATCTCGTAGCCGCTTTCCACTGCAGATAGATCCTTCCATTTGAAGGAGAACGCGCCTTCAGGCAGCGCGGTGACCACCAGTGAGGACGGCGCGCGAAAGGGCTTGGTGGTCGCGGTGGCGACATTCGAGTAGCCCGTGGTTTTGTTAGGTTTGAAGGCTCTCACCCGGAACGAGCGGGTTTGGCCCGGGGAAAAGCCGGTGGCAACAACCTTGAATTTGATCCCCGGGCCAAGGGAGGCCAACGGCTTCCATTTCTTTTTGCCGATCCGGCTCTCGATCTGGTAGCCGCTCTCCGAAGTGGAGTTGTCTTTCCAACTGAGCTGGATCCGGCCGTCATCGAGCGGCTTGGCCAGGAGCATGGTGGGCGTAGCGAACTTGCTGGGAGAAAGGGCTCTGACCTTGACCACCGGGGTCGGCTTCGAAAGCGTTTCCGTACCGATGACGCCAGTGTAGGCGGCCATTTGGAAAAGCAACTCCTTGCCCGGCAGGTCGTTGGTGGTGAGGATGTAGGAAGTGGCGTTCGGCGCGGGGAAAAGCGCGAAACGTAGCGGAGTCCCGCCCGGGAGCGATGCGCGGATTTCCCAACCGGTTTCATTATTGGAATTGTCCTTCCATTTGAATTGGAAGGAATTCACCCCGAGCGCCTTGACGGTTAGATTGGAGGGCGCCGCCGGAGCTTTGCGCGCTGCGGAGGCCAGGGGACTGCCGCAGAGAAGGATAAGTGAAATGGCGGTGATCAGTTGGTGGCTGCGCATGACGGGTGCCCGAAAAGTTACACAAATCCCACAGCTGGCAAAGTGTTTCGCCAGAAGGATCCCGACTTGTAAAATACTTTGGGTATCCTAAATACCTCAAGCCACTCCATATTGTGCCAATAATACATTTTAGATACCATATATAGCGTCAATCCCACCTGAAGGATTGCAGACTGGCGGAGGTGGGGTAATTTCCCTCCAGCCCGATTCCCTCTCGGGCTTCACCCTTAACCCACACTCCTGTCTGAATGTACCTCAAAACTCTCGAAATCCACGGCTTCAAGTCGTTCGCGGATAAGACCGTGTTCGAATTCGCCAAAGGCGTCACCGGCATCGTCGGTCCCAACGGCTGCGGCAAGTCCAACGTGGTCGATGCGATCCGCTGGGTCCTCGGCGAAACGTCGGCCAAAGCGCTCCGCGGCGGCGAAATGGCGGACGTCATTTTCAACGGCACCGAGAAGCGCAAACCGCTCGGCATGGCCGAAGTCACCCTCACGATGGGCGATTGCGAGGAAGCGCTCAAAGTGGATTACAACGAGGTTTCCCTGACCCGCCGGGTGTTCCGTGACGGGCGTTCGGAATACCGGATCAACGGCACGCTCTGCCGCTTGAAGGACATCCACGACATGCTGATGGACACCGGCATCGGCCGCACCGCCTACTCGATCATGGCGCAGGGGCAGATCGACCAGATCCTTTCGTCGAAGCCGGAAGAACGCCGCGCGGTATTCGAGGAAGCCGCCGGGATCACGAAATTCAAGCGTGAGAAAAAGGAAGCGCTGCGCAAACTGGAGTTCACCGAAGCGAACCTGCTACGCGTTTCCGACGTGTTAGCCGAACAAGAGCGCCGGATGAATTCCCTGCGCCGCCAGGTCGCGAAGGCCCGCCGCTATCAGGCGCTGGCCGCCGACACGCGGGTGCTCGACAGCCACCTCGGCCACAAGAAATTTGTCGAGCTCACCGCCGAGCGCGATGAGCTGGTGGTTTCCATCCGCGGCCTTGAAGTCCGCGACACCGAGCTGGAAATGCAGCTTCCCGCCAAGGAAGAAGCGGTCACCGAAGCCCGCACCGCCGCCCGGATTTTCGAAGGCGAACTCGCCGAACTCCGCCAGCGCCTCAACGAGCACCGCAACGCGCTCAACTCCGCCGCCGGCCGGATTTCCTTCAACGACGAGCGCAAGGCCGAACTCGAATCCCGCATCCGTCAGAACCACGAGGACATCGCCGAGACCCGCGACAAGCTCGCGAAGCAGGAGTTCGAGTTCATCGCCGCCAACGAGTCGTTAGACCAGCTCAGCCGGATCATCGCCGAGAAGGAAATCCAGCTTTCCGAGCAGGAAAACCGCACCAAGGGCACCCGCGAGGAGCGCGAAACCATCGAAACCGCGCTCCGCGAAACCCGCGGCGAGGCGAACCGGACGCAGCAGATCATCGCCTCGATGCAGGCGAAAATCGAAAGCGCCCTCGCCCAGCTCGAAGGCAACCGCGAGCGTTCGCGCCAGCTTGCCGACGAGGAGCAGCGCCAGACGCTCGCCATCGAGGAATCCCGCGCCGAGCAGGCCCGGATTTCCATCGAAGTCCAGGAAACCGGCTCGATGTTAGGCGAGCTGACCGAAGCCTTCCAACACGCCGAGCGCACCTATCAACACACCCGCGGCGACCTGGATGCCGCCCGCACCGCGGCGGTGGAATCGAACAAGGTGCTGGCCCAGCGTTCCGCCCGTTTCGATGCCGTCCGCCAGCTCGTCGAGAGCGGTGAAGGCTTTGAAAAAGGCACGCAGAACGTGCTCAAGGGCCTCGGCCAACCCGACACTTTCAAGCCCGGCATCCACGGCGTGCTCGCTTCGTTCATCGAAGCCGATAACAGTTGCGCGCGCGCCGTGGAAGCCGTGCTCGGCAATCACCTGCAAGCCGTCCTCGTCCAGGACCAGGCGATGGCCGAAGCGATCATCGGCAGGCTGACTGAAAAACAGTTAGGCGTCGCCGCCGTCATTCCGGAAACCTTCATCGGCCTCTCCACCGGCACCCAGATGGAAGCGCTCCCCGAAGGGGCGACCGCATGGGCGCTCGATCGCGTGAAGTCCGACAAGCGCATTTCCAACGTCATCGAGCGGCTACTGGAAAAAGTCCTCATCGTCCCTAACCAAGCCACCGCACTCCGCCTCCGCGGGGCGCATCCGGGGGTGACTTTCGTGACGCTCGCCGGCGTCATCCTCACCGGCGAAGGCATGCTCCGCGGCGGTTGCGGAACCGAAGGCAGCACCTCCGTTCTCGAACTCGCGAACGAATCCCGCACGCTGGCCGCCGAGGTTGAAGCGCTTGCCGCCGCCGACGAGGCAGCCCGCACCCGGGTGACCGATTTGGAATCACGCCTCGAACAACTCCGAGAGGAAGTCGAGGTTTCACGCGAGCGTCTCCAACGCCAGAAGGTCGATCTATCAACCCTCCAGGGCCAGCTCAGTCTCGCCACCCGCGAGGTCGAGAATTTCGAAACCAAACTCGAAAACGTCAAATGGGAGCGCGGCGAACTCGAAAGCCGCGAGCGCGCCGCTGCCGAAGGCCGCGAGCACATGGAAGGCGAACTCGCCTCAGCCCGCGAGCGGTTGGAAGCGCTTGAAAACGAATCCCGCCGCTTGCAATCCGAGTCGGAAGCGATCGTCCGCCGCGAGCAGGACATCGTGGAAACCCTCAACGAGCTGCGCACCGAGCTCGCCGTCGAGCGCCGCGCGAAGCAGTCCGCCGAAGAGCAGCAGAAGCCGATGGAAGCGCGTCTATCCGAACTCCGCGACGTCGCGATCCGCCGCGAGACGGAGATCGAAGCCTTCGACCAACGGATCGAAGCCGCCCAAGGCGAGACCGCGCGTCTATCCGAAGAATGCGAGTCGCACCGCGCCGAGGTGGAAGATCTCCAAGTGGAAATCAACACCCGTTCCGCAGGCCGCACGGAGTTGCTGGAAGCCATCGAAACCGCTGAAACCGCGCTCGCCGCAGTTCGCCGCGATCACTCGAAGGTGAACGAGCAAAAAGGCCGCGAGGAAGTCGCCTGCACCAAGCTGGATCTCCGCATCGAGAGCCTCGCCACCACGATTCAGGAGCGCCACCAGATCGATCTATCGACTTTCGAACCGGATGCCCACGCGCTTCTAACGAGCATCGCCTCGCAAAAAGCCCTGCAAGGCCGCGGTGGCCGCCAGTCGATTGTCACCGGTGACGAGTCCGACGAAAACGCCGACGAGGAAATGCCAACGGTCGTCGTCGATGGTACCAACGACGACGCGGAAATCCCCGGTGAAATGACCGGCGAGCCGGATTGGGATTTCGTGGAATCCATCGTGGCCGACATCAAGCGCCGCCTCGATGCGATGGGCCCGGTCACCCTCGACGCCATCGAGGAAGTCGACGAACTCGAGGAACGCTACACTGTCCTCAAGGGCCAGCACGACGACCTCGTCAACTCGAAGGCCGAGCTGTTGGAAGTCATCGAGCGCATCAACACCGAGACCCAACGCCTGTTCGCCGAGACCTTCGCGCAGGTCAAAATCAACTTCCGCGAGATGTTCAAGGAACTCTTCGGCGAAAAGGGCGAGGCCGACCTCATGCTGCTAGACGAAAGCGATCCGCTGGAATCCGGCATCGAGGTCATCGCCAAACCGCCGGGCAAGAAGCTCCAGTCCATCACGCTTCTATCCGGTGGCGAGCGTTCGATGACGGCGGTCGCGCTGCTGTTCTCGATCTACATGATCAAGCCCAGCCCGTTCTGCGTACTCGACGAGCTCGACGCGCCGCTCGACGAGTCGAACATCAACCGCTTCGTCAAGGTGCTCGACCGCTTCATCGACAACTCGCAGTTCATCATCGTCACCCATTCCAAGCGAACCATGGCCCGCGCCGACGTGATGTATGGCGTGACCATGGAAGAGTTCGGCGTTTCCAAACCCGTCGGCATGCGCCTCACCGCGGACGACGGCCAGGGCAACAAGACCGAAGCGAAAAGCGCCGCGCAAAAAGCCGCCCTCCGGCTGGATGCGTAACGAATAATTCTCCAGATAGGAGAGGGAACCCGGGGGTGGTGCGGATGGTCCGAGTGGATCCCGCACCACCCCCAATTCTTTTCAGCCAGCTA
>JBGSOI010000104.1:0-8033 GCA_041739215.1 Akkermansiaceae bacterium
GCGAGACGTTGGTGGCACATGTCGCACTTCCTAACAATCCCGCGCTTTTTGGAATACTTGGGAACGTCGTAGGGGCACTTGAGGATGCAGTAGGAACAACCGATGCATTGGTCGTCGAGGTGGCGGACGATGCCGGTGTCCTTGTCCTTTTCATAGGCTCCCACCGGGCAACCGTTCATGCAGCCGGGATCCTCGCAATGATGGCAGGCGGTGGTGACGGTCTGCTGCCAGCCGGGAGCATCGCGGCCACCTAACAATGTGCCGACATCGCGCCATGCCTCATGGTCGTCCAGGCCGTTGAGCGAATGACAGGCGGAAACGCAGGCCTTGCAACCGGTGCAGCGGTCGAGCGAAACCTCGAAGGCATACTGCTCGCCATCGCCGGGCTTGGTCAGCGGGATCAGGCTGCGATAGTGATCGGCCAGGTCCGGCTTGCGCTGGTGATGGACTTCCGAAAACCGGGCGACCGGGGTCTGGAGCTGCTTCTGCTCTGCTAGAAGTTGGTCGATGAGATTGCCCTGCTCAAGGTCCTGCTTTGAAGCGTGCTTCAGGGCAGGGATGCGCTGGAGGGTTGCGGGCACTCGGGAATTGGGGTGGTTAGGCTGCGACGAGCGCTTTCTCCAACTGGTCAATCCAACTGGCGAACGGCTTGTCGAAGTCGACATCGGATTCGATGATCGGGATCAGCGGCTTGGCCCCCAGCGCGGTCAGGCGGGTGTGGAAGTCGTGGCCGCATTTGCAGAAATCCGGGTAATTGGAATCACCCAGCGCGAGGACCGCGAAGTTCACCGATGCAAGTTGTGGGGCGTCCGCCGCATGAAGAGCTGCGTGGAGCGCGGCGGCGTTGTCGGGTGGTTCGCCATCGCCATAAGTGGACGTGATGATGAGGATGTGCCCGGCGGCTGACAGATCCGCGGGTGAAACTTCCGCCATGTCGCGGAGGGTGGGGGAGTGGCCTTTGGCGGCGAGGGTCTTGCTGAGTTTTTTGCCGAGCGCCTCGGAGTTGCCGGTCTGGGAACCCCACAGAATGGTGATCGGCAGACCGGCCGGAACGGGCGAAGTCGCCGTTGGGGCGGAAACTCCGCCGGACGCGGGGACCAGCGCGCAGTTGAGCGCGTCCAGGTAGCCCTTGAGCCACATCTTCTGGACACCCGTGAATGGAGCGGTGTTGGGAACGGTGAGTGACATGACGATTGGTGTTAGGTGGTCAGGCGGCGGCGGTCTTGGCGGGATCGCAAAGCTCGATGAGCTGCTCCGGCGTGTGGCGGTTGGCAAACTGGGCGAAGCTTTCGTCCTCGATCCGGTCGCGCAGATAGACCGCGAGGATCTGCTCGATGAGCGCGGGCATTTCGTCGGCGCGGACGGATTTCCAGATTTCCCGGGCGATCGCCTGGGTGTCATCAACTCCGCCGCCGAGAACGATGTTGTAGCCATCCACGGTGCCACCGTCTTCGGATTTCACGCGGGTGCCCATCATGCCGATGTCGCCGAGGTAGTGCTGGGCGCAGGAGTTCTGACAGCCGGTTAGATGGATGTTGACTGGTTGGTCGAGGATCATCTTGCTGGAAAGGTGGTCGCCGAGAAGGATCGCCTGGCCCTTGGTATCGGCTGCGGCGAATTTGCAACCCCGGCTGCCGGTGCAGGCGATGAGACCGCCGTTGATGGTGTTGTTCCGGTGGTCCAGGCCGGTGGCTTGGATCGCGGTGATGGCGCCTTGGAGCTTCTCCTCGGAGATGCCGGGGATGATGAGATTCTGCCAAACCGTAAGGCGGATCTCCCCGCGGCCGAATTCGTCGGCGATGTCGGCGAGCGCGAGCATCTGCGCGACGGACATGCGGCCCACGGGTGTTAGGACGCCGAGGTAGTGCTTGCCGTCGCTTTGTTGGTGGATGCCGAGATGACCGTGTTTTGATTTCGGGGCTGACGGATCGCATGCTTCTAGCGGAAACTCACGCAGGGCAAAGGTCAGCTTCTTGCTGGTTTCCGCGAGGATTTTTTCAAAGCCCCAGTCATCCACGAGATACTTGAGACGCGCCTTCTTGCGGTTGGTGCGGTCGCCGTTTTCGATGAACACCCGCATCAAGGCCGCGGCCACGGGAATCGTCTCGGCGGGTGTTAGCAGGATGCCACAATCACTGGCGAATTGCTTGTGACCGGTGATGCCGCAGAGCTGCATGCGGAAATAAATGCCCGGTTCCACCCCATTTTCATTAGGCCCGACCTTCACGGCGTAGAAGCCGATGTCGTTGGTATCGGTGCAGGTGGATACCGTTCCACCCGAGTCGTAGGAGATGTTGAACTTGCGCGGCAAGCCGTAGAGGTCGCGGTTTTTGAGAATGTAATGATGCATCGCCCGGGCATAGGGCATCACGTCGAGAAGTTCGGTCGGATCGAATCCAGTGGTCGGCGTGGCGGTGATGTTGCGGACGTTGTCGGCACCGGAGCCTTGAGAGGTGAGGCCCAGATCGGCGAGTTTCATCAGGATCGCCGGGCAGTTTTCCGGCATGATCTCGCGGACCTGGAGGTTGGCACGGGTCGTTAGATCGGCGTGGCCGGGACCCCATTCGGCGGCAATTTCGGCGAGACCACGGAACTGATAGGTGCTGAGCGCGCCGCCGGCGATGCGGCAGCGGAGCATGAAACTTTCCTGGGCCGGAGTGACGAAAAACAGACCATGGAACTTGTAGCGGAACACATCGCCATCGGTAGGGAAGCTGTTGGTGGCCGCGTTGGCGAGAATCGTGTCATAGCAATCGAGCCCGTTTTGCTCATGCTTGATCTGCTCTTCGCGGCAGAGCTCATCGACGGGCGTGTTGTGAATCATCGCGACGGCATCCGCGGGTTCGTGGGTGAAACGCCCGCCGCCGTCCTGGCCGAGAAAGGGGAGGTCGCGCGCTTGAAGGATTCCCGAGACAAATCCTGATAGATATGAGGTTTGTTCCTCGCTGAAACCTGAGTTGTTGAAATCGACCATGACGTGCTGGATTAGCTATTTCGAGGAATAGCACCCGCTGTGCCATCGGGGTCCTGGTGAAATAATTGGGAAGGAATCCCAGCCACTCGTTTGATGAGCGTCATTCATCATCGGGAGGAAAGCTCATGACTAGGCCAGTGCGAACCATGTGACGATCCAGCCGATCAGGGCGCAAAGTGCGGTCAGCTTCCAGAACAACAATGGATTCCGCTGGGCGAATGGCAGTGGCTCGGCCGTCAAAAACGCGGGATCCGGATGCCGTAAATTGTGAAGAAACTCGGACATCACTTCTTGGCGGGATTCAATCCGGATAGACAGCGCCTTGCGCAGGACCGCGTCCATCCACAGCGGGACCATCGGGTTGTGGGCCGCCGCCGGTTGATACGCGAGGGTGAAGAAGTCCCGCGGGTTACGGGCCTTGGACCAGGCACTTCCATACGGATGGTGGCCGCCGGTCAGCACGTGATAGGTGATCACCGCGATCGAGAACAGGTCCGAGCGGGTGGTCGGCGTGATCCCCAAGCGATACTCCGGAGCGGAGAAATCCATGGTCCCAAGCGTGGATTCCCGCTCGAACGGCGTGGAAATTTCCTCGATCCCTCCGACCCGGCACGAACCATAGTCGATGATCTTCACCTGCCCGTCGCTACCGATCAGGATGTTATCAGGCTTGAGGTCCTGGTGTAACGTGTCCCGGCGATGAAGCGCGCGGACTCCCTCGACGATCTGACCGACGATCCCGATGACTTGCTCGACCGGCGGACTTGGGTGTTCCTCGCTCCAGCGCCCGAGTGTCGTGCCATCGATCGATTCCAGGACATAATATAGAAACCGACGCGGCCTGGGCCTGCGGATGACCTTGGCAAGATGCGGACTATCGGTCCGCAATCCTATCCATTCCTCCAAGGCGAACCGCTCCAGATAGGATGGATCGTCCTCAAAGGTGATGGAAGGCGTCTTGAGGACTAGGCTCCTGTTTCCATCATCCATGTCGGACACCAGATAGAGCTGGGAATTCCTCGACGCGCAAATGATCCGCTCCACGTGAAGGCCGTCGATGGATTGGCCCGGCAACAGATCGGGAGGAATCGGCAGCGCCGATAGCTGGCGGAACACGTCATTCTTGTCACTGTCGGGGAGCGATTGGATTTCGAGAAGGATGCACGATCGGTTGTCGGGGCTCAGGTGGGCCGCCGTACCCAATGCGTCGGCACAAGTTTGGGAATCCGGGTTTTCATTGAGGATCGTCTCGAGGTCGTGGCGCGAAAGTTCCGCGTGAATGCCATCGGTGGTCAGTGCGAAGCGGTCTCCGGCGTCGATGGGAAAGGTATCATAGTCGATCCGCGGCGAAGCGGTTAGGCCGAGTGCGCGGGTCAGGTAACAGGTGTCCGCCGACACGCGGGAAGCGTGGTCCCTCGTGATTTGTTCAAGTTCGCCGTCGCGGTGGCGGTAGAGCCGGCTGTCACCGATGTGAAACACATGGGCGGTTTGCGATTTGAGGACGATCGCGGTGAAGGTCGTGACGCAGCCCTTTTCAGCGGCGCGGAAACCCTGGCCTTGCGAGAACAGCCAGCGGTTGAGCGCCGTCAGGACCCGTTGCCCGGCGGTCTTCACTTCCCAGGATTCCGGCGTCTCGTAATAGTCGGAAATGAAGCCGATCACCGCGGCCTCAGCGGCTTCCTTGCCCGCGCTGGCGGCGGAAACCCCGTCGGCGATGCAGGCGACAATGCCCTTGGTGGGCAGCAGGACGTCATCCGGAATCCGGATCCCCAGGCAGTCGTCATTCTGTGGCTTGGGTCCCGCCGAAGTGAAGAGTCCGGTCGCGAACTGGATTCGACCGGTTAGATTCATGGCTGCGATGTTGGCGGGTGATTTGAAACGTGGCGAGCAGCATTACGCCACTTCGATCAATTGCACGGAACCATCCTCGGCCACTTCCGAGATATGTCCTTTCGGCTCGGCCAGGAAGCAGGATGCGAACAGCCCGAGCACCGAAGAAGCGGCGATGATCATGAAGAACGTCGGCGTGCTGACGAACGAATAGATCGTTAGAAATACCACCCCGCCGACGTTGCCGTAGGCCCCGGTCATGCCCGCGATCTGGCCGGTCATCCGGCGTTGGATCAGCGGCACCATCGCAAACACAGCGCCGGTTCCCATGTGGACGAAGAGGCCGCAACCAATGGTCGCGGCCACCGCGAGGGCCAGCGGCCAGGTCGAGTCGATCCGCGAAATCAACAGATAGCCAACCGCCAGGCCCGCGAGCACGACCAGCATCGTCTTGCGGCGGCCGAATTTATCTGAAACCCAACCGCCGCCCGGGCGCGCCGCAATGGTGATGGTGGCGAATCCGGCGGAGATGAGACCCGCCTTGATCGGCGACAGGCCGAAGGTGTCCGCGAAAAACCCGGGAAGCATCGAGACGACCGCCAGTTCGGAGCCGAAGGTGATCAGGTAGTTGATGTTGAGGATCGCGACTTGGCGGAACGGATAGCGCTGGAATTCAGGAACACCGCCAGCCTTCAGCATCGAGGCATTCACCCGATAGATCTGCCATGCCTGGACGATGAACAGTAACACCAACACCACATGGATGATATTCACCATCGGAGTGGTTAGGAGATTCACTCCGGAGGGCGAGAGTTTCCAGGCCAAGGCGGCCAGGGCGGCGAACATCGGAATGTTCATCACCAGCAGGAACACGAAGTCGCGGGGCGTGGAAACTTCCAGTCCGCCCGATTTCTTCGGCTTGAAGTAAGTGGCTCCTTTTGGCGTGTTACGGATGAAACGATAGAAAAAGATGCCGTAGAGAAACGACACCGCGCCTGCGGAAATGAAGGCATATCTCCAGCCATCCTCACCACCGAAGGCGAGCGCGATGGTTGGCAGTACGATCGCTGCGGCCGCCGAGCCGAAATTTCCCCAGCCGCCGTAGATCCCTTCCGCCAGGCCGACTTGGCGGGCCGGGAACCATTCACCTACCAGGCGGATCCCGATTACGAAGCCGGCGCCGGCGAAGCCCATCAGAAATCGGGTGAGCGCGAGCATTTCAAACGAACGGCTCAGCGCGAAGACGCAGCAAAGAACTCCGGATATCATCAATAACAGGGAGAAAGTCACCCGCGGGCCGAACTTGTCCACCAGAATGCCGATGATGATTCTAGCAGGAATGGTCAGCGCGACATTGAGGATCAGCAGGGCCTTCCATTGTGCCTCGCTGATCTGGAAGGCGTCTGTCAGCGCGCCTTTGAACGGGGCGTGAGCGAACCACAGGACGAAGGTCAGGAAAAAAGCGAACCAGGTGGCATGAAGGGTCCGGATGGAAGGCGCTTTGAAATCGGCCAGATTGAGTTTGCCGCCGCCGCTTGGTGAGTGAGACATGGAATACGTTTGGAATTGGATGTAGTAGGATTGTCAGGCGGATGCGCGCGTGTTGTTGCCCCCGAGGCACAGCTCGGCGGCATGATAGAGATCCTCGCGGAAAATCCGGGACAGCGAGCCGCAGGTTCCCTCGGGAATGGTCCCGGCATTGCGCAGTTCCGATAGAACCCACGACGCCTTGTCCATGCTCGGGCGGTTCATCGAATCACCGTGGAAGATATGGAATCCCTTGGCGCTCACGCGGTCCACTCCCGAGTTGAAAGTGGGCCCAAGGCTGTTTCCCAGCACTTCAGGAGAGGCTCCGGTGTAGGCTTTCATGGCCAGGATCGAGATCAATTCCTCACGGAATTCAGGCGTTTGGCAAAGTTCGCAGGACTCGATCAGGGCCGCCACCAAGGCGACGGATTCATCCTTTTGCTCATGCAGGAAATTCCCGGAGACGAGCAGGATTTTTTCAGGATGGCCGCGGGCGATCTCCGCGGAGGTGACCGGGCACCAGCCGGTTCCTGCGATGATCGACTCGGAATTCCACGGCTCGCCCACGCAGTAGCCATCGATGTGACCGGCCTGCAACGAGCGAGGCATCAGCGACGGGGGCAGGAAAATGATTTCCACATGCTCCGGAGCCACCACGCCGTGGCGGCTCAGCCAGGTTTTCAACAGCGTGAAATGGGACGAGTAACGGTGAGTGACCGCCAGCGTGAACGGCCGCTCTTTTTTCCAGCCGTACGTTAGATAGTCCCGCAAGCCCTCGCCCCTGCCGATCTTGTCGGGGCCGATCTCCTTGGAAATAGTGATCGCGTTCCCATGCAGGTTCAGCACCATCGGCACCGCCACTTCACAACGCATCTCGTTGATTCCAAGTCCCAGTGCGATCGCGATTCCAGCGATCGATTGTGCGGCGTCGAGGTGGCCGTAAATGATCTTGTCGCGGACACTGGCCCAACCGAGTTCCCGCGAGAGCTCGACGTCGAGGCCCCAGCGCTTGAAGATTCCGGTCTCCCGGGCAGCCGCGATTGGCGCACAATCACTGAGCGGGACAAACCCGAGTCGAAGCTTGTTTGTCGATGTGAACTTGCGGGCCGGGGCTACCATTTGAAACGCTTAGAGCGAGACGAATGCCAAACTGGGGAGAAATCCAGAAACTGAAGTAATTTTCATGAGTGCTCGACATGAGTGAGGTTCATCTCATGCGATAGTGCTTCCACTGACTCGGTGCTTCATTCGACCGGCGACATTGGGATTGCAATTTCCGCAAACAAAAGTCCCGCGAGCTGGCGAACCAACCCGCGGGACCATTTGAAAAAGTGGAGGCGAGGGGAGTCGAACCCCTGTCCGAAACGCCGTCAACACTGGCATCTACACGTTTAGCATGATGTCTGGAGTTTCGGACGGGCTGGGCCCTCATGCAGCGTTGCTCGTCCTAGGAACCTGTTTGATCTCGGAAAGAAGCCCGGTTACCCGACTTCAATCCCAGCCTGCCGAGTATTCGCCATCCCCCTCAGCAGGTGTCGGGGTTCAGACGTGGTCGTCAATTAAGCGGCCAGTGCGAGCTCGTTAGAGTCTGCATTTATTTGTTTTGAGCGGCTTTTTAAAGAGGCCAACCGATCAACCTCTACGTGCAACCAGCGCGTCAAACATCCCGTCGAAACCAGAACGCCCCCGTCACTTGTGACGC
>JBGSOI010000114.1:0-8757 GCA_041739215.1 Akkermansiaceae bacterium
CATCGGCGACGGCGGCACCACCTTCAACAGCAGCAGAACTGGCAGTCCGCTCGACCAGGGTGACGCGCGCCTTGACGAAGCCACCCTGCGCGCGATCCACCTCGCAGGCTACCCGGCGGCGATCGACGCCGGCGTGGGCTCGGTCATGCCATCGTACAGCAGTTGGAACGGCGTAAAATGCTCCGGCAGCAAGCACCTTCTAACCAACATTTTGAAGCACGAACTCGGCTTCCAAGGCTTCGTCGTTTCCGACTACAACGCTATCGACCAACTCGTTCCGCCCGTTAGAGGCGAGGCGGGCCTGGTCAGCAACAATGCTTCCGGGCAGCTTAAAACCGCCAACTACAAGCGCTGCATCGAACTCTCCATCAACGCGGGCATGGACATGGTGATGGTGACCACGCGCTACCGTGAGTTCATTGCCTCTCTTCAGGAACTCGTGGCTGAAGGAAAAATCCCGATGTCCCGCATCGATGACGCGGTCACCCGCATCCTGCGCGTCAAATTCGCAATGGGCCTCATGAAACCGGAAGCCGCGCTGATGGCGGACACCACGCTGCAACAGGATTTCGGCTCCCTGGCCCACCGCGCGGTCGCCCGCGAAGCGGTCCGCCAGTCGGTGGTGCTGCTGAAGAACGAAGGCAAGGTGCTGCCCCTTTCCCGCACCGCAAAGCGGATCCACGTGAGCGGCCGCGGGGCCGACGACCTCGGCAGGCAGTGCGGCGGATGGACCGTCGATTGGCAGGGCAAACGCGGTGCGGTGACCACCGGCGGCACGACGATTCTCCAAGCGCTGCGCCAGGCCACCGGAAAGGACACTTTGATCACGGATTCCACGGATCATCCGGATGCCACGGGCGCGGACCTCGCCCTCGTTGTCATTGGCGAGGATCCCTATGCCGAAAGCAAGGGCGACCGCGCCGATCTCTCCCTATCCGGCGAAGACGTCGCAGCGGTTTCCGCCGCCAAAGCCACCGGCGTCCCGGTGGTGGCGGTCATTCTATCAGGCCGGCCGTTGCTGCTAGGCGGCGTGGCCGCCACCGCAGACGCGATCATGGCGGCATGGCTTCCCGGAACCGAAGGCGCGGGAGTGACTGACGTGCTGTTCGGCGACAGCACGCCGACCGGCAAATTGTCATTCACCTGGCCGCGCTCACCCGACCAGCTTCCGCTTGGCCATGGCAAGGCGGCGACCGTGAATCCGCAGTTTCCATTCGGCCACGGACTGGCCTACTGATCACGTATTTCGTTAGACAGCCGGCAACCCACGCGAACGCGTGTTAGGGCGCAATTGCCACGCCATCGGGCGAACTGTAAAACGACACCGACATGAGTTCGTTCCCTTCCTCCCGCAGTTCCAAACGGATTCTCGTGGTCGAGGACGAGAAACCCATGCGGGATGTCCTCGAAATCGCACTTGGCAACGGTGGCTTCCAGGTGGTCACCGCGTCGGACGGACATGAGGCGCTGGCTCTCGTGAAGTTGATGCACTTCGACCTCGTGATCACCGACTTGGTCATGCCCGGGATGGAAAGAATCGAGACCATCGCGAAGCTTCGCGCGCTTGCTCCGGAAATCAAAATCATCGCCATCTGCGAACCACCTGGTGGCAGCGGCGATGTCCTCCCCCTTGCCCAATCGCTGGGAGTCTCCGCAGTGCTTAAAAAGCCTTTCAATCGTAAAAACTTCATCGCCACCGTGCGGGAGTGCCTGAGGCGGACGAGCGCCTGAAATTGGCCGCCCATCCCGCACCGCCGGAAGCCCGGTCTACCAGCAGAGAATCCGCAACCCTACCGGCGGTTTGCCTGCAAGGGCTGCGACAACTCTGAAATATTTGCAGGCAATTTCGTTCGGCCGGCGGACTTCCAACCCGAAAAGCTCTTGGTGCAGAAAGGGATTTCCGCGTCCCAGCGATAACTGGCATGATGTTTGCAGCTATATATCCCCGCAAGGGGGATCTCCGCGCGACCAATCGCGTCCATGCCGGCCATGGTCCGCGTAATGGGACCGTTGCGTTGAAGGCTCCAACCAGACTACGCTGTGCCAACAAAACCCACCACTTTCCCCGGCGCACCGCAGGCACCGGCTTCCACCCACACCCCGCTTTGGCAAAATCGTCCCGGCATCATCCCATGAATGCACTGCCCACATCCATCCGCCGCGACGATTTTGGCTGGGCCCCTCTTTCTCCGAAAACCATCGAAGTCTTCCGCTCGCCGGTTGAGGAATCCGGGTCCGGTGCCGAAATCATCCCGTTCCGCCCGGTCCCACCGCCAGCCAATCCATGGCAAGACCTGCTGGATTTGGAAAGCTCCCTGCCGCCGATGGCGGTCGCCGGTGAACTCCGGACAAAGGAACACGATCCCCGGTTTTTAGTGGATCCTTGCGTCATCCAGCGGGTCCGGCACAGCACCGGTTCCGCCACTTATCGCATGGATTTCCCTTCCAACCATCAGCCGGTTTTCGTGACTGTGATGCCGGCAATCCTCGATATCGCTAACAGCAAGCCCGCCGCGCCCGCCATCCACTTGACGGCGATTCTCCACGGCGGACACCTGATGGAGCGATTCGGATTCCGGATCGTGGCTTTGCTGGCCATCCAACTCCTGTCGGCATGGATGGTCGGGGCTGTCGTCGGGGAGGCCATGGGGGCGGGACGGTATTTCCATTCCGCCGCATGGCTTTTCCTGATGCTGGCCTCCAACGTCCACATCTGGATCCGCTACTACGGACGCGAGCCGAAGGACTTCCACGTCCCCGGCATCGGCCTGTTTCTTGCGGCCATCCTGCCGGTTGGCTTGCTCCACTATCTGGTGTTCCTGCGGCCGTAGGATCAGCGGGTGCCGGCGACCGCCATATCCAACGTATAAACCGAGTCCATCGCAGTGATGAAAAGGGTCTTCAGGTCCGGACCGCCGAAGCAGATGTTGGCTGTCCAGCCTTCGGCAATCGGGATTTCCCCGAGCTTCCTGCCGTCCTTGGCGAACACGGTCACGCCCTTGCCCGTTAGATAGAGATTGCCGTCGGTGTCGCGGGTCATGCCGTCGGAGCCCATCTCGCAGAAGAGCTTGCGCTTGGTGAGAGCGCCGTCCTTGGCGATCTCATACTGATAGGTCTTCTTCGCCCCGATGTCGGCGACAAACAGCATCTTGCCATCGGGCGAGCCGATGATGCCGTTGGGCTGGACGAGAGTGTCTTCGGCAATGACGGGGGCTTTCGCGCCTTTCGGCAGATAGAAGACCCGCTGCTTCTCCTGCTCCGGCTTTTCGCGGCCCTGCCAATAGTCGCGCTTGTAAAAGGGGTCGGTGAAATACATCCCTCCGGCCGGATCGACCCAGACGTCGTTGGGCCCGTTGAAGAGCTTCTTGTCGTGATTGTCTAGCAGGACGGTGGTCTTCTTGGTCTCGGGATCGATGCGCCAGAGCTGGCTCTTCTCGTCGGCACAGGCGATGAGCTTGCCGTCGCGGTCGAAATAGAGTCCGTTGGAGCGCCCGGCGGGCTGCATGAATGTCTCGACCTGGTTGGTCGCCGCAGTCCACTTGAGGATGCGGTCGTTCGGCTGGTCCGTGAAATAGACATCGCCCTTGGGATCGACGGCGGGACCTTCGGTGAATTTGTATCCCTCCGCGACAAGTTCCAGTTCCGCACCGGGGGCGGAGGGAACCTGGGCATGGGCGATAGCGGTGGTTAGAAGCGTGAGCAGGACGGGTTTCATGAGACAAGGCACTACGCGGACTGACTGAGGATTGTTTCGGGAGTCAGCTCCAGCGTGGGAAGTCCGTTACTCCGATTCCCACGCTGAAGCTCACTTCTCCTTCACCACACGATCTCTTACCGAATGCCCAAGCCGCATTTTAATGGGCACAAGAAAACCCTCCACCCGGACGGATGGAGGGTTTTCCGGTTGATAGAATCAGAACGCCACGCGGGTGCGCGATCCGTTGGACAGGACGCGGACCCGGTCGCCCACATTGAATCGTTCGTTCGCGCTGACTTCCTGCACCACAGCAACAGAGCCTCCCGAATCGAGGCGCACGGTGATCTCGATGCCGTTGCGTGATTGCATTCTCTGCTGGGCATGGGAACCCACGGCACCGCCCACCAGCGCTCCGCCAATGGCTCCCGCCGTGTTCGAGGTTCTGCCGCTGCCGATGTTGCTGCCGAGCGCGCCGCCGGCGACGCCGCCGATCACCGTTCCGGCGGTGTTGCCGCCTTGGATGTTCACATTGCGAATCGCAGTGATACGGCCCCGGTTGACGGACTGTGCCTGGCCGGCTTCATTCCGCGAGAATGTGCTGCCATCCATGGTATCCTGAGCACAGGAAGTGAATAAAACGATGGCGGGGAGACAAAGTAGAATTTTGGGATTCATTCGTTGAGATTTAGACCGAGACCGGATGAATGCAAGCCTCCTTTTGTGTGAGGAGGGACGCTCCGGCAATGCGGTTAGAGCTCGGTGAGAAGGATGTCCTTGAACTGAACCTGCATCGGCGGGCCGGCATGGAGTTGGAAGGCGAGGATGCCTTTTTTCGCGCCTTCGGCGGTTTCATCGGTAACATCGACGGTGAGCTTGCCGTTGATGAACTGCTGGATGTGGTTGCCTTTGACGACGACGCGATATTCGTTCCAGTCGTCCTTATTGATGGCGGCCTGGATCTCGTCGCTCTTGCCGGTTTCACCGGTGACTTCGATTTTGGGTTTCGATGGCTCGGCACCTTGGGTGATGGTCACTTTCTGCCCGCGCTCGGCGAGGATGCCGCGGCCTTTTTCCTCGTAAAGAATTCCGCTGTATTTGGAGCCGTATTCGAAGTCTGCCTGATAGCCGGCGACAACGAAGTTTTTCTCATCCACGACCTTGCTGCGGAATTGGAGGCCGCTGTTGACGCTCTTCTTTTCGTCTCCAGGGGTCATCTTGTATTTGAAGGTGATTTCAAAATCGGCGACATCTCCGCCTTTCCAAACGAGGAAAGTGTTGCCGGCGACTGGCTTTTCCGCAGTGGTTTTGCCGGTGATGACTCCGTCCTGAACGGACCAGAGATCGGGATTGCCTTCCCAACCGGCGAGGGTCTTGCCATTGAAGAGGGGCTTGGGCGCGGCGTGGGCGAGAGTGGAGAGGAGGGTGAGGAGGAGGATGGATTTCATGGTGGAAGGGGAACTACGCGAGAGCGGAGGAGATTGTTTCCGGGGATGTTCAGGAGATTCAGGCGAAATAAATTTCGCGGTCCAAAAGAGAAAGCCCCGGCTCGCTGGATGCGGGCCGGGGCTTAGGTTGGTTTTTCAGAGGATCACGCGGTGGCTGCGTCCTCGTCGTCCTCGAAGGTTTCCTTCGGCACGACAATCGGCTCGGGCTCCTCGACGGTGAATTCGAACTCCGCCTCGCGGTGGTGATAGAATCCGGTGCCGGCGGGGATCAGGTGACCCATGATGACGTTTTCCTTGAAGCCGCTGAGGTAGTCGACGCGGCCCAAGGTCGCTGCTTCGGTAAGGACACGGGTGGTGTCTTGGAAGGAAGCGGCGGAAATGAACGAGTCGGTTTCCAACGAGGCCTTGGTGATGCCTAGCAGGACAGGCTCGCCTTCGGCAGGCTTGCCGCCGTTGGCGACGATCTCGGCGTTGATGCGCTTGAAGTTCGAGCGATCGACCTGGTCACCCCAGAGGTATTGGTCGGCATCGCCCGGGTCGGTGATCTTCACCTTGCGGAGCATTTGACGAACGATGACCTCGATGTGCTTGTCGTTGATTTCCACGCCTTGGACGCGGTAAACAGATTGGACTTCGTTGACCAAGTGCTCTTGAAGCTCCTGGGCTCCGCAAGCTTCAAGCAAATCTTCCGGCGACACGGGGCCTTCGGTGATTTGGTCGCCGCGTTTGACGACGTCGCCTTCAGTAACGACCACGTGCTTGCCCATCGGGACCAAGTGATCGACCTGCTCGCCGGTCTCGGCGTGGGTGACGATGACCTTCTTCTTGCCGCGGACGTTGCCGCCGAAGGAGATGGCTCCCTCGATCTTGGCGATGACGCAGGAATCCTTGGGCTTGCGGGCTTCGAAAAGCTCGGCCACCCGTGGCAGACCACCGGTGATGTCCTTGGTGCGGGCGACTTTCCGCGGAGTCTTGGCGATCTGCGTTCCTGCGGTGATGACCTGGCCTTCCTTGACGGAAAGGTGGGCGCCGACCGGGATGGAGTAGCTCGCTTTGATTTCCTTGGTCTTCTCATCAATGATGACGACCTGCGGGTGGAGGTCTTCCTTGTGCTCGGTGACGACCATGCCCTTTTTGCCGGTTTCCTTGTCCGTTTCGTTGGTCACGGTGATGCCGGAAATCATGTCGCGGAGTTCGACCTTGCCGTTTTTCTCGGTTAGAATCGGCACGTTGTAGGGATCCCAGGTAACCACGGTGTCGCCCTTTTTCACGTCCTCGCCATCCTTCACGGAAATGACGGAGCCGATGACGATCATGTGGCTTTCCAACTCGAGGCCTTCCTTGTCGCGGATGGAGATGGTGCTGTTCTTGTTAAGGACAACCCAGTGACCATCGACGTCCTGCACCGTGCGCATGTCCTTGTAAACAATGCGGCCGGTGTTCTTGGCCTTGATGATCGGCTGTTTGAACGTGGCGGCGGCCACACCACCGACGTGGAACGTCCGCATGGTGAGCTGGGTGCCGGGCTCGCCGATCGATTGGGCGGCGATGATGCCGACGGCTTCACCGATTTTCACGGGGAGGCCGGTGGCGAGGTTGAGGCCGTAACAGTTGGCACAGCAGCCGCGCTCGGCTTCGCACGTCAGAACCGAACGGATCTTGAGCTTGAGGACACCGATGCGCTCGATGCCATTTGCCTGGACCTCGTTGATGACGTCGTCCACCTCCACCAGCACTTTGCCGGTAACCGGGTCCTTGATCTGTTCGCACGACACGCGGCCGTAGATCCGGGTCGCGAGTGAGGCGGACTCCTCGTCGCCATCGTAAATGGCGGCGACGGTGATGCCGTTCGCGGTTCCGCAATCCTGCTTGAAGACGATCACGTCCTGCGCCACATCGACCAGCTTGCGGGTCATGTAGCCGGAGTCAGCCGTCTTTAGAGCGGTGTCGGACAGTCCCTTGCGAGCGCCGTGGGTCGAGATGAAATACTCGAGCACCGAGAGACCTTCACGGAAGTTCGAAATGATCGGACGTTCGATGATTTCGCCGGAAGGCTTGGCCATCAGTCCGCGCATTCCGCCGAGCTGTTTGATCTGCGACTTGTTACCCCGGGCACCGGAATCGACCATCATGAAGAGTGGTGATGCCTTTTTCTTGCCTTCGTTGAACTCGATCTTCCGATAGAGCGCGTTGGCGATGGTGTCGGTGGCTTGGGTCCAGACGTCCACGACTTTCTGATAGCGCTCGCCGTCGGTGATGACGCCGTTGCGATATTGCTTGGTGACTTTTTCAACTTCTTCGTAAGCCTTGGCGATGACTTCGGTTTTTTCCTCGGGGATGACCATGTCAACGATACCGATGGAAGTTCCCGAACGGGTCGCTTCGCGGAAACCGAGGGTTTTGAGCTGATCAAGCACCTCGACGGTCTTCGGCTTGCCGGAAACCTGATAGCAGCGCCAAATGATGTCGCCGATTTGTTTCTTGCCTACGTTGTGGTTGATGAAGCCAACACCTGCTGGCCAGATCTCGTTGAAGCGGACACGGCCAGGAGTAGTCTCGATGATTTTTCCTTGGCGAAGTGCTTGCTCTAACGGAGTGAGTTCCTTGCGATCTTTCGCAGTGAGTTCCTCGCCCTTGTAGCCAAACACGGTGGTCTTGCCATGGTCCGGGTTGCGAACGCGGATCCACTGGTGATAATCGATCTTCTCGGCTGCAAGTGCGAACTCGACTTCGGAAGCGCTTTCAAACAGCGGGAGATGTTCTTCCTTTTCCCGATCCTTCTGAGTGCGGATGCCAGCCCAGGTGAGGTAATAAGTTCCGAGAATGATATCCTGGGTAGGAACCGTGACGGGACGACCGGATGCGGGCGAGAAGATGTTGTTAGGCGCGAGCATGAGCTGGCGGCACTCCATCTGTGCCTCGATCGACAGCGGGACGTGGACGGCCATTTGGTCACCGTCGAAGTCCGCGTTGTAAGCGGTACAAACGAGCGGGTGAACGCGGATGGCCTCACCTTCGATGAGTTTCGGCTCGAAGGCCTGGATAGAAAGACGGTGAAGCGTCGGCGCGCGGTTGAGAAGGATCGGGTGACCCTTGGTAACTTCCGCGAGGATGTCCCAAACTTCGGTGGTCTTGCGGTCGATCATCTTCTTGGCCGAGCGCACGGTGTGGCAATAGCCAAGCTCCTTGAGGCGGCGGATGATGAAGGGTTCGAACAAGGTGAGCGCCATCTTCTTGGGAAGACCGCACTGGCCGAGCTTGAGGTCCGGACCAACAACGATGACGGAACGGCCGGAGTAATCGACGCGTTTTCCGAGAAGGTTCTGACGGAAACGACCACCCTTGCCCTTGAGCATGTCGCTGAGGGATTTGAGCGGACGGTTGCCAGCACCGGTGACGGCGCGACCGTGGCGACCGTTGTCGAACAGTGCGTCAACAGCTTCTTGCAGCATCCGCTTTTCGTTGCGGATGATGACTTCCGGCGTTTTGAGGAGCAGGAGGTTTTTGAGACGATTGTTGCGGTTGATGACGCGGCGATAGAGGTCGTTGAGGTCGGAAGTGGCGAAACGGCCGCCTTCAAGTGGGACCAGCGGACGCAGGTCCGGCGGGATCACG
>JBGSOI010000132.1:0-12154 GCA_041739215.1 Akkermansiaceae bacterium
TCGACGTAAAGCTCTCGGACGTGTTCAAGTTCGACGCGAAGACGTGTCCGATGGGGCTCTTCCACGGAGGGGCGGACGTCTATTCGCCGAACGGTTCCACACAGATCTACCGCCAGCTCCGCCGGATGAAAATCCCGGCCGAGATCCATCTCTTCGCGGACCGTCCCCATGGTTTCATGGGCGATCCGAGCAAGGGTGAGGACGGCGCCGCCTACGACCACTGGCTCGACCGTGTCGCCGAGTACCTCCGCCAGATGAATTTTGACGGGCGCCTCGGCGCGGAAGTCGATCTGATGGACCGCTATCCGAACGACGATGCGCGCGGCGAATACAGCAAGGAGCCGGTCTGGCCGGAAGGCAAGATGCCGGAACTGCAGACGAATCAGTGCCTGCCTTATCTCGAGTGGCACATGCCGAAGGAACTCAAAACGAAGGCGATCCAGATCATCTACTCGGGCGGCGGCTATGAGGGGAACAGTCCGGACGGATTCGAAGTCGCGCCGGCGCGGCGTTACCTGAACGAAAAGGGCATGACGGTCGTGACCATGAAATACCGCACGCCGCGACCGCTGGGTGGGCTGGCCAAACACACGACGGCGTGGCAGGATCTGCAGCGCGCCGTCCGAATCGTCCGCAGCGAGGCGGTGGCGAAGGGCCTCGATCCCGAGCGCATCGGCATCATGGGTTCCTCGGCCGGTGGACACCTGACGCTCATGGGTGCGACCAGTTCGAAACGCCGTTCCTATTCACCGATCGACGACCTGGACAAACTATCCTGCAACGTACGGTGGGCGGTTGCGATTTATCCGGCATACGCACTCACAGACGGCGTACTAACCGCGAATGCGAAGGGCGGCAACGAGGATGACGCGAGGCCCGTCCCTGAGTTCTCGTTCGACCTGGCGACTTGTCCCATGCTGTTCATCCACGGCGACGCGGATGGTTGGGCGGCGATGAATTCAGTGAAATGCTGGGAGCAGCTTTGCCGGATGGGGATCCAGTCCGACCTCCACACGCTGGTTGGCCGCGGTCATTGCTTCCAGAGGACTGCCGCCCCTGGCACGGGCAGCTATACCTGGATGGGGCGCATCTGGGAATTCATGAACCACAAAGGGTTCAACAAGTAAAAATGCAAACCAAGAAACCCTTCCGCCGCGGTGAGCCGGAAGGCATGCGTGGCGGGTGGAATGTCGGTTAGGGGAAGAGCATGGGTTCGGGACGAGACCGCCGAGCACCCTCATCGTTCAAGCCATTCCCTTCCGCAGATCCCTCAAGCTCCATAAAGCACGGCTCGCGGGCGTGGCGTCTCCCTTCAGTTTCCTTGCTCCATCCTTGCGCCTTGGTCCAAAGCGATCCCGCGCACTGGCAAAGGCTTCGTTCACAAATTCCTTGCTGCCGATCACCGCGCCGTCCGTGAAATAGCGAATTCGGCAATGCAACATCTTCGCCATTCCCAGATCCTTTAGAGCCGTTTCGTTGTCCTCGCTTTCCAGTAGCTCCGCAGTGTTCTTCGTCATTGTAGCGGTGGTCTGCGACCGTCGCTGGATTTCCGCGCGACCCGGTTTCTTACCGAGAGCAAGACCCATCAAGCGCCGATACAGCCGCGAAACTTCCTGCCATTTCTCAGCATCGAATCCCACGCCCTGATCGCAAAAATAAGCCCGCACCAAGCCCTCCCGCGCCTTCTTGCCATTTCCCTTGTTTCCGCCGCCCACCGCTTCGCCATAACTGCTCCACCGATGTTCAGCCGGGTCTTTCACCATCCCAGCGCGCACCGGATTCAAATCGATGTAGGCGGAAATCGTTCGTGCCGCCACGCCGTCTTCCACAATCACGCTCTTGAACCGATCCTCCCACAGCGTCCCGGTGCGGGAATGCGCGCGGTTGAACCACTGGGTAAAGCGTTGCAGCAGCCCCTTCATGAATTCGCCCAAATCCTGCATGCGGTAGGTGAAACGTTTGTGAATCGCCTCCATCGCCTCGTCCATTCCGCTGTCGCTCGTGTAATCCGCTATCCTCGCATCCGCCAATTCCTTCGCCACGCCCGCCACGAAAGCCTCGCTGTAAATCGCCGACAGTCGCTTCAACAGTTCCTCATCCGAAAGCCCGGCTTCGGCCATCGGCGGAACCTCTAGTAGAACATGAAAGTGGTTGTCCATCAGGCAGTAGGAAAGCGCCCGACAGCCCGTGAAATTCTCCTGCATCCGCATCAAGGCCCGGAATTTCTCCTTCTCTTACGTTCCCAGCACAAACCGCCGGTCCACCACGCGGGAAATCACATGGTAAAGCACCGGTTTCCCAGCGGATTTCCGCCACTCAGCCAGCCATCGCGCCCTTCTCATGGGGGAGAACTACCGGGTTGGGAGAAAAAGTCACGCAGAAATTCTGATTAAAGGCCTGTCCCTCTGTCATATCCATCCTTCTCCCGTTCGCTCTCCGCCTCCTCTTTTGAAATTCCTTTCCGCAAGGTCTTCGTGACAGTCCTTCCGTCACGGCTAAGGGATTCCGATGATTTTCCAACAGCTCCAGCCATCAGCAGTTTCCGATATTCGCGGGAAACTCCGTTAGGCCAGAGATCGGCATCCGCCCCCATCCCTTGGTGGGCGCGCAAAGCACGAACCAAACCCGCCCGAGCGTTTCTTCCATTGCCCTTCGAGCCGCCACCGATCGCCTCGCCGTAACTGCTCCAACGGTAATCCGCCGGATCCTTCACCATTCCGGCGCGCACCGGATTCAGATCGATGTAGGCGCTAATCGTCTTTGCCGCCAAACCGTCCTCCACGATCAAGCTCTTGAATCGGTCCTCCCAAAGACGTCCCGTCCTGGTATGCGCCCTATTGAACCACTGGGTGAAACGCTGCAGCAGGCCCTTCATGAACTCGCCAAGATCCTGCATGCGATAGGTGAAACGCTTGTGAATGGCCGCCAGCGCTTCCTCCAGCCCGGACTCTGCCGCGTAATCCGCCGTCCTGGCCTCGCCCAATTCCTTCGCCACCCCGGCGACAAACGCCTCACTGTAAATCGCCGACAACCGCTTCAAAAGCTCTTCATCCGACAACCCGGAATCCGCCATCGGCGGAACTTCCAGCAACAGATGGAAGTGGTTGCACATTAGACAGTAGGAAACCACCCGGCAGCCGGTGAATTTCTCGTGCAAGCGCATCAACGCCCGGAATTTCTCTTTCTCCTCCGGCCCGAACGCAAACCGCCGGTCCACGACCCGCGAAATTACGTGGTAAAACACCGGTTTCCCGGCGGATTTCCGCCACTCGGCCAGCCAGCGCGCCTTTCTCATGGGGAACACCTACCGGGGCGGGGGAAAAATGGCAAGAAAAGAGTCCGACTAAAGGCCTGTCCCTCTGTCATACCTCTGTCATAAAGGCCTGTCCCTCTGTCATATCCCTCTGTCATATGTGTCCCTCTGTCATACATCTCTTGTGATTTCTGTCTCGTAATTCATCACAGGAACGGGATTCCTCTGGCATTGTCAGTAGACGTTGTGCCGGCGAAGGCAGACTGTGCGACGACTGCCTCAGCGTTCCGGTTCATGAAACTCTTTTCCTTCCACCTCGCCGCCCCTGGTTTGGGAAAGACCTTGGAGTTCTTGCTTCGACCTCCGCGACCGGGATCGACTCAAGGATTGTCCCACATTGAAATCGTCGTGCCGATGACTCTCGGGCGTAGAGTTACCCAGCCGTCCCGCTATCATCCCCAGCAAGTAGCTGCCTTTGCGGCGTGGGAAGATGAGGCTGCTTTGGAAGAGTTCCTTTCCCATAACACCTGCGGGATGGCACTCGCCGATGGTTGGCACGTGCGCATGGAATTCGTCCGTAAATGGGGACAACTGCAAGGGCTCGATGGCCTTCCGCTCACAGCAATCGAGCTCGGTGATGAAGATCCCGTTGTTTCATTCACGCTGGCCCGCCTCCGGGTGATGGAAGCAGTGCGGTTCATTCGGTGGGGCAAGCCAGTGGAGCGACAAGTGCGGGACGATCCCGCGACGACGATCGCGATGGCAGCCATTCGCCCTCTCAGAACACTGGCCACCTTCAGCATCTGGCAGACTCAGCGGGACCTGAAGCAGATGGTTCATGGTCGCCGCAGCGACGAAGCCTCCCAAAAACATGTGAAAGCCATGCAGGAGCGAAACCGGAAGGACTTCCACCACGAATTCATCACCATGCGCTTTCGGCCACTCTCCGAACACGGGATTTGGGAAGGAAGAAAACAACTTTTGCCAACAACCCCTCGATAATCACCCAAAAGTGGAAACATTCCGAAATCTTGTCGCTTGGGTGGGTACCCAGATCATTTATTCTCTGATTTGGGTTTTTGGAAAGCGGACTGGCTTCCAGGAAAATCCCTGGCTCGCCGGCCCACTCGGAAGCGAATACATCGGCGAACGTCCCTACGATGAAGTCGCCAAGGCAGAGGGCCTGGAACTGGAGCGAAACGCGTGTCAGGGCGGGCTGATCCCCGACTTCTCTGCCCTCGATTGCCTTGGTTTTGATTCCGCCGCCATCCATCCCGCAATCCGTGACTTCTACGAACAGACCGCCCAACACCGGATCGACGTCTGGCCGCATACCTACTTCCCGGCAAATCTGGCGCTGTGGCTGTTGGTCACCACCATCTCACGAAAGGTCAACCAACTCAACTTCCCCGCCAACGCGCTCGACATGGCGATGGGAGTGAGTAGCGAAATCGCACTCCTCAAGCGCGCCGACGGTTCGATCAAATACACGGGCTGGCTCCGGAAATTCTCTGGCGACCAGCGGGTGCTCTACACCGGGTTCTACATGGTGGGCGTCACTCCCATTCGGGGCACTCCGGTCGTGAAAGCGGTGTTCCCCATGCCTGATGGAAATGCGACCGTCGTGCTGCGCCCCAAGTTGGGAGACGATGGTGCCTTTTTGCTGGAATCAGACGGCAACGAGTTTGGTGATGTCGGGTTCTATCGGGTCCAACAACACAAAGGAGCCCCCATGAGAATCTGGAGAGTCGGTTCCCTCAGGGAGAGCTTCCGGGTCTTTGTCGACAATGAGGGAATCGTCCGCTGCGACCACCAAGTCCGATACCTCGGTTTCAATGTCTTGCGGCTGCACTATCGGATCGAGAGAATTCAGTGAACGGAGTCCTCGCATGGTAACATTCGACTTGATTTGGACGGGAATGGACGAATTGATTCCGCAACCTCTGGCAACGGGCCACAACCGCTAGGTGAGCCGCCTCATCCGACAGGGCAATGACAACCCGGAAATCAAAAGACTCCGCTCGAATCTCCTGAGGATGTTACCATGCGAGGACCCCATCAACTGACCCCTTCGATTTCAGGAATCCAAGGATGGAATCGACCGACTCCCCCATTCAATGTCTGTTATCTGGGACGGACCCCGTCGATGTCGAGAGACCCCGTCGAATTCTGCAAAAGGCGGCCGAAACGATTTGACAGCACTTGCCAGAACAGGTGTATCTCAAGGGATGAAAGCCCCTTGGATTGTCGCCGCAGCCATGACTCTTTTCATCATCGGTGTCGAAGCTTCTACCACCGTGGGGATCGCCTCCCCCGGGAACTTGCGTTGGGATTTTTCGGGCGTCTTCAATACAACATTCGGAACCGGCAGCGGACTGGCAGGCATGGTCAACGGTGCCTCGATCTCAGGAAGTATCGAGGCGGCTCCCGACTTTGCATTCTACTACGCCTACCACAAATTCGATGGTAACGTGACCATTTACAGATCTCCCTCTGCTGTGCTCCGATACACCGTGGGTTCCTCTGGAATTCTTTACACATACAGCTTGACCGAAATCTCTGCCCTAATCACTCAGAAGGATGTCGGCAATGCCTATCGGGTGGAGTTCTCAGCACCGTTTTTCCAGATCGCCAAGGACGTGAACGGTTCTGAGATCAGCGATCCCACCTTTCAATCTTTCTCCGATGCGATGGCTCGCGGCATCAGCGACGGTACGGGACATATCATGATCGCCAATGGATTCTGGGGGAACGCAAATATGGCCCCCATCTCGTCACTATCGATGACCGGGGTGCCGGAATCCTCTTCAGCGTTGCTGTTGGGCTTGGGAATGGCCGGGCTGCTCGGCAGGCGGCAGCGATGCCGTTGATTGCTGAAGACTCTCTCACCAAGGGCCTAACCCTCAATGATGGTGCCATGGAATCTCCCTACACCCGCGTGTTTCACCCGGCAATGCTTGTTAGTCGGGACTGCCCCCTTCGACTGACCCCTTTGATAAGGTAAGTTGTCGATTCAGCGGGGTTGATCGTTGAGCATGGAACTCGGTTGGGGAGCAATGTCGCGGTAGCCGACTTTGGAGTTTCGCTGTTGGGTGGCAACTGGTGCCAGAGGTCGGAGTCCGATCGTGAGTTCACAGCCCAAGGCGGTGGCGATTTTGACCATGGAATCCAAGGTGAAATTGGTTTCGCCGCGGAGGATCTTGGTGACGTAGGCGGGAGAGGAGCCGATTTTGTCGGCCAGGGCGGTGCGGGTGAGGCCGCTGGTTTTCATGAAGGCGACGAGGTCATCGGTAAAGCGGATGGATGCGCCTTCCGCGCGGTAGGCGTGGGAGTCGCGAGCTTGGGTGGCTTTGGCTTTGAGAGCGGTGAGGTCTTTCATGGAGGGTGTGGGTGAATTAAGACTTGGAGCGAGACGCTCCGAACACGGCCTGCGGCGAGACGCAGCAGCCACTTTTCGGTTATTCGATGAATTTCAGTTTGTTGGCTTTTCGGGCTGTTTCGTAGGCTTTCTTCCACTTGGCAGCGGTGGTGAGTTCGCCGGGTGGGGTGGATTGACGTTTTTTCAGAAATCCGTTGGTGCAGAGAATAATACGGTCGGCATCCCAGAAGCCGATAAGCCTCAGGCCGCCGATGGTTTTGAACTCAAAGAGCCCGTCACCGAGGGTGTTGACCTTTTGTTTGTTCTTGGAGAGTCCATGTTCGCAGGAGTAGTCGAGGAGCTTGGTGAGTTTGGCGAATTCGTCGGGTTGGAGATTGGCGGCGGTGTTGAGGAAAGATTCGGAATGGCAGTTGGAGCCTTCGGCGAGGAGGTAAATCCGGCAGGCTGGGCCGGACTGGTAGAGGATGGCTTCCACGAAGAATGTTTAACTTGTGGGTTAAGTTTGCAAGGTGGAATTGGAGCAGCAGTCAATTGGGATAGTCTGCATCCAGCCTCGGTTGGCAAGGCAGGACTAGGTTTCACGGGAAGAGGCGGGCGTTCACGGAGCGGCGGAACGTGTCCGCCGATGAGGATGGAAAGGCCGATGGCGAGTGTTTTGCTCCAGCTATCGATTTCCCATCCGCTCGGGCGAACGCGTTTCGCCCCTCCTTGGCTCACTCCACCGGATGGCGGCTGAGGACGGCGGCGAGGTGGCGGAGTTCGTCGTCGATCTCGTCCGGGTGGGAGACGGTTTGGGCGACGGCTTGGCGGACGGCTTGGCGCCAGGACTTGCGGAGGCGGTGGAGTTGGGCGCGCAAGGCGGCATGGGTGCGGCCGAGTTCCTTGGCGAGTTCCTTCAAGGTGGCGTCGCCGGGATCGGCGAGAATCCATGGGCGCAGCGCGGGCAGGGCGGCGCGGGTGCCATCGGTGCCGGATTCCACCGCGCTGAAGGCGAGGCTGAGAATGTGTTGGGCCCAGTGCCGGTCGTAGGCGTCGGTATCCACGCCCGGGGAGGCGTTGGAATCGTTGACGAGCGTTTCCTGATGGGCGGCCGGGTTGGTGGTGTCGAGGCTTTCAAAGCGCCGGTTGCCACCGCGGATCTGGGCGTGGGCGCGGCGGTGCTGGTTGCTCAGGAAGTTGTCGAGAATGCCGCAAAGATAAGTGCGGAGGCGGACGCGGGGACCTTCCCGAGTGGGGTCGTAGGTGAGAAAATGCGCCTTGTCGCCGGTCAGGCAGAGGGTGGTGAATTCCGAGGCGAGGTCGTCGATATCGGCCTCCGGCAGCATTTGCCAGTGTTGGCGGATGTAGCGGCGCAGCGGTTGGGCGTAGGACACGAAGAGCTGCCGCAGGGCGGCGTCATGCTCCGCGGCGGTGCCGGCGCGGAGTTTTTGCAAGGCGGGATGATCGGTATCCGGCCAGGCCAGGCTCATGCGCGGGGGCGACGGCGGGAAGGCATCTGACGGCGGACTGCTTGAGGCGGCGGAGTTGGGAGGAGGCAGGTGCATGCGCGTGGAACCAGTGGTTATTCCCCATACGGAACCGGGATGTGACAGGATTTCGCTGATTTTTTACTAACGGCGCAAGCGGAAGAAGCACCGGCTTAGGCCCGGATCGATGGGAACGGAAAATTCATGGTCTCCACCGCTGAGGGTGATGGGTCCGGTCACTTCGGTCCATGAATCCGGGGCGAGAGTGGTGGAGGTTTCCAGCACGGCTCCGGTCAGGGAGGCTGGCCAGCGCAGCGTCGGCAAGCCGCCGGGTGAGTCGGCGGCGATGATTTGCAGGGCGTTTCGCAAGGACATCACGACGGATCCGTAGTCCCGGCCGATGCGCAGTTCATCGAGCACGTAGGCATCGTTGATGTCCAGGTTGACGGTGCGGATGAAGGCGTGGGACAAGGTCGTCAGGCCCGAGGGAAGTGTGATGGAAGCGGAAGGTGGCCCGGGATCATCAAGAGTGGCAGGATTGACGAAGAGGCTGACGGAATCATAAATGCCGGCGTTCGGCTGGATGCGACCGACGAGAAGGTAAGTGGTCGCGGCAGCAATGGAGAGTTCGGGGTAAAATGCGCTGTTAGGGATCGCGGTGGTGCTGCGGGCAAAAAACCGGAAATCCGCGGGGAAGCTGCCCGAGGTGGTGTTGGCGCCGATGCTGACACGGGGATTGCCGGAAGGCGGGTTCGCACTGCCGTCGAAACCGATTTGGAAGAAATCCTGGTTGTCCAGCGGGCTGGCGTTGTTGGTGCGGAACAGGACACTGAACCACAAGGTTTCTGCTGCCGCGGCGCTGAAGACCGTGCCGAGCGGCCGCCGCACGGCGTAGGACCCGTTGGCAAAATTATTGAACCGGAGCGCCCGATTGCCGCCCGGGATGGTGACAGCACCACTGGCGAAATTTACCGGGCTGGCAGTGCGGTCCTCGATGAGAACGAAAGTTTTGATGGCATTGCTCACATTGTAAGGTCCACCCCAGCCGGTGCCCCCTTCGAGTCCGGGGCCGCCGGAGCCGTTGCTGCCGCTTTCCATCTGGACCCAGGCATCGTATTCGCCGAAACCCTCATAGCAGACCAATTGCGCCGCGACCGGAGCGATGGAAACGCCGGTCAGCATGGTGAGCATGGTGAGCAGGGCCCGAGTCAGGCGAGATGGGGGGAGATCCGGCATGGGTTCCATCAAACATGAGGGCACCCGCAGCCCTGTCAATCCGTGAAACGACCGCGAACGCGGGTGTTGATAAGGGTTTTCACCCCTGCCTATTTGAGCGAAGCCAGCTCGCGTTGCTGTTCCGGACTCAGGGTGTCCGCAGTTTCGGTGAGTTGTTTGACGAGTTCTTCAAGTTGCCGGGCTGAGTCTTCATCCCACCTGGTTTCCGGCAAATCCGCGAGGCTGCGCGCGTGATGCAGCGTCGCGGCCGTCAGCAGGGCGAGAGAGAGCCGGTCCGGCTCGTTCGCTTGCCGGTCGCGCAGCAGCCCGAGGGCGAAATTGATGGGACGGACCCCCGCCTGGCGACCCTTGAACCGGCAGGCGAGGCGGCTTTGATAGAGAAAAATCCGCCCCCTTTGGATGATGACATCGTCGCGCCCATAGCCATTCCGGCGGAGGTGGACGGTGAATTTCTGGGCGTAGTTGAGGGCGGAGTTCGGAACCGTGAAATCCGGATGATCCAGCAACGTCGCGGCCCAAGCGGTGACCGTTCGCGAAATTTCCCACACCACGGAAAGCGACGCATCACTGGCACCGGAAGGTGTGTCAATCAGCAGCTTGGCGGCTTCTTCGAAGAGCGGTTTCACATCGGAGTCCGGCGCGTCGTGCAGGGCAAGCCGGGCCGTGGCGTGCAGGCATTTCGCAAGACCGCAAGCAAGAGGTCCGGACTTTGGTTCCCGTTCGTACGCGGCCCGGCAGGCAGCGGTGGCCTCGTTTACGAGCAGGCGGGCTTCCGGCAGAAAGGCCGGACCGGCGGCGATCGCATGGGTCGCAAGATCGGAGGCGGCCAATGACAGCCGCGGCACGGTTTCATTCTCCGGCCGGACCAGCAAACCGGTGGGCAATGCCGCGCAGGCCGCCAGCATTTCCTTGCTGAATTTGAAGGCCCCGGCGGAGTCGCCGGCGTGGTGGGCCTGTTGGGCGAGGAGGCGCAGGGCGTCACAGCGCATCGGTGCCAAGGGAGTCGGATCGAAGCCCGGCCAAGCCGCCAACCGGTCCACCTGCAGCATCGTCTTGTAAGCCTGGTTGCCGGCCTCATGCGTGCTGCCCACCCGACCTAGCAGACGGGCAAAGCTGAGCCTGGCCTGGGCGGCATCCAGCAGCCGCTTCGGATCATTTGGTGATTCGTGAGCCAGCTTGCTGTAGAGATCGAGGGCCGGCTGGATGGATATCAAGGCCGGGCCATACCGTGCCTGACCTTCCGAAGTCGCGGACCGGAGATCGGACAGCATGGCCTGATAGTAGCGGAGGTCCAGTTCCCCCGCCGCATTGACCGGCAGTGCGGGATTCGCGTCTGCGGTGGCTCCGGGCAGGCCGTCGGCCGCCTGCGGTTCGTTCTCATCCTCGGGCACGGCCGTGCGCAGTTCGTCGCGCAGTTGCCGGAGGGTGAATGAGGTCAGGGTGTAGGCATAGCGCAGGTTCGCTTCGTTCCGCTCCGCCACCACGCGGTGCCGGTGATAGATCGCCCCGCCAGCCACCAGGCCGGCCAGCACCAGCGCGCCCGCGACTGCGGAGCGCTTGGCCTGCCGCCGCAGGAAGGTGGTGGTTAGATAGAACAAGGTGTGCTTCCGCGCGGCCACCGGCTGCTTCGCGGCGAAGCGATTGAGATCCGCCTCCAGGTCCCGCGCATGGTGGTAGCGGCGGGCGGGATCCGGCGAAAGCGCCTGGTGCAGGATCGACTGCAAATCGCGCGGCAGTTGGTGGCCCGGTCCGTGCAGGACCAACGGCGGCGGTTGCAGGACCTGAGCCAACATTTCCGCAGGAGTGCACTCCGGCGGGCGCAGCCATTTCCCCGTTAGAATCCGATGGAGCATCAGCCCCAGCGCATAGACATCGACTGGCATCGAGCGCGCGCCTTTTCCGTTGGCCGCCTGCTCCGGGGCCATGAAATGCAGTGTCCCCGACACTCCGATGCTGCCGCCGTCCATGCCGGACGCCGCCTCTTCCTGGTGCAGCCGCGCGAGGCCGAAGTCCACGATCTTCGCGACGCCGTGCATGTCGACGATCACGTTGGCCGGCTTCAAATCCCGGTGGATTACCCCGTGGTCATGCAGATACGCCACTCCCCGCACCATGCCGTGGAAAAGCTCGAGCTTCTGCGTCAGCGTTAGATCCGGATGCTGCTGCAGCCATTCATCCAGCGGCCAGCCGTCGATCCACTCCATCGCCAGTCCCGGCCGGCTGTCCGCCGTCACGATGCCGCGGTAAAGCAGGACCAAATTCGGATGGATCAATTTGGCAAGGATGCGGCACTCCCGCTGGAGCAGCTCGACGGAGTACTCCGCCGCGCCGTAACGATGCAGAATTTTAAGCGCCACCGTGCGCCCGGGCTCGAGTTCCTCCGCCAGCCAGACCTCGCCGGACGATCCCGCGCCGAGCCGGCTGATGATTTCAAAGCCCGCCACCTCGGGGGCTCCGTCCACGGCCGCGCCTGGCTCCGGATCGAGCGCCATTTCCAACAGCCCCGCGTCGCCATTGCCTGCCTCTCCGGCAGCAACAGTTGAAGGGGTTCCGACCGGTATCATCCTTCGGTAATTACGCCTCAGCTCCTCGTCTGGCAAGCCTCCCGCCATTCCTGACTTTCCGCCCTTGAATTCCTGCGGGCGAAACTCACTCTGTCGTTGTCAGTCGGCAAACGACCATCCTCCCATGTCTTTCCTCACCCAGATGGTCTCCGTGGCCTGGTTCAACCTCCGCTCGCTGCCCGAGCGCAAGGCCGCCGCGCTAACAGCCGCCGTCGGCATCGCCGGAGTCGTGGGCGTGCTGGTGGGCGTGCTCGCC
>JBGSOI010000212.1:0-7800 GCA_041739215.1 Akkermansiaceae bacterium
CAAACGTGCGCTTGCGGGGTGTCTGTGCAACGCTTTTCAATACTCGCGGCGAGGTCACGGGAAGCCGGGTGCTTGCCAGCATCGCGGGGGACCTTGTGGTGGAAAAACCACCGCCGCTGCCGGACGCGGTGCCGATGGTCACGCTGGACCGGCTGTTGCCCTTCCGCCCCGATCCGGCCGGCCCACACCGCGTGCGGGTGGAGGGAACGGTCACCTATTCGCTGCCCGGGAAATTTTTCTATCTGCAGGAAGGGGCCAGCGCGGTGCGGGTCGAGACCACCTCGCTGGTGCACTTGCAACCGGGCGACCGGGTCGAGGCTGCGGGTTTCGTCGAAATGTCCCGTCTGATCGGCACTCTATCAGACGCGACCGTGCGCAAGACGGGAGTCGCCGCCTTGCCCGAACCGGTGATGATCAGCCCTGAGGAAATTTTCGCGCTCAATGCCGAGGCGGTGAAGTCCGGCCAGGTGGCGCAGCCTCACGACTATGATGGCCATTTGATCCGTTGCCGCGCCCGCCTGTTAGCAATACAGTCCGAGCCGGATGGCAAGGCCCTGCGCGCCCTCACGCTGGAACGGGCCAATACCCTCGGCAAGGGCACGCTCATTTTCCGCGCCCTCTTCGACGATGCGAAAATGAGGGCGCTGGAGCAGTTGCAGCCGGGCAGCGAGCTGGAAGTCACCGGCCTCGTGCAGCTCGACTACGCGCCGGGCGAACTTCCCTCGCGGACCATTCGCACGGTCCCCGTCAATCTCGACCTCATCCTGCGCGGCCCGAATGATGTTAGAATTCTCCAACAGCCGTCATGGTGGACCGCCCGGCATCTCTCGATGGTGCTGGCAGCGGTGCTGCTGGCGTTGGGCGGAGCCTTGCTCTGGAGCTTCCAGTTGAAACGCCAGGTGCGGCGCAAGACCAAGCTGCTGGCCAAGGAAATGCACGCCCGCCGGGATGCCTCCATCGAGTTCCAGGCGACCCTCCGCGAGCGCACCCGCCTCGCGACCAATTTGCACGACACCTTGCTCCAGACGATCAGCGGGCTCGGCTTTCAGATCGAGGCCTGCGAGGCGGAAATACCGCCACCCCGGGGCGACGACCAACCGCCCGGCCATTTGGAAGTGGCGCGCCGGATGGTCGATCACGCCGCAACCGAGCTGCGCAACTCGGTATGGGCGCTGCGTTCGCTGCCACTCAATGGCATGGAGTTGCCCGAAGCGCTTGCGGCCATCGCCCGCCGGCTTGGCGCGGGCCACCCGTCGTTGATCGAAGTCAGGGCGGATGGTGAGCTCTCCCGAGTGCCGGATTTCATCGCCGGGAACCTGCTGCTCTTCGTTCAGGAAGCCGTCCATAATTCCCTCAAACACGGCCACCCCAGGTTGGTCCTGATAGAAATCCGGCTGCTTGATGCCCCCGACCGGATCTCTCTAACCGTCCGCGACGACGGCCGCGGCTTCATTCCCGGCGAGCAGGCCGGGGTGGTGCAGGGACACTTCGGCCTGCAAGGGATGCGCGAACGCGTGGAACGCCTCGACGGTACTCTTTCCATTCAAAGCTCCCCAGGCCAAGGCACCACCCTCGAAGCCGTGGTCCCGCTCCGGACCTATGACGATGAAATTGCCGATCCTCCCGTCGCCGCGTTGCCAAGTCCGTTGTAAAACCACACCCGCGAACTGAATTCCCATCATGCCCGCACCCGTACCGATCCGCCTGATGTTAGTCGATGACCACGCGATCCTGCGCGCCGGCCTGGTGAATCTCCTGAACGGCGAACCCGGCCTGCAAGTGGTGGCCGTCGCGGATGACGGCGAATCCGCGCTCAAGCTGTGGCAGGAGCACCGGCCGGACATCACGCTGCTGGACATCAGCCTGGGCGGCATGGACGGCATCGAAACCGTTAGGCGCCTGCGCGCGGACGCCCCCGGCGCCCGGGTGCTCATGCTCACCTCATCGGAAGCCGAGGAGGACGTCCGCCACGCGCTTGAGGCCGGCGCTTCCGGCTATGTCACCAAGAACATCCGCCGGGCCGACCTCGTCGACGCCATCCGCGAATGCCACGCCGGCGGCCGACCGATCGGCGAGCACGTCGCCCGGTTGTTAGCCGCGGGCAGCGAGCACGGCGCCATCTCTCGCCGCGAAATGGAAGTGCTCGGCCTGGTCCGGCAGGGTTTCACCAATGCCGAGGTCGGCCGCCTGCTAGGAATTTCCGAACGCACCGCCAAGGCCCACGTCGCGGCGCTGTTAGTCAAGCTTCAGGCCTCCGACCGCGCGGAAGCCGTCGCCCGCGGCTTCGAGCGCGGACTGCTGAAACCATGAAATCCACCATGAAATCCTCCATGCGCGCCCTGCCCATCCTCCTCGCTGCCATCGCCGCTGCCTCCGCGGAGGAGACGCCCTTGCTTGGCATAAAAGCACCGAAAGACCAGGTCCTCATCACACCACACCGGATCGAGACGATCGCCACCGGGTTGCGGGTCCCGTGGGAACTCGTGTTCCTGCCGGATGGCCGGGCGATCTTCACCGAACGCACGGGTCAGGTCCGGATGATCGTGGATCACAAGGTCCTGCCGGAACCGCTGCTGCAAATCCCCGTCGCGCAGGGCATCAAGATGGGTATGCTCGGCCTCGCAATCAGTCCCGGATTCGCGGCGGATCATTTCGTGTTCGTGGCTTACAATTTGAAGCAAGCCGAGGGCTTCGAATTGTGCGTGGCACGCTATCGGCTCGACGGGCAGCGTTTGGTGGAGCCGAAGGTGCTGCTTTCCGGAATTCCCGCGTGGGTCAACCACACCGGCTGCCGGCTGGTATTCGGCCCGGATGGATTTCTTTACGTCACCACCGGCGATGCCAACCGCCCGCCGGACTCACAACTTCTGGATCACTCCGACGGGAAAATTCTCCGCATCCAACCGGACGGCGGCATTCCGGCTAACAACCCATTCGTGAATCGGGAAAACGCGCTGCCCGCGATTTTCTCCTACGGCCACCGCAACCCGCAGGGCATCGCCTTCCAGCCGGGAACAGGCCGCTTGTATGCCTCCGAGCACGGACCTAACAATGGCGATGAACTGAACATCATCAAGGTTGGCAAAAACTACGGCTGGCCCGTTATCGACCACCAGCGGCGGGCTCATGACATGGAAACCCCGCGTGTCGAAATCACGCCGTCGGTCGGCCCGGGCGCACTGCTGTTCTATCAGGGTAGCGCCTTCCCCGAACTCCGCGGCACCTTGCTGATGGCCACCTTGCGCGGCGCGTCCATCTGGCGGTTCGCCCTCGACGCCAGCGGCCAGCCGGTCGCCGCCGACCGGTTCTTCCACCGGAAATGGGGCCGCATCCGGTTCCTCGTCGAGGCCCCGGACGGCGCGTTGTGGCTGTCCACTTCGATGCATGACGCGCCGGAGGGAAAGCCCGGCCCCGATGACGACCGCATCATCCGCATCGTCGCCGACCCCGGGGGCAGCGTGGAAACGCTCGATCCGAATCAACCCGCCGAAGAAATTCCAGTCGCCCCCGGTCCCGCCACGAAAGATCCCGCCAAACTGATCGCATTCTATTGCGCCACCTGTCATGGCCCGGGCCTCGAGGGCGGACTCCAGCGCAATCTCCTGCAAGGCGACTTCAAATGGGCGAAATCCGAAGCCGACCTCGAAAGGATCATCACCGACGGCGTGGCCGCAGCCGGCATGCCACCTAACCAGGGAGTGATCACGGAAGAGCAGATCCACCTGATCGCCGATTTCATCCGCACCAAGCGCAAACCGTGAATCGTCCGCCGCCTCCCATGGCGGCTCGACCTCATCGCCTGGCCTGGACTTTCCGGCCTCCACCGGTCCAGCCAGCACCACTCCCGCCGCCACCGGACAGCCCGATCTTACGGGCACCGCGTGGGAATACCGCCCCTTCAGGCTCGATGCCTCCGAAGGACTGACAGGCAAGGGTTTCCTGCGGCCCCAACTCACACGGTCCTCAGCCGCGGGATGGCCGATCGGCCAATAGGCACTTCCGGAAATCCGGGGCATGGTCTCCATGTTTACAAACCCGACATTCCAAAAAATCCAAAGATGAAAATCCACCAGACACTCGGCGCCATTTGCGCTGCCTACACCCTGAGCATGACTGCCGTCCATGCACTCGAAGTTCTCCATGTTTCGTCGAGCAACGACACGGTTTACGCGGCCTTCATTGAAGCGCAGTTCCCCGGATCCACCTGGGTATCCAAGCCCACCGGCCTAACTGGAAATGACACCATCGGTGGTGATCTCGACCGCCTTGCCAACTTCGCCGTCGTCGGTAGTCACGGTGGCACCGGAATCTCCGTGAAGTCCTACATGCAGGGTTTCGATCTCATCATCGTGGACATCCCCACCTCCAGTGGCAATCTCGTTGACGGCGTGCTGGGAGCCGATTGGGCCGGACTCAACAAGCCCGTAATCTTCCACCCGTCCGTCGCGGTCCGTGCCACCGGAGGACGTCCCGCGCTTTTTTCCGGCGACAACAATGTTTCGCCGATCGCACTCGACGCCAACGAAACCACCCGGGTCTCCACCACGCCGCTGAGCGACATCATTTTCGCAGGGGTTACCGATGAAACGGACCTCTATCTAGCCACTTCATCGGACACGATCAACGCGATCGCTACCTATGGCAGCGGCGAACGGCTAACCACCTTGACCGGCGTTGTGTCCACTTTGCCCGCCACCCATCACGGCATTGTCTTCTGGGATGCGGGGGGAACCAACGCCCTCGGCCAGATCCTCGCCTCTCGTCGCGCCTTCCTGCCGCTGAAAGCCGGTGCCATCGACGCCGACCTAACCGCCGACGGATTGTTAGTCCTGGGCAACCTGATCGACGAGCTGCTGGTCACGACTCCTGTCATCTTCCTGCCACCTTCCGGCGTTATCGCCAAAAGCGGTATCGAATCCATCGATCTCACCTGGACCGCCAGCGATGGAGCCACCAGCTACAACATCAAGCGCTCCACCACCGCCGGTGGCCCTTATACGACGGTCAGCACGCCCGGAGCCGTCACCGGCACCACCTATGCCGACACAGGCCTGACCAACGGCACGCCCTACTACTACGTCGTCTCCGCGGAGAAAGCCGGACCGACCGAAAGCGTGGACTCCGCTGAAGCCACCGCCACTCCGGTCCCGTTCATCTATCCGGGCATCGACATCCTGTTCGTCGCGAATTCGGACAGCGTTCTTTACAGAAACTTTGCCGCCAACGGCCAGTTCGCAGCCAACACCTGGACTCAGAAGGCCACCGGCCTGAGCGCCAACGAAACCATCGGCGGCGACTTGGATCGCACCGCCACCTTCACTGGCGTGAATGGCGGCACCGACATCACCGTGCGTTCCTACCTGGAGAGTTTCGACCTCATCATCGTCAGTGGCCCCACCACCAGCAGCAACCTGATCGACGGCACCAACGGGTCCGACTGGGCGGAGCTCACCAAGCCCATCATCTTCCATTCCAACGCGATCGTCCGCTCGGCCGGCGGTCGCCCAGGGCTGTTCTCCGGTGACAATTTCATCACCTCCACGCTCGCCGCTCCCGCGGAGACCACCCGCGTTTCCACCTCAGCGCTCAGCGACTCCCTCTTTGCCGGGGTGTCCTCGGTAACCGACCTCTACAGCTTCGCCTCCGCGGACCTGATCATCGGCACCGCCACCTATGGCACCGGCGAAGCCATCACTCGCATGACCGACAGCGCCACCAATCTCGGCCACTTCGGTCTCGTGTTCTGGGCCGCCTCGGATCTGACAGGAAACGGATGGACCCAGTCTGCCAACCGCGCGTTCCTTCCGCTCAAGGGCAACATCGATGATCTCAATTCCGACGGAAAAATCGTCCTCGTCAACCTCATCAACCAGATCCAGCTCCTGCAGGTCACTCCCGCAAACCCATATGGCGAGTGGGCTGCTAACAACATCAGCGTGCCGGATCCATTGGCATTGCCCGGCTTCAACCAGGACGCCGACAACGATGGTCTCGTCAACGGTTTCGAATGGGTTCTCGGCGGAGAGCCGCTCTTCGGCGACTTCGAAACTGTTAGCCCCACCTCCACCAGTGACGCCAATACCGGACTCACCTTCATCTTCAACCGGCCCACGGAAGCATCCCAAGCCGGCTCGACACTGAGCGTGGACTGGAGCACGGACCTCGCAACCTTCAACAGCATCCTCATCGGTGCCACCGACGTCGCACCGGGCGGGAACAACCCCACCGTTGACATCGACGCGCCGACGGTCGGCAAAGTTACCGTCAACATCCCCGCCGCCAACGCGGTGGACGGCAAGGTCTTCGGCCGCATCAAGGCGCAAACCAATCCGTAAGCCAATGCCCGACTCCATTCCGGGACCGCGATTCCCCGGAATCCCGGACCCGCCCACCCACTAACACATCACGGTCATGAAATCACCAAACCTCCGCCCAGCCACCGGGTTCACCCTGGTAGAGCTGCTTGTCGTCATCCTCATCATCGTCACGCTGGCCGCAATTTCCGTCATGGGATTCTCCCGTGCGCGGTCAGCTGGAGACCAAGCCACCACCATCGCCGTGATGCGCCAACTGCAAGTGGCCAACATCTCCTATTCGACCGAGAACAACGGGCAATATGTGCAGATCGCCGAGCTGGATGCAAATGACTCGCTCGCGATGGAGTGGTATAAAAACCCGAAGTTTCTCGCCCACCTCACCGGCGATCCGTCCGTGTTCGATAAAAAGGGCAACGAGCTGCTCAAAGCCCCGGCCGGTTGCCTGGATCCTGTCGCCTACCGTGCCAAGAAGAAAGACTATGACCGGCTCACCGCAAGCTTTGGCATCAATGCCGAAGGGCTGGCCTGGCCGAAGAAGCACACGGACCCGCCAATGAGCTACAGGGTCAGCCAGGTTGAGAATCCTTCACGCACGGCGTTTTTGGTCACGGCGGTCAACTATCAGGTGAAACACGCCGGGCGCAATTTGTGGAAAGCCGCACCGGTCGAAGGAAAGGTAACCACGGACAAGATGGCATTCCGGCACAACGGCAAAGCAGTCGTGGTCTACTATGACGGCAGTTCCGGGCTCGTCGGCTATGACGACATCACGCGCTTCGACGCCAACGGCGGCGCTGCCAATCCGTTCTGGAAAGCCAAACAATAACAGATCTCCGGCTTCCATCGAAATCACGCTTTCTCCGTCCCATCCATCTCCGCCTAACGGCCTGTTGGCATCCAAAGCCCCTCATGTCACACCCCTCACCGCGCCGTCTCCCGGCCTGCAGGCCCATCACCGGCCTCATTCTGCTAGCCTCTCACCTCGCCGCCGTCGCAGCATCGCCTGCATGGCTCACTGCCCATGATGCGGAGATCAAGATCCTCGTCGGCAGGATGACACTGGCGGAAAAAGCCGGCCAAATGACCCAGCCGGACATCAAGGCCATCAAGGATCCCGCCGACATCGGCAAACTTTTCCTCGGCTCCGTGCTCAGCGGCGGCAGCTCGGATCCGAAGACCGGCAACGGCCTAACCGACTGGGCCGGCTATTACGAAAGCTGCCAGAAGCAGGCGCTCGCCACCCGCCTCGCCATTCCCCTGCTTTACGGCATCGATGCCGTGCACGGTCACAACAACGTGGTCGGTGCCGTCGTGTTTCCCCACAACATCGGCCTCGGCTGCACCCGCAATCCGGCGCTCGTGGAACAGGCCGCTCGGATCACCGCGAGGGAGCTCCGCGCCACCGGCATCCAGTGGGCCTTCGCACCCTGCGTGGCCGTGCCCCGCGACATCCGCTGGGGCCGGACCTACGAAGGCTACTCCG
>JBGSOI010000099.1:0-9327 GCA_041739215.1 Akkermansiaceae bacterium
TTTTTTCTCACCATTGATCTCGAACGTATAAAGCGCCTTGTGGCCGCGGGCGTAGCGGGTGGATTCGAAAATAGCGAGCGAGCCGTTTTCGAAACGGGCGATGAAGGCGCAGGCGTCGTCGATGGTGACGGCTTGTTTCTCACCGGTCGCGGTGTGGACGCGCTCCTTGATGAAGGTCTCGGTCATAGCGCTAACCGAAACGATGTCGCCGTTGATCCAGCGGGCGGTGTCGATGCAGTGGGCTAACAAATCGCCGGTCACGCCGGAACCGGCGGCTGCGGCATCGAGACGCCAGAGGCCGGCGCCGCCTTGCGGGAGTTCTTCGGAGATCGTCCAGTCCTGAAGGAAATTCGCGCGGTAGTGGAACACACGGCCGAGTTCGCCGGCATCGACGATGTTCTTGGCAAGCGTAACGGCGGGTAGGAAGCGATAGTTATACCAAACGAGGTTGGGCAGGCCGGATTTCTCGACGGCTTCCACCATTATTTCGCCTTGCTCGCCGTTGAGGGCCAGCGGTTTCTCGCAGAGAATCATCTTGCCGTTGGCGATGCACGCGAGCGCGATCTCGGCGTGCGAATCGTTAGGCGTGCAGATGTCGATGGCGTCGATGTCATCGCGTTTCACCATTTCGCGCCAGTCGGTCTCGTAGGAGGCGTAGCCCCATTTTCCCGCGAAGGCGGCGACCTTTTCCTTGTCGCGACCGCACACGGCCTGGCGGACCGGGACGTGCTCGGTGTCGAAAAAGTGGGAGAGCTGCGAGTAAGCGTTCGAATGGGTGCGGCCCATGAAGCCATAGCCGATGAGGCCGATGCGGATTGGTTTTTTCATGATGGGGATGCGAAGATGATGAATGAATAAATGAATGAAGGCCGGGATGAATCCCGCGGTCCGTCATAAGGCTTTGTCCACTTTGATCATGGCTTCGAGGATGTGCTGCCAGGTGGACGGGGTTTCGAGAACTTCGTTGGAGAACATGCAGCCGTCCCAACAGATGTGCTTCATGCCGCGGGAGGCGGCGTCCTTGAGCCAGTAGGCGGAGGCGCGGGGGATGTCGAGTTTGCCGTTAGGATCGTCGGCAAGGCAGTGGCGACCGGTTTTGTCGTGGGAGCCGGTGCCGTGCACGGAGCCGTCGTTCTGGGCGACGTGGAAATCGATGGTCCACGGGCGAAGGGCGTCGGTCATGGTGGTGTAGGCGGCCCAGAACTCGTCCTCGGTATAGCCTTCCTTGATGAGCGCGGCTTCAGGAGCGTTGTAACCTAGCAGATAGAGATAGGTGTGGGCGAGGTCGGCTTGGAAGCCGACGCTGTCCGGCATGCCAGTGGCTTCCAATGTGTCTAACATGGCTTTCCACGAATGCATGCCGCCCCAACAGATTTCGCCTTCGGCGGCGAGGCGTTCGCCATGTTGTTCGGCGACCTTGCCGGCTTCGCGGAAGGTTTCGGCGATCTTCTTGGTGTTGCCGGCAGGGTCTGCGGCCCAATCGGTGACGGAGCTGGCGGAGTCGATGCGGATGACGCCGTATTCGCGGACGCCGTGCTCGTTGAAGATCTTTGCGATGCGGCAGGCTTTTTCGACAGCGAGCACGAACTTGCGGCGCGCTTCGGCATCGCCCATGGCGGCATCTCCGACGGTGCCGGGCCAGATCGGCGCGACCAGCGAGCCGACCTTGAGGTTATGGCTGGCGATTAGATCGGCGATTTTCCGGATGTCTGATTCCGAGGCGTCGGGATCGGTGTGCGGGTGAAACAGGAAGTAATCGATGCCGTCGAATTTGCGGCCGTCCACCTCGGCGGCGACGGTGAGTTCGAGCATGTGTTCGAGCGAGATTGGCGGGTGATCGGTGCCGGCTTCCTTGCCGACCAGGCCGGGCCACATGGCGTTGTGAAGTTTCATCATGAGTTTTTGATTGAGAGTGGGGGGCGGATTCAAACGCCTGCCGAATACTGGAGAAAGGCGTTGGGCAGTCCAGTCAATGGTGGTTGGTTAGCGCCTTGCCATACTGCCCGGGGAGAGGATGCTCACGACGCCTTGAGCAGGTCAAGGAGGTCGTTGGGGCTGGATTGTCCGGTCGCTGACAAATTACCTGAACCGTCCGACTGTCCAGTGGGGCGGCGCTTCGCTGCAGAGCACTGGTTAGGCGCTTGCGGGTATGGCTTTGGAAATTCTGAATCCATTCAACGCCTAGCTGGACGTCCTGAATATGGCGTGGTGTGTCCGTTGCCGATGCCCGAAGTCCTCGTCTCGGTGCCGCGTGTTTCCGACACGCGCACGGCGAACGGGTCGCCGTTGTAGCAGACTTCGCCGAAAAACGCCCACACGGAGGAGTCGGTGTTCACAAACATCGGCGCGAGTTTGCCCGCAGTGGTGGTGTAGCTGAAACCACCGAGAACTTCGCTGCGCCCGCCGCCGCGGGTGTCAAGCAGGGTGCCGCCGCGCTCGGTTTTGTAGCCGAGAATCCACACATCGCTGCCGTTGTTAAGGAGATGTGTGCCCTCGTTCTCGATATTGAGCTGTCGCGCCCAGAGCTTTTGTCCCTTCAGCGCGAGGTTGTGCGTCACGACATCCTCAAAGAACCATTCCGCTCCCTCCGCACGCTTGGTGGTCGTTAGGTCGCAGTCGGCGACGCTGCGCAGAACGAGCGTGCGGCGTGTGTCCACCTCCAATCCGCCGTGGATGTAGGCAAAGTGCTCCAGCATGACCACCGGCGCGTCACCATCCACAAGGCGGAAATCCGGCCGCACTTGCGCGGTGTAGTCCACCATTCCGCCGGTGCCGATCACCCGTTGCACCTTGCCACGGATGACGACCGTGCTTTTCAGCGCATAGTTGCCAGGCAGGAAAACCGTGCCCGCACCCGAGTCCATGGCCTTTTGGATGGCGGCGGCGGAGTCGGCATTGCCGGTCGGATCCGCGCCGAAATCGTTCACGTTGGCCCATGTCTTCGGGTCATCGCGTGGGACTTCGGGAGTTTCCTTCACGGGCAACCGGAGCGATTCCGGGGGCGAAGGAAACGGACTTGTTGCGGGGTGCGAACCATACTCGGCAATGTCGGGTCCGAGACTGCCGGGCTTGTCCTCGCCGGCGACGCGATACGCCGCGCCGGAGTCCGGCGTGTGCGAAACATCGGCGAGCGCGCGTCCGTAGCCCGTCGTCTTCACGTCCCGCAGGAAAACGCGCCCTCCATTGAAATTCACGATGGCGGGCATCTTCTCAGCACCGCCGGTGCCGGTGATTCTGGCGTCCAGCAGGCACAGCGTGCCATAGGTGGAAAGCGCGGGCACGCTGCTCTCGCTTTGCAGGCCGCGGATGCTGATGGCCTGCCCTTCGTTGGTGAAACCCACCTCCGTCTGACCGCGCAGGACGATGTTCTCAAATACCTGCCCATTCACCGCACCCGCCGTGGCGATGCCGCGCCGGAAGCCCGTGACCTCGCAATTCCGCACGAGCAACGGGCCGTTCATGTCCCGATGCCCGAGGTCGAGTCCCGTATGCCCGCTGCCCGCGCCCGCCACGAAACGGCAATCCCGCACCGCGCCGGAGTTGTTGGAGTAAAACTGCAGCCCCACCGCCCCCGGATTCCCCGTGCCGACATCGAAGGTCAGGTTCTCGACGTAATTGTGGAACCAATCCGCTGACCCAAAGCCCCCGCACCACATGATGGCCTCGGGTTTCTCCGCATCGGTGAACGTCCCGTCCTTGAGCCGGATGATGCTCTTCTCGCGCGACTCGCCGCAAAGAAAGGTCTTTCCCCAGTTGTCGCGTCCGCCGAATCTCTTCGGCCATTTCAGCGTGACGCTCACGAGGTAAGTGCCGCGCGGGAAATAAAGGATGCGGTGCCGCCCGGTGTGCTCGTTGATGGCGCGCTGAAGCGCCTCCGTGTCATCGGACACCCCGTCAGCCTTTGCCGAATAGGGAGGCTTGGTGACATCCACCACATTCTCCGAGACGGGGTAGGTTGCGGCAAAAAGCACAGGCTGAGCCATGGCGAACAGGATCAGAATCGCCATTTCCACAGGAGGCGCGAAGAGGCGCCTGGCGACCCCAAGTTCGGCGACGCCCGGAGTGTTTCGCCGCATCGGATGATTGTCAGGCGTTGCGGTCATTTGTGGAGTTGGGTGCGGTGGCTCATGCTCCGATGGCAAGTGCGGCAATCCTGCCGTTCCTGAGGGTGAAGTTGAATTTGAGTCGGGTTGGGCTGCCCGGAAAGTTGCCCGGCGATGGCTGGCGGCAGTTCAGGTGTCATGGTGTTTGTAGTTTCGGTAGCTGCTCAAACGGTGTAATCGGGTTCATTGCTAACCAGCAACGCTCGCTAATCCACATGTCGGCATCGAGCTTGTGAAAGCAAGCGTGGCACACGGTCACAACGCGCCAATTTTCCGTTCCCGGACAGTCTATAGTCATTAATGGCGCAATCGGCTCGTTGTCAATGCCGCCGTCGTCAGGATAAGGGTAAGCCTCTTTGACCGAGGTGTCCTTCTCGATACCGCAAGCGAGACATCTCTGTTTCATGGCGTGCTCCGCGGTCTAACATCCTATTTGACGACCGCGCGTGTTGTTTCGCGGCGAGTCGTTTTTCGACGCGGCATTTGGGAATCTATTGACGGAGGCAGCACCACGGATTGGGGTCGCGCAATTTCAAAAGTGGCGGGCTGGGAGGAGGCGCGTCTTTTACACCAACGGTGTTGAAACAAGAGCACGATAAATCGTGAACTCCGGACGCTGCTCTGGAATCTCGTGCTCTCAATGGAAATCATGCGAAGCCGCCGCGTGATCCGCTCCGATCCCCGCCAGCGGCGCGATTCCCGTCACATACACCGTCGGTTTGTCTCCCTGCGACCGCTGCAAGCGCCCGGTGGCTAACAAAAACGGCTCGGTCACGATGATCTGTTGGAAATGATGAAAAATTTTCTTGGGCACGAAGAGATTCGCGATCCCCGTTTCATCCTCCAGCGAAATGAAACAATGCCCCTTCGCCGTGCCGGGCCGTTGGCGGCAGATGGCCATGCCGCCGACGGTGACCGGGATGCCAGCTGGCAGGTTTTCGAGATCCACCGCCCGTTGGATTCTCCGGCTGGCGGCGGACATGCGCCAGAGTTTCATCGGATGCGGTCCGGAACTCGCGCCCTGCACGGCGAAGTCCGCAGACAGCCGTTCTGCCAGAGTCATGGCGGGAATGAGATCGGAAAAGTCGTCCGCAGGGCCTTGCAGCAAATCATCGTACAGCGGCAGCTCGGCCTGCCACATCGCCTGGCGGCGGTGGCTGACTTGGGGAAGCTCATTGAGAGCCCCGGCCCTGGCCAGCGCGCGGCGCTCCTTTTCTCCAGGTCTAACGCGACGGAGGAAATCCTCCAACGAATCGAAGCTGCGTTGCCCGCGTTCGGCGACGATTCTCTGGATCGTTTGGCTGCCGAGGTTTTTCAAACGGTCCAGCCCGAGCCGGAGTGCTAGATCATCGATGACTTCGGTTAGGCATCCGCTGTGGACGCAACATACCGGCAGGATCCGCAGGCCGTGGTGTTTCGCATCCTGGATCAGGGTGTTCACCGAGTAGAATCCCATCGGCTGGTTGTTGATGAGCCCGGTGTAGAACTCGGCGGCGTGGTTCACCTTCAGCCAGCACGAGGCGTAGGCGAGATAGGCGAAGGAAATCGCGTGGCTCTCGGGAAATCCATACATGGCGAAATTCCCCGTGGCGTGGATGATCCTTTCCTGAACGTCGGTGGTGATGCCTTTTGCTGACATTCGTTCGCGGAGCAGCGCGGTGGCCCGTTGCATTTTGATATGCGACCTGTTGAATGAAATGGCTCGCCGCAGATCATCGAGTTCCGCACTGGTGAAATCAGCCATCACCTTGGCGATGCTCATCATCTGTTCCTGAAACAGCGGCACACCGAGAGTGCGGTTGAGAATATCCTCACAGTCCGGGTGAATGCATTCGACCGATTCCAAACCGAGCCTCCGGTTCAGATAAGGATGCATCAGATCGCCGCTGATGGGTCCCGGCCGGATGATGGCGACCTCGATGGCGATGTCGTAGAAATTTTCCGGTTTGAGAATCGGCAGGGTTGCCATCTGGGCGCGGGATTCCACCTGGAAGGTGCCGATGGTATCCGCGCGGTGGAGCAGCTTGTAAACCTCCGGATCATCCGCGGGAATCCGGGTCAGGTCGAAGTTCTTGCCCCGGGTTTGGCAAATGGAAATCGAGTCCTGCATGGCCGCCAGGATGCCAAGACCTAACAAATCAATCTTGACGATGCCGAGTTCCTCGCAGTCGTTCTTGTCCCATTGCACGATGGTCCGGTTAGGCATGGTGGCGGGTTGGATCGGCACCACGGCGTCCAGCCGGTTGTCGCAAATGATGATGCCTCCGGAGTGCTGGCCGAGATGGCGCGGCAATCCCAACACGGCGTTATACAACTTCGACAGAGCGGGCAGTCTGGGATGCGAGGGCGGCAACAAGCCCGCCATCCGGCTCTCAAACTCGGCCTCCCGCTTTGGCTTTTCTCCATCTTCGGAGAAATGGCGGAAGCCCGAGCTTTCCTTGGAGAAGCGGTCCGCTAGCGATACGGGAAATCCCAACACCTTCGACATCTCGCGGAACGCCGAACGCGGCCGATAGGTGATCACGTTCGCCGTCATCGCCGCGCCGCGCGCGCCGTATTTTTTGAAGACATACTGGATGACTTTTTCCCGGAGTTCGCCTGATGGGAAATCGATGTCGATGTCCGGCCAAGAGGCGGATTTCTCATTGAGGAAACGCTCGAAAACCAGCTTGTAACCGATGGGATCGACCTTGGTGATGCCGAGGGAGAAACAGACGATGGAGTTCGCCGCCGAGCCGCGGCCCTGGCAGAGCATGCCCTCTCCTTTGGCATATCTGACGAGATCGTGGACGATGAGGAAATAGCCGGGGAAGCCGAGTTTGTCTATCAACTCGATCTCGGTATCGAGTTGTTTGCCGACCTTCGGCGGCAATTCCGCGCCATAGAAATTCCTCGCGCCGGCGTAGGCCAGGTCATGCAGCAACTTGCTTTGCCGTGGCTTGGACAGCGGCCTGCCATATTCATCCGGGAAGTCGGGAAACTCGTAACCGAGGTTCTGCAAAGTGAACCCGATGCGGTCTGATAGCCGGTGTGTGTTCTCGATGGCGATGGGGAGATCCGCGAAAATTTCCCGCATTTCAGCAGGCGATTTCAAACAGCGTTCGCCATTCGGGAAGAGCAAGTCGCCGGCTTGGTCGAGTGTCACATGGTGGCGCAGGCAAGTGAAGGCATCCGCCAGCAGGCGGTCGGCGCGTTTCGCATGCAAGGGAGCGTTGCTGGCCAGCAATGGCAGCCGGAGATGCTCAGCCAGATCGACGAGATAGCGGTTCAACCGTCCGTCATCCTGCAAGTGATGACGGTTGATTTCCACATAGACGTTCTGTTTCCCGAAGGTGGCGACGAGCCCTTCCGCGGCGGCGAGCGCGGCCGCCTTGTGGTCGCGCAGCAAGTGTCTGACCAAGGGACCGTCGCGATCTCCGGTCAGGGCGACGAGTCCGGAGTTCGTCAGGTCACGGGCTTTTCCCGCGCCTTCGAGATGCAGGTCGGTCAGGTGACGGCTGAGGGTTTGATAGGCCGCCTGGTTCGTGCAAACCACCGGAAGCTGCGAACCGTCCGGCAGATCCAGAGTCGCTCCGACGATGGCGCGCAAACCGGCACCCATATCCTTGATGGCATTGTGCGCGCGGGCCGAGCCGTAAAAACCACCGTGATCGGTGATGGCGATATCCCGGTAACCGAGTTTCGCCGCGCGTTCGACCAAGCGCTCGGGCGGGCTTGAGCCGCGGAGGAACGAGAAGGCGGAACGGGCATGGAACTCGGAAAACATGGTTAGAAATAGATTCCATCGAGTTGCCAGTGGTCATCGGATAGAAAAACCAGCCGTAACAGCGGCGAGCGATCCACCCGGATGTTCCACTCCAGCCGCTGCCACGCACCGTCCGGATTCCACTCGCTGTCGAGCGTGACAAAAGGCCCGCGCCAGTCCACCACCTCGCCGGGATAAGGTCCTGTTAGCAATGCGAGCGGGCGCGGACGGTGATTGCGGATGGATGCGAACGCCACGGCGATTTTCAGCGGTGGCCGGAAACGGCGGAGCGGAATGCTGCAAACCGGCAGCCTGGTGCTGGCAGAATCAAGATTGGCTGTATCCCGCATTTCAAACACTTCAGGGCGGTTGCTTTTCAAAGGCAGCGGGCTTCCCACGCGCCCGCTACCGACCATCGCCTCAAGCCGCGCCAGGGTATCCGCCCAGCGCTCGGGATTTGGCAATTGGCGCTTGGTCCAGTCGCTTTGGCGCGACAGCGGAAACGCGGCGGTCGCATCCAGTTCGATGCCAACCACCGGCGCGGGCAAAACCAGCGACTCCGCCAGCGTTTGGATCGGCTTGAGAAGTGCCGCCGGATCGGATAGCGGCTCGGGCAAACGGATTTCCCGCCGCATGCTGCCTTGGTCGAGGCGCAGATGGATTTCCAAAACGGAGGCGGCTAGATGGCGGGCCGCGAGGCGGGAAGCCAGCACGTGCAGCATGCGGTTGAAGACAAATACCAGGGCCTCGCTGGAGTGGATCGCGTCATCGAAATCGATCGTCTGGAGAAATGATTCCGGCGGCCGGTGGAGTTTCAACAGGCGGCAGGTTTTTCCGGAAATCAAATCCTGCCAATGGCCGGCCCGGGGGCCGAAGCGTTCGGTCAGTCCTTGCCGCGGAAGCTGGCGGAAATCCTCCAGCGTGCGCAGTCCGAGCAGCTCCAACAGCGGCAGGAATTTGCCATCGCCTTCCAGTTTCCCGATCAGCGAAAGCGGCAGCGTGCCGATCTCGCGGATGGAAATGAAGCGGCCGCGGGTCCGTGGTTCGAGCACGGCGAAGTGCGCGAGGTCCGGCGTCTCCGCAAGCGCGTGGCTAACTTCCACTTCAGAGCGGGAGAGGGTTTCCAGTTCATCGAAATGAACACGCTTCGTTCCCGCCAGATCGAGCAGGACGGTATCCGCAGAGGTGATTTCCACATCCGCGGTGAAGGTGTCCGCAAGCGCGACCAACTCCGTTAGAAGCTGTTTTTCCGTTCCCGGATGACGGGGCAGCACCCTCAGATCCGGGCACCGGACGAGCGCCCGCCCGAGCGGCCAGCCGGGCGCGATGCCGGTCAGGCGGGCCGCGGGATTGAGCGCTGACAGCGGGATTTTTCCGTCATCCCTATCCGTCGGATCGCGGAGGATCGCGCACGGATGGTCATGCCATTCCGGCTGCTGTTGCAACGCGGCGACGACCGGCAGATCGGCGATGTGGAAC
>JBGSOI010000032.1:0-5895 GCA_041739215.1 Akkermansiaceae bacterium
AGTTGCCCACAACAGTCCGCTTCTCCGACGAGTTTCAGTCCCATTCTCGAATCGGCCTGTCGTGGACAACTTTCAAGAGAGGCACGCCGCTTCGCGGTGGTTAGGTCGTAGTCTCACCCACGGATTTGGCGGAAGAGGCGACGATAATTACTGGAACACCGTTTTGCTCTGATCTTTCGAGAAGGACAGACACGGTCACTTTCACACGCATTTATGTGCGCGAAAATAAATGATAGGATTGAACCTCTAATCCGCAGTTGATGTTGAGGATGAGTGGCGCAAGTGCTTATTCTATCGGTGGCGAAGACGAAAACGAACGCACAACTGGTTCACCCATTGGGTGAAGGAGAACTGGATTTCAAATTTCTGCCTGCGGGCGGGCAATTTCACCTGCGTGGCAGCGACGAGGCGCTCACCCCGTATGGCGGATTGGTGGCGTGGGATCACTTTCTCGAACGCTGCGGTGTGATCACCGAGCTTGCTGCAAACTACCCCCTGCCGCGCACCAGTCCCAACGCCACGCCCGTGGCCGACATTCTCAAAGCTTTCTCGCTCAACAGCCTGATCGGTGGCACGCGTTTTGCGCACTGCCGTCGACTGCAAGATGATGAAGCGGTAGCCAAAATCACCGGCATGCACAAAGGGCGACTCTGCGGCGAAGATGCCTTCCGTCGACTTTGTGCGCAACTCGACGCCGCCCAAGTGGAAGCCTGGTTCGCGCCCTCCGAACAGATGATCCATCACGCCATACCACCCAATGCCGTGGCGGACTGGGACTCCACGGTGATTCCGCGCTACGGAAAGCAAGAGGATACAGCCATTGGTTACAACCCGCAAAAACCCGGTCGACCCAGCCATCATCCGCTGGCCTGTGTGATTGGAGGCACGCGTCTGTGCCTTCACATGGAATGGCGCAAAGGCAACACGGTGAGTTCCAGCGGCTGGATCGAAGCGATGGAAAAAGTCTGGCGAAGTCCGATTGCCCAGCACCGCATCCGTCTCAACCGGGGCGACATCGGTTTCGGCCAAGAAGCTGTCATGGCCTGGCACGAAAAAGGTCAAGCCAAGCGTCCCTCCTATTTGTTCAAACTCAAGCTCACCGCCAACGTCAAAAAGGCTATCGCCAAGGTCCCATGGGACGATTGGCAGGGCAAAACCCACGAAGGACTCGTGCAACTCGCCGAGATCAAACTCAAGCTCAACGGTTGGAGTTGCGAGCGCCGCGTGATCGTCGAGCGCACTCTCAAACCACTCAATACAAGTCCGCAAGGGAGCTTCTGGAAGCAGTGCAAGGAAGACTTCAGCGCCTATGTCACCAACCTAACAATTGAAGAGACCGACGCGTTCCAAATTGTTCAACTCTACCGTCAGCGGGCGGATGCCGAAAACGTTTTTGACGAACTCAAGAACCAATGGGGCTTCGCCGGGTTCTGTTCGCAAAAGGCGGCGGTGAGCCAGAGTTCGGCGCGGCTGTTGTTGTTAATTTACAATCTGTGGAGCCTGTTTGTGAGAGTGCTCAAAAATCAAGGAGGTCATACCGAAGCAATCAAAAGCCGCTACGAACTGCTGCTTATCCCCGCCAAAATAATCCTAAGCGGACGCCGAAAAATTGTAAAACTAGCGGTTGGAAACAAGTTCGCCAACTTCCTAAAGCAAGCATACCGAAGGCTTGAGCAATGGCTCAGCCAAACTGCGCCGCAGTTGAATCTAAGCATGAGAAAATTTCCTCCTTGGCTGCTGTTTGACCCCACTCAAGCCACCTCACCTGCCGTCACATGACCCACTTGCGCACCCCATCCGCTTTCCAACTGCGGATTCTAGGATCATAGACGCCATACCGCTCACCGGCGATGCGGATCCATCCAAACAGGATGGGCAGGATGATGATGGGCAGGAGCATGCGCCGCGCGACGATCCCACCCGCGTCCTACCTCATGAGGAAGGCCACGAGGCCGCAATCGGGCAGTGCTGCGACAACGCCGATCCCGAGCGCGGCGATGATCGTAGCGGTCTGCCATGCGATGTCGGTGTAGCGGGCAACGCCGTAGAGTTCGCTCGCGCCAAACCAGTAGCCGACGATGGAAAGTGAGGAGACGGAGAGGGGGATGAGGGCGAGGAATGCGGCGGTGTGGCGCATGCGCTTACCGCCGGTGGCGAGCACCTTGGTGGCCATGCGGTAGTAGTTCTTCATCACGTCTGGTATTTCTCCGACGCGTCGAAGTGCCAGTGCCAGTGCCAGCGGACGCGGCTTTCGTTCTGCTCGTTGGCGTAAAGGAAGAGAGCTTGTGAAAGGCCTCGCCTAACGTGAGAACAAGCCCATGGTTTTGATGACTGATAGGAGCGCCCCCAGCTCAAGTGCTTCGTTCAATTCTTTGGCACAGGCTGATGAATCACGGTTCTGTCACCAAGCGTAGGCGTTGGGCGCGCGGCCGCCGGGGCCGGGGAAGATCGCGTCCAATTGCTGCATGCTTTCTTCGCTCAACTCAATTTCCAGTGCGTGAAGGGCACCATCCAACTGCTCCATCGTGCGCGGACCGATGATGGGGGCGGTCACGATTGGGTTCTGCAGCAGCCAGGCGACACCGACGTCTGCGGGCGATTCACCGAGTTCTTTACAAAGCGCTTCGTATTTCTCCAACTGCGGGCGCTTCTCTTCGACCTGTTTGGCGAAATCGTCGCTGCCTCGTCTTCCATTGGCTGCTTTTTCCAAAGCGCCTCCGAGCAGGCCACCGGCAAGTGGGCTCCAAGGAATCAGGCCCAGCCCGAAGTGTTCGCAGGCAGGGATGACCTCCAACTCGACCATCCGGTTGTCCAGATTGTAAACGCTCTGCTCGCTGGCGAGGCCCATCCGGTGACGCATCTTCGCGGTCATGCAAGCGGTGGCGATGTCCCAACCGGCAAAATTACTGGAACCGACATAAATAATTTTACCCTGGCGCTGCAGGGTCTCCATCGCATCCCAGAGTTCGGCCATGGGGCATTCGCGGTCAATGTGGTGCAACTGATAGAGGTCAATCGAATCGACTTGCAGGCGGCGCAGGCTGTCCTCGCAGTGTCGAATGATCTTTGGTGCGGAATAGCAGCGGGTGTCGCGGTTCGGCTCGGCGCGAAGGCCCTCGCGATTCATCGGATTGTAGACCTTGGTCGCAAGGAAAAAGGCATCACGCCGCCCTCCCTGCGCGATCCAGCGACCGATTAATTCTTCGCAGGCACCGGAGTGGGTGGACCAGCCGCCATAAACGTCCGCCGTATCGAAAAAATTGACCCCCGCTTCGAGCGCCGCGTCCATGATGGCGAAGCTCTCCTTTTCTTCGGTCACCCAGCCGAAGTTCATCGTACCGAGGCAGAGGGGGGATACTTTCAGCCCGGTTTTCCCCAGTCGTTTGTATTTCATTCTTTGTGTTCTAAAAAAGATTGCTGCGTCTTGCAAAGCCTTGTCGGTGGAATCAATGGAAGCACAGCAATCCCAATGCCCTCGCCAGCAAGAAACCGCCGCCCACTTCAAATACGCCGCACGGCGCTGAACTTCCGTCATCGGATTCCAGCCACCGTCGTTTGAAGCGCGTGCAGCTTCGCAAACATTCCACCGGCCAACTCCAGCAACTCGTCTCTCGTACCATCTTCGACGATCCGTCCCTGACTGAAGACGAGAATTCTGTCCACGCCGCGGAGCGTGGACAGCCGATGGGCGACGATGAAGGTGGTCCGACCTCGGCAGAGCACGTCCAGATCGTCCTGAAGACGAGCTTCGGTTTCAAGGTCCAGGGCGCTTGTCGGCTCATCCAGAATCACAATCGCGGGATCGCGCAGAAACACACGCGCAAGGGCGATGCGCTGGCGCTGTCCGCCGGAGAGCTTCGAGCCCCGCTCGCCGCAAACGGTCTGATAGCCGTCATCCAACCGCCCGATGAATTCATGCGCCTGTGCCTTTCGAGCCGCATCGATCACTTCCTCATCGCAGGCACCCGGGCGGCCATGGCGGATGTTTTCCAAGACGCTGTCATTCCAGATGAACGCATCTTGGCTCATGATTGCAATGCGCCGCCGCAGGGAGCGCAACCCGATGGCCGACAAAGGAAGTCCGTCGTAGAGCACCTCGCCTGATTCCGGCTGATAGAAGCCCATCAACAACTCGAGGAAAGTGCTCTTGCCTGCTCCCGTCTCGCCCACGAGCCCCACCCGCTGGCCTGCGGGCACCACCACATGAATATCGTCCAACACCCGGTGCCTCTCGCCTCGTGGATAGCGAAAACGCACTCCGCACATCGAGACTCCACCACGGAGCATGGCACCAGCATCGACTGATTGATAGCATTCCAGCTCCTCGGAATCGAGCAAGCCAATGACCGACGCCATCCCAGGTTTCGCCTGGCTCCACGCTTCAAAGCCGTTGAAATAGGCCATCATCCCCTGCCGCACGAAATTCATCAGCCCGGTGAACGCGACGAGTTCCCCGAGGGTGGTCCAGCCATGGAGATACATGATGCCGCCCGCGCACCAGACCAGCGCGCCCGTGTATTCCCATATCATCTGTACGGCTAAATACATCCAGCGCAGCAGGATGCTCGCCTCATAGCCCCGGTCCCGCATGTCATCAATGTCGCGGCCCATCTTCTCGGCCACCTCCACCTCATTGCCAAAACTCTTCGTCAGCCGCATCCCCGCGATGAACTCGACGATCCGCGCGGAAAACATCTCGCCCGTCTGTTGCACGTTGCGGTTGACCCGGTTGACCCGGCCACCCAGCGCCCGCAGCAGTGCGATCTGCAGCGGAGCGGCGATCAACGACAAACCCGCCAGCCAAGGATTTTTGAAAAACAGCCAGCCAAGGGTGATCGCCCCGATGGAGGCCTGACTGACGATTTGATTGATCGCCGTGTTGAGAAAACCCTCCACCTTGTTGAGGTCCACCGTCACCTGGTTCGACAGCGCGCCACTGCCCTTGCTGGTAAAGAAACTCATCGACATCCGCTGCAACTGGTCCACCACCATCCGCCTCAGCCTAGCCACGGTGGAGCGGATGAGGATTTGCGATTCGGAGAACGCCTTCACCGTTAGCCAACCATGCAGCGGCCACAGCAGTAGATTCGCCACGGCATACAGGCCGATCCAGCGAGTCTTCTCCGCCACGCCCAGTGAGGCGTTGTTGAGGATTCCATCGATCAGCCAACCCACCGCCGCGTAGAACGGAATGTAGGTGAGCGTCTGGAGAAACTGAAAGAGCAGCCCGCGCCGGAGCCGTGATTTTTCAACCAGCACGAGGGACCAAAGACGGGCCAGAGGACGACATGGCGTGGAAGTATCGGACACGGCGCAAGTGCAATCACCATCTTCGTACGTCCGCAAGGCCGAACAATCTACCCGCTGGACACCCGCCTGACAATGGAAGTGAACGTGTTTACCCTCTTCCGGTTTGCGGTTTGCTCTTCAATCCATGAAACCTACAGGGAGATTAGCAGTATCATGTTTCCCACTGGAATTGAATACGAGACAAATTCGGTCTGCGCCCTTGTATTCCGCTGCAAGGACGGCGCAGAAATCGGTAATGGGATCTTCGATTGCCCCAGCGGCCACGAGGGCGCGCGGCTCGATCCGAAAGACCACTATAATCTGCCCGCCTGAACCCGGCCAACCTCTTGCAAGTCATGAAGGTACTCCTCTCCATCAAACATGCTTCAAACCTCCAAAACCCCAAGTAACATCCACCACCTCTCATCTACGGGCGACGATCTGAACGATGGCCTCGCCGCGAAACGGCGTTCCAAAGTTAGCGGGCCATGGGCCACCCTCGCCGGCGCACGCGATGCCCTTAGGAAACTGCGCTCGGATGGCAAACTCATTGGTCCCGCAACCGTGTTGATTCAAGACGGCACCTATCGGCTGACCGAACCCGTC
>JBGSOI010000048.1:0-11692 GCA_041739215.1 Akkermansiaceae bacterium
ATTGCCCGCCCACCTACTCCCCAAGACCCGCAATGGCCGGACATCCTCGCAGAATACCGTCTTTAAGCCGCCTCAAAGATCAGGAGCACCTGTCCACTTTTGCTCAGACAATTAAATCCACTTTTGCTCAGTCGCCGACAGCTCCGACGTTTTGACTTTCCACAACTCCCGGAAGTGGCAGTCTGCTTCGATGAAGCTGATCGAAACGCACTACGGGGAAAAGGCGCTCCTGCTTTCCCTACTTTGCTTCGCGTTTCCGCTTTCCCAAACCCAGGCCTGCCTTTGGGACAATGACACGATCGCCTCGGAAAGCGCCCGGTTTCCCGAGGTGATCGACATCATCAGCGGCAACTTTCCGCGCCATTCGCGCGAGTTCCACCAATGGCGTATTGACCGTGCGAAGGAACTCATCGCAAAGACGCCCGCCGAATTACCGCCTTACGACGATCTCGCCGTCTCCCAGCATAAACTCGGCGACCACGTGAGTGCCATCGAGACCATGGAAACCAAAAACCGCATCCAGTCCGCGATCTACGAGACCTATTCGAACACGGGCACTTTCCTGATTTACACGGGCGATCTTCCGAAGTCCCTCGATTTCATCAAAAAAGCGCTTTCCATCAACCCGAACGCCCACTTCGGCCGTGAGAAATACCAGTTGTGGCTCGTCGAATGGATCATGGCAGGAAAGCCCGATCTGGAGGAAAGCCCGGGCCCCTCCGAGATACAGGAATTCAAGCCCTACGGCTTCGCAGCGTTCGTCCTCACTAAACAACCTGTCATGGCGCGCCAAGTCATGACACCCGAACTCCGTTTCGAAGCAACACGGGGAGTGCTTGGAATGATGCGCTTCGCCGACTTCGACAATCCCGCTTTACTGGAAGCTCTAGGGGATTTGCTAATCCTGGGAAAGGCCGCCGACAACGCCAGCCAACTCGCCAGCCTGTCATATCTACATGCTTTTCATAAAGCTCTCGAACCTTCGGATAAAACCCGGCTAGAAAAGAAATTTCACCGCGCGAGATCGACCACTCTCACAGGAACGGAGCCGGAGTCCCTCACCCGCGAACTCCGCGACCGCCTTGCCAAAGGAAGCAAGTTTGCCGAAAGAGTCCGTGCCGAGGAGATCGCATGGATCCAGCAGGGCAAAAACGCCGCCGCGGAATTCACCCGCAAGTATCTCACGCGCTGAACGCTATTCCTGATTGGCAGGCCGAAAATCGCCGCCTAGCCTCGCGCCCTTCGATGTCAGACAAATCCAATTTCCACTTCACCGGCATCTGTGGCACCGCCATGGGTGCTGTCGCCGCCGCCATGAAACAACGTGGCTTCACCGTCACCGGCTCCGATGCCAATGTCTATCCGCCGATGTCGGACTTCCTCCGCGGCCAGGGCATCACCCTCACGGAAGGTTACGCCGAGGAAAACATCCCCGCCGACACCGATGTCGTCATCATCGGCAACGCCATTTCCCGGGGAAATCCCGAAGCAGAGGCCGCGCTCGACCGCAAGCTGCTCTATCATTCCCTGCCCGAGGTCATGAAGGAATTCTTCCTCCGCGGAAAACGCAATTTCGTCGTCTCCGGCACCCACGGAAAAACCACGACTTCCTCGATGCTCGCATGGATCTTCGTCCACGCCGGCCGCGATCCCGGCTACATGATCGGCGGGCTGCCGAAAAATCTCGGCTGCGGCGCGCATTTCACCGACTCCGAAATCAACGTGTTAGAAGGCGACGAATACGACACCGCGTTCTTCGACAAGCGTTCGAAATTCCTCCACTACCTCCCCGAGTGCGTTGTGGTGAACAACGTCGAGTTCGACCACGCCGACATCTATAACAACCTCGACGAGATCAAACTCACCTTCCGCCGCCTGCTCAACATCGTCCCGCGCGGCGGCGTGGCCTTCATCAATGGCGACGAGCAGAACTGCCTCGATGTCGCCGACAAGGCCCCCTGCCCGGTCACCACCGTCGGTTTCGGCGAAAGCTGCGCGCTCCGCATCGAAAACCTCAACTACGAGACCGACCGTAGTTCGTTCACTCTCGGCGGCATTCCCTACTCGCTGCGCATGACCGGCGATTTCAACATCCGCAACGCGGCCATGGCCGCCGCCGCCGCCACCTTCGCCGGCCTAACTGCCGACGAGATCCGCGCCGGACTTGAATCCTTCGACGGCGTCGCCCGCCGCCAGGAACTCAAAGGCGAGGTCAACGGCATCAAGGTCATCGACGATTTCGCGCACCATCCCACGGCCATCCGCCTCGCCGTGCAGAGCCTCCGCCAGCGCCATCCGGATTCGCGGCTGTGGATCCTGTTCGAGCCACGCTCCAACACCACCCGCCGCGCCGTGTTCCAGACCGAGCTCGCCGAAGCCCTCGCGCTCGCGAATTTCGCCGTCGTCGCCGCGATGACCGACATCCACAAGATTCCGGAAAACGACCGCCTCAACCCCGACCAACTCTCCGCCGACATCGCCCGCCTCGGCGGCCAGGGATTCTATCTGCCGGACGTGGAAACCATCGTCGCCAAGGTCAAGGAATCCGCCCTGCCCGGCGACATCATCGCCGTCCTCAGCAACGGAGGCTTTGGCGGGATCCATCAGAAATTGCTAACGGCGCTCGCCTGAGAATTCGTTCATGAACATCGGCTACATCGCGATGAGCGGCTTGCGGCTGGTGGACGCGGAACTGCTGGAGTTGGGTTTGTCATTTCCCGCAGTCGCGAGACGGGCGCGGGAAATCGAGGCTCTGCCCTCGCTCGGCCTGCTGACCCTGGCGGGCATGTCGCCGCCGCACATCGGGGCCGAGTATCTCGAAGTCCGGGATGTTAGTGAGATCCCCGAGCGCTTCGATGCCATCGCGCTTTCCACCCTCAGCGCAACATCGAAGGAAGCCTACGCGATGGCCGCCCGTTTTCGCGAAAAGGGCATTCCGGTGATTCTCGGCGGACTGCACGCCACACTCGCGCCGGAAGAGGCTGCCCGCCATGTCGACGCCGTCGTGATCGGCGAAGGCGAAGTGGTGTGGCCGGATGTCCTGCGTGATTTGGAACGCGGAAAATTGCAGCCGTTCTATGACGCCCGACTGCGCGGGCCGTTCGATTTCCGCCACGCACCGATGCCGCGCTTCGAGCTGCTGGACCCGCACCGCTACCCGCGCTTCACTGTGCAAACCCAGCGCGGTTGCCCGTATGCCTGCGAGTTTTGCGCCGCATCCATGCGCCTTTCGCCGACGTTCCGGACCAAGCCGGTGGAGAAAATCGTAGCGGAAGTCAGACGGCTCAAAGATTTGTTTGCCCGGCCTTTCATCGAGTTCGCCGATGACAACACCTTCGCCGACAAGCGTCATGGCCGCGCGCTGATGAAGGCGTTGGAAAAGGAAAACCTGCGCTGGTTCACCGAGACCGACGTCTCCGTCGCCGACGACGAGGACCTCCTGCGGATGATGCGCGACGCCGGTTGCCAGCAAATCCTGATCGGCTTCGAGAGCCCGCGGTTTCAATCGCTCGACGGCGTCGAAAAGAAATCCAACTGGAAAGCCCGCCGCACCGACCGCTATCTGCGCGCCGTGGAAACGATCCAGCGCCACGGCATCACGGTGAACGGCTGCTTCATCCTGGGACTGGATGGCGACGGACCTGATAGTTTAGAGCACGTCTTCCGCTTCGTCGAGGCAAGCGGGCTCTACGATGTGCAGATCACCTATCTGACACCCTTTCCCGGCACCCCGCTCTGGACCCGTCTCGCCGAAGAAGGCCGGCTGTTATCAGCCCAAGCGACCGAGCGCTGCACCTTGTTCGACATCAACTTCCGCCCGACCGACATGAGCGTCGATGAACTCAGAAATGGCTTCCGTGATCTAACTTGTCGGCTCTATTCTCCCGAATTCGTCGGCCAACGCAACCGCAACTTCCGCACCCACCTGCGCAACGCAGTCCGCACCCCACGCCCATGAACCCTGAAAAATCCACCAGCCCCGGAATGCGCCCGGCCGATCTGTTTCTCTATCTGTTCGGCAACCGCGGGGCCATCGAGCGCGTCGCCGCCGCGCGCCACGCATGGCTCATCGGAGCCATTCTTGTTCTAACGGCGGGGATCGCACGCAATTACGACCACCTTGACCTGCTGCGCGAGCACGAGTGGTTCATCGGCCCGTTCGCCGCGTCGATGGTGTCCGTCGTCTTCATTTTCCTGTGGATGTCCGGGCCTCTCAAACTCCACAAGGTCGGCAGTTATTGGAAACAGCTTGGAACCTTCCTCGGGCTCGCCTGGCTAACAGCCCCCTGCGCGTGGATTTACGGCATCCCTGTCGAATCGATGACCGACATCATGACCGCGACGAAATGGAACATCGCCTTCCTCGGCATCGTGGCGTTCTGGCGGGTCGCCATCATCGTCCGCGCGGTGTCGGTGCTGACGGAGGTGAGCTGGCTGCGGGTGCTGCCGCTGGTGCTCGCGCCCGCAGCGCTGGAGGCGATGTTAGGGTCCGCGTTCCAGCGTCTTTCACTGGTCGGCATCATGGGCGGCATCCGTCTGCCGCCACACACCGAACTCCTGGTCCACGCCGCGAACTTCACGAACATCGTTTCCTTCTGGCTGTTGATCCTGCTGTTCATCGCCACCTTCTTCGTCAAGGGCATCGCGCAAAAGCCGCTTTTCCGACCGGCGTCCAACGCATCACGCAAACTGCTCCCGGCAGCAATCCTCATGTCCATCGCCTGGGTGGCGGTGGCCATTCCCCTTCATCCGCAAATTTCCAACAGATACCGCCTGGAACGCCTGCTCAGGGATGACGATTTCGCCGGTGCCATCGCCTTCGCATCCGCGAAAACCCGACGCGATTTCCCCCGCCACCATTACTTGCCGCCAGAGCCGTCGCAGTGGTTTCCCCGTGAGTTGTTGGACCAACTTCCACAGGATGCACCCGCGTGGCTCAGGGAGGAATGGATCAACGCCGCCATCGAATCGCTCAAGACTTCGAATCTGTTTTTTGTTTTCGAGGAATGGAAAAAAACCGCCACCCTTTATCCTGAAATCCCCCTGGCCCTCGCCCGCCATGCGGAGGAACTCCGAAGCCGTTCGGAACCACTCAACGACGACGAGGCCCACTGGCTCAGCAACTACGAGCGCCCCGCTCCGGTGCCTTCACCCTGACCTGCATCCAATCCCAAACTTGCTTTTCACGCCGGTTCAGACTCAAATCCGGGAGCCATGAACCTCCGATTCCTCCTCACCAGCCTCGTTCTCGCCGCCTTATCCGCCAGTCTAACCGGTTGTGGCAGCAGCACCAAGGTCACCAACACCAGCCAGACGAGCGTCGGCCAGCAGTTGACCGATTTGGACAGGGCCCGCCAGCAAGGCATCATCGACGAGAAGGAATACCTCAAGCTGAAGAAGGCCATCATCAAAAACAACGATTAGCAGCTAACCGGGCCATGCCCTGACAGACCCATGGCCCGCTCGCTCCTCTCCTTGTTCCCCGCCGCCTCCGCGCTGCTGACCTTCCGGGCGAATGGCGAGCCGGTCCCCCAACCCGCCTTCACCGCCGCCGGATTCTCCATCTGCGTGCAGTGCTGGTCGTTCAAGGATTTCACCTTGTTCGAAGCCATCGAGATGGCCGCCGCCACGGGTGCGGGAGGTGTGGAACTCTATCCGGGACAAAAAATCGGCGGCGTTCATGGGGATTTGAAATTCGGCCCGGACCTAGCTGGTGCAGAATTGCAATCCGTCATCGCCCACTTGGAGAAACACCAGATCGCGGCCGTGAATCTCGGCGTCATCGCCATTCCTAACAACGAAGCCGCAGCCCGGGAAATCTTCGACCTTGCCCGAAAACTCAACCTCTACGGCATCACCACTGAATCCCTCGGCTCGCTCGACCTTCTCGAAAAGCTGGCATCGGAATACGACCTCAAGATCTGCTTCCACAATCACCCGAAGCCCACCGCCCTTTGGCATCCCGACACGCTCTGGAAAGCCATTGAGAGCCGTCACCCTAACATCGGCTACTGCGCCGACATCGGCCACTGGGCCAGTTCCGATCTCGACCCGCTGGAAGTGATCCGGAAGATCGCCCCGCGCGTCCATTCGTTCCACCTGAAGGACCGCACCTCCATCCGCGAGCCCTCCCGCGACCAACCGTTGGGCACCGGCCTAATCGACCTCCCCGCCATCCTCGATGAAGTCCGCAAGCACGGCTTTGCGGGCAATGTCTCCATCGAGTACGAATACAATTGGAGAACCAACCTCCCGGAAATCTCCCAGTGCGTCGGTTATCTCCGCGCTTATGCGAAGCTGGTTTCCTGAACGATCGCGCCGCGGCTCGGGCCAATATTCCCGACATTCGTGAATACGGTTGCGATCCCCGGCATCACGCCTTTCACTGTCTGGAAATGGAGGATCAAAGACCATCTCCGGCAATTAAAACCGGCAAATTCCTGCTGCTGCTCGCCGCATTGGTGGTGGTCATCGGCGGATTGAAGATCGCGGAACGGTTCTGCGTGCCGGTGCTGCTCGCGTTCTTCGTGGCAACGGTCAGCTTTCCGCTCACCAACTGGCTCCGCAAGCGCAAGGTCCCCCGCATCCTGGCCGTCCTGCTGACGGTGCTCGTCGATTTCTCCTTCATCGCCGGCGTCATCCTGCTGGGCGTCACCCTCATTGGCGACCTGCAGCAGAAATGGGACGAGCGGTATGCCGTGCAGTTTTCCGAGCAGATCCGCAGCGGGTCGGAATCGCTCGCCATGCAGTTGCAGAAATGGGGGGTCGAGGACGCGCAGGAGAAAATCCGCTTCGCCGTGGAGAACAACCTCGCCAACCTCCAGAACATCCGCTTCGAGCGGATTCTCGAACTCAGCACCGGTCTGTTAGGCCGCGTCGTCGGGTTTTTCGGCATCTCCATCTCCGTCCTCATTCTCACCGTTTTCATGCTCCTGGAGGCGAAAACCTTCGGTCGGAGGTTCGCGGCCATCACCAAGGCACGCGGGCCGAACTTGGAACGCATGCTCGGGGCCACCCGCGACATCCAGCGTTACCTCGCCATCAAGACCGTGGCCAGTCTCGTAACCGGCATCCTCGCCGGCCTGCTGTGTTGGGCCGCGGGTTTGGACTTCTACGTCCTGTGGGGCATCCTCGCCTTCGCGCTGAATTTCATCCCCGTCATCGGCTCGCTGGTCGCCGGAGTGCCGCCGATCATCCTCGCGCTTCTCATCTCCGGATTTCCCGTCGCCCTGGTGGTCGCCGGCGGCTACCTGCTCATCAACAACTTCATCGGAAATTTCATCGAGCCCACCTTCGTCGGGCAGCGCCTGGGCATTTCCACCCTCGTGGTGGTCACCTCCGTGCTGTTCTGGGGCTGGGTCTGGGGGCCGTTGGGAATGCTGCTCGCGGTGCCGATCACCATGGTCATCAAGGTCATTCTCGATGGCAACGAGGAATTCCGTTGGATCAGCGTCGCCATCTCCGCGGAACAACCCGGCACGTTGGCGGAGACGGAGTTGTTTGAAATCACCCCGTCCAAGACGGAGCCTCCAGGTGGATCACCCGGGCGAGTGGGGACGTGATGACGACTTTATCCCCCATTATCGCGCCACTAGCACCGCGAATTCATCCACCTCTTCCTGACGGGTTGCGAAGCTGGTTACCAGCCGAACAAGCACCTCGTCATCCTGCACTTCGTCGCGCAGGTCGCCGGGAACCGTCCACTGGTGGAATCCCACACCCTGCGCTTTCCACTCAGCGGCAAGGTTTGTGGGAAGGATGACAAACACCTCGTTTGCCTCCACTGGCCAGGCGAGGCGGCAGCCGTTGGATTTTTCGAGTAAGGCGGCGAGGTTCCGCGCCATCCGGTTTGCATGGGTGGCGAGCTCCAACCACAATCCGCCCTCAAGATAGGCTTCGAATTGCGCGGCGATGAAGCGGGTTTTGGAAAACAATTGCGCCGCCCGCTTGCGGATATACGGGAGATCCCGGGCACTATCCGGATTGAAGAAAACGAGAGCCTCCGCACACCAGCAACCGTTCTTGGTCCCGCCGAATGATACAACGTCCACTCCCTGCTTCCAGGTCATTTCCGCAGGTGAGACGCCCAGGGACACCAGCGCGTTTGCAAACCGCGCCCCATCCATGTGCAGCGGAAGCCGGTGCTCCCGGCAGATCTCTGCGAGCGCGGCGATTTCATCGGGCTGATAGACAGTCCCCACTTCCGTCGCCTGCGTCACGCTAACAGCCATCGGTTGACCGGCGTGGATGAAATCCGGCCGGAATGGTTTCATTTCCCGCAGCAGTTTCTTCGGCTCCATTTTACCCGCCGCGCCATCGACGGGCTGCAAACGCGAGCCACCGGTAAAGTATTCCGGGGCGCCACATTCGTCCTTCAACATGTGTGCCTCGCGGTGGCAGAAAACGACACCGCCCGGGCGGTTCACCGAGGCGAGCGCCAGTGAGTTCGCCGCGGTGCCGGTGCCGACAAAAAACACCGCCACCTCCTTCTCGAAAATCCCGTTGAACTGGCTTTCGACCCTCCGGTCGAGCGCGCTTGTGCCATACGCAGCGGCCATGCCGGACGCGTGCCGCGCCAGATTCTCGTTGATAGCGGGATGCGCCCCTGCCCAGTTGTCGGATGTGAAATTCATGATGGAATATCGTTTCGTCTAACCGGATGCGGGGGCGGCTCCCGGTCAAGCAAATACACGGGCCGGTTTTGCCGCAAGCCGGCATTTAGGTTCGGCGATGATCTGTCCGCCTGCTCCGGGGGCAAAAGCCTCAGTATTGCCCGATAACGAAAATGGTGTGGCCTTCATCGACGCGCCCGATCCGGACGGCATTCGGAATCCGGGAAAATTTTGGGATTGAAGCGCAACGCGAGTTTCCGCCAGATCATGGCATGTTTGTGCCGGGTGAAGACGAGAATGAGCATGCGGACGATTGGGAACCCGGCCCCGAGGTGACCCGCGAACTTTTTCTTGAATGGCGGGACGCGCGGCGCGGAAAGGTTTCCGGTGAGGTCATGACCAATCCCGTTTGGCGCTGGCTGATTGATAGCAACATCAGCGCCTACCGCGCGAATGACCATTTCAAGGGACCTGGTTCCTATGGAGGCAAAGCGGGCTGGTGCTTCAACCGCTTCGGCAGAACGCTAACCGTGCTGGCCGATGGCACCAAGGTCTTGATCGGTGGCGAACATGAGGACGGCTACGATCCGGATTTCTTCATCTACAATGATGTGGTCATTGCCCACCCGGATGGGCGAATCGAGATCCTGGGCTATCCTGAAGATCATTTTCCGCCGACCGATTTTCACAGTGCGACGCTGATGGGCGACGAGTTGATTCTGATAGGAAATCTCTCGTATCCGCCGCAGAGGCGGATCGGCGGGACACAAGTGTTCGCCTATCACATCGGGACGAGTCGTTTCCGGCGGATCGAGACGTCCGGTGAAGTACCGGGATGGATCAGCCGCCATGAGGCGCGGCTCGACGAGCGTAATGGAATCATCGTCCATGGAGGAAAGATCGACCACGGACCGGACCACGGCGGCTATTTGGAAAACTTCGATTCGTGGCGGTTGAGCCCGGACGATTGGAGTTGGGAGCGCCTGACCTATCAGCCGGTCGGACGTTGGGAGTTTGTCAGGGAAGATGGTGAAGCCTGCCATCTGTTTCCAAAGCGGATTGCCCGGATGACGCAGCTCGTCGGGATTTCATGTGGCCCGTCCGACATTCCGGAGTTCGACGGGGACCTCCTCGACCGGCTTTACGATCCGCTGGTTCCTCACGAGGCGGTGGTCGATCATGACTGGAGCGAGCGGACCCGTTATGTGATCGACGGAGTGCCGTTGCATTTCAGCGAGGAAACGCGCGCGGTTTTGCTAACCGTTGTGGGTGATCTGCCGTCCGCGATGATGGAATCCTACGTCAACGAAGTCCGGGACCGGCTGACAGAGTTGGAAGGAGTGCCCTACGTGGTCACCAAGCGTTGAGGTGAACCGGGTTTGCGCTTGGCATCAATGCGGTTTTCCCGATGGATGGGCGAATGCTCCGCAGTGTTCATTTCCGTGGCTACCGTTCGCTCCGCGATTTCCGCTTGAAGCTGGCGGGAGTGACGGTGGTGACGGGCGAGAACGGCGTGGGGAAATCCAATGTCTATCGGGCGCTCGCCCTCACCCAGCGGATGGCCCAAGGCACGTTCGCAGCCGCGGTCGCCGAGGAAGGCGGACTGCCCAGCCTGCTGTGGGCGGGAGATCGGATGAAGAACGAACCCCGGCGCATGCGCTGGGAATTGGTGGACACGGAATTCCAGTTTGAGACCGAGTGCGGCATGATCCCGTCGGCACCGGGCGACCTGACGGAGTTCCGTACCGATCCCGACATGAAGCTCGAGTTCCTGCGCCTCGGCGGAACCAAAGGCCGGGTGATGGCCCGACGCAACGGACCGGTCATCGACCTGCGATCCCCCGATGGCAAAATGGAAACCCGCCCGCTGCCGATCCACGCTCCGGAGTCCATGCTCAGCGAGGTGCGGGAAGGCATCCGCTATCCGGCATTGACGGCCGCGCGTGAAATCCTGTTGTCCTGGCGGTTCTATCATCATTTCCCCACCGACGCGCGTTCGCCCCTGCGCCAGCCGACGATCGGCTTCTGGTCGCCGGTTCTGGCAGAAGATGGCGGAAATCTGGCCGCCAATTTGCAGACCTTGATCGAGTGTCAACGGTCCGGGCCTCTGGATGACGCGGTGGAAATGGCGTTTCCAGGTTGCCAATGGTCGCCGGTGGACGACCAGGGCCGATTCCAGTTGCGGCTGCTCCGCCCCGGTCTGAAGCGCTGGCTCGAAGCTGCCGAACTATCAGACGGGACGCTGCGGTTTTTCTGCCTCTGCGCCGCCCTGCTCACCACCCGGCCACCGCCGCTGATGATCATCAACGAACCGGAAGGCAGCCTTCACCCGGACCTCCTGCCACCTTTGGCGGAACTGGTCGCGAAAATTTCCAGCGAAACCCAGTTCCTCATCGTCACCCATTCGCGCGGGCTGGCCAGCGAGATCGCTGCCAGATGCGATGCGAAGGTGGTGGATCTCGTCAGCTACAATGGCGAGACCCGGCAGGCCGGGGAGGAGACTTCCAAGCGGGTTTGGACGTTTGACGGGGATGATTGAGGCGGAGGCCTTTTGTTTCAGGCGAGATGAATTTGCCTGAGGGCCAGCCATTCAGGGCTTCGCCGTTTTATGAATGCCTGCTTTGCGCAGATTCTGGATTCGCGGACCGATTTCAGAGGCGGAGCGCGATTTTGAGAAAAGGTGCGGTGCGGGAGGTCTTGGATCTCGCGATTTTCTCGGGCGGGCCTTGGACGATGATTTGGCCACCGGCGTCGCCGGCTTCGGGGCCGAGGTCGAGGATCCAGTCGGCTTCGGCGGCGACGGCCATGTGGTGTTCGATGACGACGACGGTATGGCCTTCATCGACGAGGCGGTGGAGGACGTCGATGAGGCGTTGGACGTCTTCGAGGTGGAGTCCGACGGTGGGTTCCTCGATCAGATATAGATTGCGCTGGGTGAGCGCGGCGTTGTTGAGGGTGGCCTTGGTGCCGCGGCCTTTGGTGAGTTCGGAGACGAGCTTGATGCGCTGCGCCTCGCCGCCTGATAGAGTCGGGCTGGGCTGGCCGAGTTGGAGGTAGCCGAGGCCGGTGTCGGCCATGAG
>JBGSOI010000052.1:0-6013 GCA_041739215.1 Akkermansiaceae bacterium
CCGGACAGCACGCCATGGCCAGCTCAAGCTCGGGGAGCGGGCAGGATTCTTCATTGGGAAGCTGGCGGGGACGGCAGATGCGGCCATCCTAATCACTTCAAACGGTCGTACCAGTCTTTTGTGAGGGGTTTCGGAAATTATTTTTGGCAAAGGGTCTAACACAGCGCGAGACGGAAACCCTCGACCTGCTCGTGAAAGGCTATTTCTACAAGGAAATCGCCAGCGAGCTCGGCATCCGCATCGACACCGTCGCCTTCCACCTCGGCAACATCTATCGGAAGCTCCACGTCCGCACCCGCAGCGAGGCGATCCTCAAATACATGGGCCGCGCCGCGGACTCCTGACGGGTTCCATATGGACCGCGGAATTTATTCCGGCCTTCATTCATTCAACTTGTCCCGGCATAGCCCCCGAAGCGACATCGGATTCATCCATCCCAACCCGCCGCCTCATACCCGCTCTCCCAAAAATGGCTGCGAGCATCTCGCCCGAGCCCCCTACCCCGCTTCAGAATATACGGACGCCCCCTGATCCGGATACTTCTCCAACACATGCTGGAACAGCACCCCGCATTTCTGCTCGAAAAGCTCGGTCGTGTATTTCTCCGGCAATCCGCTATCCAGCATCTTCTCAATCTCCACCCGCACCGCCGCACGCGTTGTGCGTTTTGTGCGCCAAGCCAGCACCAGCTTCTCCGTCTTCAGCTTCGCCAGCAGATCTTTGCACACTTTCTTGATCGCTTCGGTCTCCATCGGCGTCAGGTCCGGGCCATCCCGGAGGCAGGGATCGACCTCCGGGCGGTCCGTGAGAATGGCGAGCGAATTCCAGCAGATGGTAAGTCAATTCGGCCACCCATCGACTCGTTATTCTCACTTCATTCACCGGACCTTTGCGGAGACCGGTCCCTGCCACATTTCGAACAGCCTGTTATACGCCTGTAGTGGTTCGCGTTCAGGCGGATCAGGTGGTCACGGTGTGGCGCTTCCCAATAATGCCACATCGAACCATCGCCCATGCGCACCGCCGGACAGACTTCGTCGCATGGGTCGAGACAAGAAATCCGATCGTTTTCGGGTATTCCTCTGTAAACGCGGTTAACCACGCCACGTCATGAACGTCAAAATCCGCCGCACCGCGGCCGGATCGTGACGTCTTCCACTCCATGATCGCCCGTGGTGCGTTCACGGGCTTCCATTCCGCGTCCCAAGTCGTGTCGGATGGTTTGCTCCAAATGACCAAGTCCTTGGTGGCAGACGGTCTGATGAATGTTCCAGGTTTACTGGGCTGCATGACCGCACATTCAACTCGGATTTGACCTACATCCTTGATCGCAGAGGTGCTATCGATTCCTTTTGTCAGGTATTGAAGAGCGAAAATATTCACGCAGTCGCGTTCTTTTCCAAGCCAGGCAGCCGGGTCGGTGACATACCATTTAGCGAAATCACCCAACGCATCGTGAATGAACCGGTCCATCCGTTTTCTCATGTCCCAAATTCGTGACTTCCCGCAGACCTTGGCGAGAAAAGAATTTGAATCCGCAAAGAAATTCCGGCCAGTATTGAGCCATGCCTTCCAAATTCCGAATGTCTTTCTCCCAACGCACTTTTGACCGATCCGCCCTGATTCTGGCTTGGCTTTCTCAAAGAGAAAACTGCAACGCTCACGAGGACTTACGATCCCATCACGATTCTGTCTTCGCTGCATTCTCAAAGGCCTTCGGCATTCGACTGGAGGTTTCACCGGAGAAGGGTCCAATGTCCGATGATGACGGCCTTCATAGGCTGTTACTTGATACCGCGCGATCCTACGAGAAACTTGGTTCTCCATTCTCCAGCTATTTGTGTGGCACCCGGCAGATCTCGGAGATGTATCAGAAATACGGTGACCCTTTTAACGAAGCCGCTGCGGCAACGCGCAACCTATACCTCACGATGATGATCGAACTGGTCGGACGTATTTGGGGTGACGCTGTGCCACACATAGTCGTTGGGAAGGATCTGGAGGTCTGCGGTCATCCCAATACAAACCCACCTGACCCGGTGGATTACTGGTGAAAGGTGCCGCATCGAAGCCCGTGAGCCACATCGCGAAGACGAAGACCAAGCGGAAGGGATCGGCGGGATTCTGTCGCTGGAAACCACCATCGCCTTGCCCTGATAGCCGCGGTTCAGGAAATGATGGTCGATGTCCTTTGCCACCGCGTCCGGCCGGTCATCGCCAGCGGAATTGTTGCAGGCGAATCAGTCTGCCTCTTGTTTCTTGGCTTCCTTCTCGGCGCGAAGTCTTTCGATGGTGGCGCAGACTTCGGGTCCCCAGGGGAACGGCTCGTCCTTGGCGGGGTCGTAGGGCGGGAGAGTGGGAATGGGGACGTCCATCCGCTGGAGCAGTTCGGTGGCCTTGGTTAGTTCGTAGCGGTGGACATACGGCTCGCCGTCGGCCCAGGCCTGGCGGTAGGCGGCGATGGCGTGTTGTTCCGCCTGCCCGGGGTCGCCGAGGGCAAGCCAGAGATGTGCGAGGAGGCCATGAGAGGGGTTGCGCAGTTGGGCCAGTCGCTCGGCTTCGTGGCGGGATTCGGCAAGCTCATCCGGGTGCTGCGGGCCGGCGGACTGGCGGAGGTGGTGCTTGGCGAGGGCGAGGCCGGTCTCTGAGGCAGCATTGGTGAGGCTGCACTCGCGGGCCAGATGCACTGCTTCTTGGAAGCTCGCCGCCGCCAGTGCCCATTCTCGCTGCCCCAACCGCCATCCGCCGCGCAGTTGAAACATGGCGCGGATGGATTTGCGGTCCCTGATTGCCTTGGCCCGACTTTCGGCGGCGACTAAGTGTTCTTCCAACAAGTTGCCCTGCAAGTACTGAAATTCCGCGTGAAGACGCTCAGCCCTTACTGGCCCGTGGGCGCTCTTCCAATCAGAACTCTTAGGATCCAGATAGCGCCACGTTGAGGCAGCTTCCGCCCATTGCCCCAGTTGTATTTGGTCGCCAAAAAGCCCCAGTCGGCTGAAGAGGATAGCTTCCTCATCGCCACTTTGAATCAGAGTAGCGACTTCCAAAGCTAGAACGCAGACTCGGTGCGCTTGAGCGAGCCTGTTCTGCCCTCTCAGATTAGTGGCTATTGAACTTAACAAGAAAACCGCACTGCGCCAGTAATCGTTATGCACATAGCCGAGTAGGCCGGAATTGTAGGCAGATAAACTGGCCCTTGGTTCGCTGACACAATCTAAGGCTTTACCAGCATCATGGGCCAGATGGGCGCCGCGCAGCACATGTATATTCTTGGGTAGTTCTCCCCAGCCGGCCGGAAAGAATGGCTGCAAGAGGGATAAAATTTCCGCATGGGCTTCGAGGTTAGACTCAAGCGCGTTCGCCAAATTGCCCCGGTAGGCATCCCCTGCTTGCTCGAAACGACCGAGCTTGAGAAGCGTGCGGACGACCTGAAGGCCACCGCGCACATCCTTCATCGTCTCGGCCTCTTCGAAGGGGCGGTGGGACTGCATGGTAAAATAGTCCACCACACGCAGACCATGGCGTTCAAGGTCCACTGCCGCCAATCCACCGCTGACCACGCCGCGGACCACGGGGTGGAGGTTAAAGTTCCGCTCGCGGCCATCCCATTGCAGCAGGCCGCGCCGCTCTAGGTCGGTGACGGTGGCCTCCAGCTTCTTCGGGGCAGCGCTGAACTCTACAGACACGCCCCAAGCTTTCACCGCTTGGTCGTATTCCTCCCACTGCGCAAGGGCGGCCTTGTAATGAATCTGCATCCTGGCTTTTTCTTTTTCCGTCCTCCGTTCCCAACTCGAGTTTTTTTCCGGCGACTCCGGCTTTACCACTTCCTCCGGCTCCGGTGGCAGGTGTGGATTGAAGGCTTTGAGTGTCTCGTAGTCAACGGAGTCGGTGAGCAGCGCGAGGGTGGAGAGGAGCGCCTTGCTCGCAGGCGGCAGGGCGTCGAGTGCGGCGCGGAGGATGTGGTTGCGCCGCTGGATGATGTCGAGGCTGGCGAGGTCGAGCGCAGCCCCGCCCCGCGGGTCGGCCACCCAAGCGTCGAAGTTTCCGCGGTCGGGCAAGTAATTGGCGATGAGGCCGCCGAGGATGCCGATGACGAGCGGGTGGTTGTCGCAGTTGGCCGTGAGGTAGCCCTGGATGGCGGCGCTGTCGCCGGTAATGCCGCCCGCGGAATCCTCCCGGACGCCGCAGGAGCGTAGGAGCTTCTCCGCATCCGGCGGGCGCAGGCCGGAGAGCGTGATGCGCTTCACGCCGGTGATGGGCTGGCCAGAGAGATTCAGCAGCACGCGCGGGGTGAGCCGGGAGCTGACGAGAATCTTCGAAGGTGCGGCGGCGGCGAGGGCGCGGAGGAGGTCGTTGTCCTCGTCGCGGATGGCGTCGCAGGGGTTGCGCTTGGCGATTTTGTCGGTGGGGGTGTTGGCCTCCTCGTCGGGGACTTCGGCGGCATCTATGCGGTGGTAGGCGACGAGCACACGCTCGAGCCCATCGAGGATGAGCAGCCAGGGCCAGGCATGGAGCTGGGCGAGGAGTTCGTCCTTCAGCTCAGCGGTTTTCTTTTTTGCATAGTGCTCGAGCGGGCGGGCCGTCATGTAGGCGAGCGCGCGCTGGCAGAAGTCGGCCATGATGGCGCCACGCTCGTAGAAAGAATACCAGAAGCGTCCGGCCCATTGGTTACCGGCAGGGCGAGCGGCGAGGGCGTGGTTCTTCGTCCACTCCCAGGTAAGAATGCTCTTGCCGTTGCCGCCGATGGCTTCGAAGAGGAGGAGATTTGTCGTGTCGGCGGGAGCTGCCCAGTCGGTGAGCGCCTGAAGCTCCGCATCGCGCCCGACAAAATTGTGCGAGCCGATATAGTCGGGTTCGGCGTAGAAGGCGGGTGGCTTGGGGATTGGCGGAGTCACCGGCGTAGCGACCGATGAGACTGTGGAGGCAACGGGCAAGACTGGAGCCGGGAGAAGTGATCGCAAGTAGCCCGGAAGGTCTCCGTGATTTTCGCCGAACGCTACGGCGCAGATGTTGTGACCTTTCTCGTTGAAGTAACGCTGCATGCGATCCCTGTCGGACTTGCGGACAAGGCAGAAGTCCCAGTGGCCATCTTCACGAGCGCGTTTCCCATAGAGATCCAAAAGAAGTCCGATATCGGGATCACTTAGGCCGTTTTCCCCACAGCCTACGTAGATCCACGTTGAGGTGCGCCAGACGGCGTTGAGGTCGTCACGGTAGCTCTGGTCACGCGTTATTTCCTCGTAGGATCTCCCATCCAGAATCACCGATTCGGGTGCCTCCCAATAACCGTGTAGGAAAAGAACCCGCTTTGTCTCCCTGTGACGGTGGGCGCCTAGGAACGCGGCTTTGTCCTTCCATGTGACAGCGGAGAGATCTGCGTTACCTTCTAGCAAAAGACCGTCGTAGTTTGTCGTCGCGAGCATGTTTCCGCACTGCCGAATCTCTTCCAAGGCATCGAGCAAATCTCGCTTAGTGGCTTTGATATCTCCGATTGTATCCGTCAGCCACTCGCAAAGCATCTTCGGACTCATCTCACGTGTTATTGCCTGCGCGGTGGCTATGAACTGAACGGTTTCCGGAGTGCCATTGAGCAACTGCAAGTGCGCCGCGGAGTCCTCGGCTGACATGAGAACGTGTTTTGTCGTAAGCAGTTCGAGACCGCTTTTGAGAAGCCCGGTCCACGAGGCTTGCGGGTGATTGTTGCTGGCGGCAATCGAGACGCCGGTGCCAGCGACGATGATGGCTCCGCAGCTCTGGATGGCTTTTTGTAAATCGGACTTTGGGTCGGGGGGGAGGCTCATGGAATCAATCTGATAGGGCGCGATGGATAGGGTCGAGTTGGCAGCAGATGTGGCGGGCGTCGAGGAAGTTGACTTTGTCCGCGCGGTCGGTGCCGGCCTTGCCCTTGTCGAAGAACCAGAGGGTGCAGGGTAGAGTGACGGTGAAGAAGAAATTCGGGCCGATGGCGACCATGACGTCCACATGACCGGCGCGGATGATTTTTTCCCGGATC
>JBGSOI010000093.1:0-10574 GCA_041739215.1 Akkermansiaceae bacterium
GCTCAGCACCAAGGTGAACCGCGCACCGTGGGAAGCCTTCGGCGCCGCCAATCCGGATCCGCTCAACAACCAGATTCTCGAACTCTACGACCTCAGCAAGGACTTCAGCCAGTCGCAGAACATCGCCGAAAAGTTCCCCGACAAGGTGAAGGAACTTAAGGCGATCTTCATCGAAGAAGCGAGAAAACACCAGGTCTTCCCGATGGATGCGTCGGTCGCCGCACGCATCGTCGCTCCCCGGCCGAACATCACCGCCGGCCGCACCGAGTTTGTTTACACCACTCCCATGGTTGGCCTGCCGCAGGGCGACTCGCCTAACATCCTCAACAGCTCCTACACCATCACGGCCGACATCGATGTCCCCGCGGACGGAGCCGAAGGAATGATCCTCACCTCCGGCGGACGCTTCGCCGGCTACGGATTCTACCTGCTCAAGGGCAAGCCGGTGTTTCTCTGGAACCTGGTGGACCTCAAGCGAATCAAGTGGGAAGGCCCGGATGCGCTCGCACCCGGCAAGCACACGCTCGAGTTCGACTTCAAGTACGACGGCCTCGGCGTCGGCACGCTCCTCTTCAACAATATGAGCGGCCTCGGCCGCCCCGGCACCGGCACGCTCAAGGTGGATGGAAAAGTCGTCGCCACCGAGATCATGCCTCACACCTTGCCGATGATCCTGCAGTGGGATGAAAGTTTCGACATCGGATCCGACACGCTCACCGGCGTGAACGACGCGGACTATCAGCCGCCTTTCACCCTCACCGCCAAACTCGACAAGCTGACCCTCAAGGTCGATCGCCCGCAGCTCACCCCGGCGCAGATCAAGGAGCTTGAAGAAGGCATGAAAAAGGTCGAAGCAGGCCGCGAATGAGTTCGACGATCTTATGAATCCAGCATCAAAGCCATGAAAACGAACACCACCATCATCCAGAGTGCTCTTTGCAGCATCCTTGCACTCACCGCCCTCGTCAGTTGCACCGCTCCCCAGACGACGACTACGCAGGGCACCTCGCCGATCACCTGGACGACCAAGGGTAAACCATCGGGCAAGATGGACGTGCTCTATGTGCAAAATGCGAGGAGTGTGTCACTTGCCAATGGCAAGCTCGTCCTTCGGGGCGTGAATCCTAAAACCATTTGTTTCACTGACCGGCCTGCCCGTCTCGCCGGTCACCTGCCGACCAAGGACTTCATCCCACTCTGGAGTGAGGGCAAGGACAGCTTCCTCAAGGATCCGCCCAATGCCACTCTCTCCATTTTCAGTGAAGACAAGGTCTCGGACGTCGTGGTTGAAATCAGCAATCCCGTCCTGTCCGGAGGCGATCTGACCTACAACGCAAAGGTTCTCGAAGGTTCCGCTTCGACCCGCGGCGGAGCCTGCACTCTGTTTATCGACATCATCGGTTGCCCGCGCACGCCCTATTCCTACGCGGGCGCGGCACGCCGCTTCTATCGGTGATCCACGGACAGGCAGAACCAACAACGCAGACAAATCCAGACAATCACCTCCATGAAACCAAAACCACACATCGTCTTCTGAGGAATGTTCGCCACCACCGTTCTATCAATCAACCCCGGCAGGTCCCTTCGATCAATGGCCGGTGGGCATGGGCTTTGAGTATTTCTATGGCTTCGTCGGCGGCGACGCCAGCCAGTGGCAGCCGAACCTGTTCCGCAACACCACGCCGATCTATCCATTTGAAGGCAAGCCACCGGGAACCTGGAACCTCACCACCGCCATGGCCGACGAGGCGATCAACTACATCAAGACGCTCAAGGAGGTCGCTCCGGAGAAACCATGGTTTGTCTATTACGTGCCAGGCGGCGTCCACGCTCCGCACCATCCCACCAAGGAATGGATCGACAAGATCAGCGCCATGCGCCTCTTCGACGGGGGCTGGGAGAAATTGCGCGAGACCATCTTCGCCAACCAGAAGAAACTCGGCATCATGCCCGCAAATGCGGAACTCACCCCGTGGCCCGACGGACAGGAAATTTACGGCGGAGCCAAGTTGCCGCGCTGGGACTCACTCGACTGGGAGCAGAAAAAGCTCTTCATCGGGCAGGCGGACGTTTATGCGGCCTATCAGGCCTACACCGACGATCAAATCGGTCGCGTCATCCAGTCCGTCGAAGACCTCGGCCAGCTCGATGACACATTGGGTGGTGGTGGCTCGGGAAGATATTTCCCACCATTGATCATGGATCAACCTGCCCCCTCACCTCCCTTCTTCCATCCGCGTTTTTAACGTCCATCTGCGTTTCAAATTCCAAATGCAGGTGCTCCTCCTCACCGGATGCGACTCCCCCGGAATCCGACAGGACTCCCCTGCCCTTTATCAGGACGCCGCAGCCATGCCGCAGGAGTCCCGCATCGCTTCCGCGGACTCCAGGAAGATCGCGGCGCTGTTGTCCGCGCCCTTGAGTGTCTTTCACTCTTGAACTACCCGGGCCGGCTCCTACGCTCCGACTTGTGCATTCAGAAGCGAATGCCGCCACCGGCAACATGAATCCGTGACGAATGGAACCTGCTCGATCAAATGGTCCGAATCCAGCCGACGCTGCGGAAAGGCCCGTCATCTACCTGGTGGATGACGACGTCTCGCTGTTGCGTGCACTCGGCCGCCGGCTTCGCGCGGCGGGCTTTGATGTGAAAGCCTTCGATTCCGCGCGCGAATTCCTCGATCATCATCGGTCCGGGCGGGTGGCCTGCGCGGTGGTGGATCTCCAGATGCCCGACTTGTGCGGTTTCACAGTGCAGGAACTGCTTGCCGCGGAGGACGAGGCGGTGCCCGTTGTTTTTCTAACCGCTCACGGCGACATTCCATCCTCAGTACGGGCGATGAAGGGCGGAGCGGTGGATTTTCTCACCAAGCCGGTGCGCGGCGAGGAGTTGATCGATGCCGTGAACCGGGCCTTGGCGCTTGTCGACCAAGAACGCGAGACCCGCACGCTGACACGGTTGTGGCGCGAACGCTACGCCGTCCTGACACCGTGTGAACGCCGGGTTTTCGCCCTCATCGTGGAGGGCCTGCCCAACAAGGGAATCGCCGCTGAAACGGGGGTGTCCGAACGGACGGTGAAGGCGCATCGTGCTGAAGTCATGCGCAAGTTGGGCGTCCAATCAGCGGCCGAGCTGGGACGCGCCGTGGAGTGGATCGGGGAGAAATTTGTGCCCTCGCCATCCTGATGGCGATGAATTGGGTCATCCTGGTGTGGGGCATGGCGGCCGCCGCCTGCCTCACCCTGGCACTGGTGCATTTGCTGGCCTGGATTCAGAACCACCGGGCCAAGGCATCGCTGGCGTTTTCCGTCGCAGCCACTTCGGTGGCGGCTTGTGCCTGGTTCGAATTGTCAATGATGCTGGCCACCACTCCGGAGCAGGTGAACATGGACCTGCGCCTGGCATCCATCGCCCTCTTCGGCCTGCACACCGGACTCGTTGCCTACGTTTGTCTGGATTTCAAATGCGGAAACTGTTGGCTCGCCGGGTCGTCGGTGGCATTCCGGTTACTTTCAGTGATCGTCGCATTCACCACGGGTGGGAGTGGGATCTATCGCGAGATCACCCAGATGGGAACGCTCGACCTTCTCGGTCAAGCCGTGACCGTGGTCACCGGCGCCATTCGCAATCCATGGGTCCTTGTGGATGAATTCAGTTCGTTGCTCTGGATTGCTTTCATGGTCGATGCCTCGGTCCGTCTATGGAAACGCGGCGGAGCGGAAAACCGCCGCCGGGCGGGGGTGGTCGGAGGCAGCATCATCCTCTTCCTCCTGTTCGCGGCAGGGCTGGCCTCGTTGCAGGACAATCAGATCATTCACCTCCCCTACTTTGTTGCCATTTCTTTCCTCCCCATGATCCTGGTCGTTGCTTTCGAACTGGGCCGCAGTCTCATCCAGGTCGCCGGACTCGCGGAAGACCTTCGCAAAAGTGAGGCGACTGCCAGCCTGGCGGCGGAGTCGGCGGGTGCCGGGTTGTGGGCGATCGACTCTGAAGGGAAATGCCTGTGGCTCACCGAGCGGGCGCGGTTGTTGTACGGGTTTTCTGAGAGCGAGGTGCCGGATCTCGACCGCATTCGTGAAATCTGGCATCCGGACGATCGGGAGCACCTTGAAAAAACCCTGATGGAATCACTGGCCACCGGTACCGAGTTCCAAGCGGATTACCGCGTGTCCGATGGACATGGCGGCACCCGCTGGATTTCCTCGCGCGGCCGTCCTTACACCGGGAAAGATGGTGAGCCAGACCGACTGATGGGAGCCAGCATCGATATCTCGGCGCGAAAGCTAGCGGTGGAAGAAGTCCTGCGTCACGACCGCGAACTCGCCCACATGAGTCGCGTCAGCCTGGTCGGCGAACTATCAGGAGCGCTCGTGCACGACCTTGGCCAACCGCTCGGTGCCGTGCTCGCCAATGCCGAAACCGCCCGCATTCTGCTCAATGAGGACATACCCGACCGCGACGAACTGCTTGCGATCCTCGCGGACATTCATGACGACAGCGTCAGGGCCGGGCAGATCATCCATGGCATGCGCACGTTTCTCAAACAGCAGGAAATCGAGTTCCAACCTCTCGACATGGTCCGGCTCTTCGCGGAAGTGGAAAAACTCGCCAACCCCGACGCGACCCTGCGCCGGAGCACGCTGACCTTTCACACCGCCCCCGGATTGCCGCAGGTGCACGGCCACCGGGTGCAAATGCAGCAGGTCATTCTCAATCTCATCCTCAATGGACTGCAGGCCATGGAGGACTGCCCGCCCGAGGAAAGGACACTTGAAGTCGCCGCCGCTTGCGATGATGGCGGGCAACTCCATGTAGCGGTGAAAGATCGCGGCCGCGGACTGCCTGCCGACAAACTGGATCAGGTATTCACGCCATTCCTCACCACCAAGGCCACCGGTCTCGGCATGGGATTGTCGATTTGCCGCCGCATCATCCAGGCCCATGGCGGGCGGATCTGGATTGAAAACAACGCCGGTGCCGGCGCCACCGCGCACCTCACCCTGCCGCTAACGCCTGGCGAATCGCGCTAGATTTTCATTTTGCCCGAAAGGTCAATACCCGGGCGGCCACGCCTCGCACCATGCTCGCGACGGATCGACCTCCGTCCATGCCCGTCCACCTCCCCATAGCCTTCGTCGAGGACGACCCGAGCGTCAGCCGGGCGATTTCCCGCTTCCTGCGCGTATCGGGCTACGAAGTGCGGACTTTCGCCTCCGCCGAGGAATTCCTCCATTCCCCACTGGAAGCCTACGGCTGCCTGGTGTTGGATTTCCAACTCCCCGGCATCAACGGCCTCGAATTGTTCCATCAGCTAACGGCCAGCGAGCCGGGACTCACCGCCATCTTCATCAGCGCCCAGGACGACGGCGATGTCAGGGAAAAAGTGGCGCGGATCCCGGGTTGCGCCTTCCTGCGCAAACCCTTCGTCACCACCGAACTGCTCGATGCCGTGCAAGGGCAGTTCTCCCATCCAACCAAGGGTTCGGACCATTCCCTCAATCCCACCCCCTGAGCCGGACCCGGAATCATCTCCCAGACTCAACCCAACCAAAATTCCATAACCATCGACCCATTATGAAACTCCCCGCCACCACAACCGCCATCGCTCTGGAATTGTTCGCCAGTGTGATGACCATGCATGCCGCGACCACCGCCCCCACCACCGCCCCCACCACAGTGTCCGCCCAGGACGAACAGGCGAAGCTTGCGATGCAACTGAACAACCCGGTCGCCGCCCTCATCAGCGTGCCGCTGCAATCCAACTGGGACTTCGGCATCGGCTCGAAGGATGCCACCCAGTACACGCTGAAAATCCAGCCGGTGATTCCTATCAAACTCAATGACGACTGGAACCTGATTTCCCGGACCATCCTGCCGGTGATCGACATGGAGTCGCCGTATCCCGGCGTGGACAGCGCGTCCGGCCTCGGCGATACCAGCCAGAGCTTGTTCTTTTCCCCTGAGAAACCCACCTCAGGCGGCCTGATCTGGGGAGCGGGACCGGTTTTCCTGATCCCCACCGCCACCGATGACCTGCTGGGAAACAACCAGTGGGGCGCCGGCCCGACCGCGTTGGTCCTGAAGCAACACGACGGCTGGACCTACGGAATGCTCGCCAACCAACTCTGGTCCTTCGGGGCGAGTGACGAGCAGGTCAACGCGACCTATCTACAACCCTTCGTTTCCTACACCACGAAGATGCACACCACCTTCGCCCTGAACACCGAGTCCACCTACGACTGGGAGAATCGACAATGGACCGTGCCTCTCAACCTGATGATCTCGCAGCTCGTGAAAATCGGCGAGGTGCCGGTGCAGTTCCAGCTAGGCGGCCGCTGGTATGCGGATGCTCCCGATGGAGGGCCCGACTGGGGCATCCGGTTCGCGGTCACCTTCCTGTTCCCTAAAAGCTGATCCCATCACAACCATCATCATCCAATTCTCCTAACCAACAACCAACAACAACATGAAATCAATCATCGCACCTGCTCTGGCAGGCCTCGCCGCATTGCTCCTTGGCGCATGCGCTTCCACCACCACGGCTCCGACCACCCCGCCTGCGGCCACCGCCAGGATTGAGGAATGGTCCGCCGCCTACTACGGTTCCGCATCATCCGGAAAAGGAGTTCTCCACTTCAATGGCCAGCGCCGCTCGTTTTCCATCTCCAGCGTCGGCGTGGGGGGATCGGGAGGTCAGAAAGTCTCCGCCAATGCCAAGATCTTCAATCTGGACCGCATCCAGGACTTCACCGGAACCTACACCGGGGTGAGCAACGGGCTGACCCTGATCAATGGCACCATGCATGCCAAGCTGACGAATGACAACGGCGTGGTCATGTATCTCGCCGGCGAGACCACTGGCCTTGCCTCGTCCATGGGAGTGCAGAAATTCCAGATCTCTTTCATGGACTGACGGCTCAAAATAGAAACAACCAAACAATCGATGAAACCTGCCCTTCTTCACCAAGGAATGGCGTCCGAGCGAGATCGAACTCGTGAAATAAGCACCGTTCGCTTTTGAATCACGCGGGCCGGCCTTCATGCGCCGGCCCGCGACTTCAGCAGCGAAGCCCCTCCATCCCACCCCCATCCATGAAGCTCCAAGGCATCATTCATCTTTCCGCCCTCATCGCTTGCATCACAACTTCGAGTTCTCCCTGCTCTTCCCCTAGCGCCTAACGAAAAATTATGGGATTCGAGCCAGTTGCAAAACGGGCTACGATCCGGCCCACGACTTCAGTCGCAACTTTCAATCTCCAACTCCACAAACATCATGAAACTACAAAACATCGCCAAGCACCTCGCGCTTGCCACCGCTTTCGCCCTGCCATCCATGGCACAAGCGGAAGACGTGACACTCGACGAAGTCCGCGCCATCGCCAAGGAAGCCTATATCTACGGCTATCCCATGGTGGACAGCTACCGCATCGAATACGGCTACTTCGTTGACAAGACCGACCCCGAATACAAGGGACCGGCAAATGAAATCCACAACACGCCGCGCGTTTACACCCCGGCGGACAAGGCCATCCAGACGCCCAATTCCGACACGCCGTATTCCTGGCTGTTCATGGATCTGCGCACTGAGCCCATCGTGCTAACAATGCCCGTCATCGAGAAGAGCCGATACTTCAGCATCCAGTTCACCGATCTCTACACCTTCAACTGGGATTACCTCGGCAGCCGCACCTCCGGCAATGACGGCGGCAGCTTCATGATCACCGGCCCCGGCTGGAAAGGCGAAACGCCCAAGGGCATCACCAAGGTGCTCCAATGCGAAACCGAGATGACCCTCGCCGTCTATCGCACGCAGCTCTTCGACCCGTCCGACATCGACAACGTGAAGAAGGTCCAGGCCGGTTACAAGGTGGAGCCGCTCTCGAAGTTCCTCGGCACCGCCGCGCCCGCTCCCGCACCGGCCATCGACTACATCAAGCCGATCAGCCATGATGAGGAGAAGACTTCGCTCGAGGTGTTCAATATCCTGAACTTCATCCTGCAATTCTGCCCGACCGATCCGTCCGAGAAAGAACTCATGGCGCGCTTCGCAAAGGTCGGCATCGGTGCCGGAAAGACCTTCGATCCCGCCAAGCTCTCGCCTGAAATGAAGAAAGCCTTCGAGGAAGGCATCGGCGACGCATGGAAGGAATTCGCCGGCGGCGTGGAGCTTCTCGACACAGGGAAGGTCACGTCGGGCGATCTCTTCGGCACCCGTGAGTCGATGAAGAACAATTACCTGTATCGCATGCTCGCGACCATCGGCATCTGGGGCAACTCGAAGCAGGCGGCGATGTATCCGATCTATCGCATCGATTCCGCCGGCGAGAAGCTGAGCGGTGCGAGCAAATACACCCTGACCTTCGCGGAAGGCGAGCTGCCACCGGTCAAAGCGTTCTGGTCGCTCACCATGTATGAACTGCCGGGGAGCTGGCTGACAGCCAACCCCATCGACCGCTACCTCATCAACTCGCCGATGCTGCCGGAGCTGAAAAAGAATGCCGACGGCGGACTCACGCTCTACATCCAGAACGAGTCGCCGGGCAAGGAGCTGGAATCCAACTGGCTGCCCGCGCCGAAAGGACCATTCGCCACATACATGCGCCTCTACTGGCCGACGGAGTCCGCCCTCGACGGCTCATGGAAAGCGCCGAAACTCGAAAATGTAAAATAAGTCACTTTCGATCCTGAACCCCGCGGGTCGGCTCCCACGATCCGGCCCGCGCATTCAGAAGCGAATCTCCAACCTCAAACAAAAAAAGCAATGAAACGAAAACAACACCTGCCGCTGAGCGGAATGTTCGTGACCGCTCTGATCGCGGCCGTTCTTCCCGCCGAGGCACAAGTCCAAACCACAGGCGAGCCCGGTTCACCGAGCGCGACCACGACCATCGACGGAAAATCCATTCCGAATCCGCCTCAGAAATTTGAAGGCAAGATCGGCCTCACCACGGCGGATTCCAAACCCGGCTGGCCGGCGACGGTGGTGCCGCCCAAGGGCGCGCCCAACATCCTGCTCATCATGACCGACGACGCCGGTTACGGTGTGAGCAGCACCTTTGGCGGCGTCATCCCGACTCCAACCATGGATCGCATCGGCAAGTCGGGCTTGCGCTACACGCAGTTTCACTCCACCGCGCTTTGCTCGCCGACGCGGGCGGCGCTCATCACCGGTCGCAACCATCACTCGGTGGGCTTCGGAGTCATTGGGGAAATGGCCACGGGCTACCCGGGCTATAACAGTGTCATTTCCAAGGACAAGGCCACCATCGGCACCATCCTCCGGGACAACGGCTATGCGACCTCGTGGTTCGGCAAGAACCACAACACCCCGCCCTATCAATACAGCCAGGCCGGCCCATTCGACCAATGGCCCAGTGGGATGGGTTTCGAGTATTTCTATGGCTTCATGGGCGGTGAAACCAACCAGTGGACGCCATATCTATTCCGGGATCACACCCAGATCTATCCGGATATCGGAAAGCCGGATTACAACTTGAACACCGACTTGGCGGACGAGGCGATCAGTTACTTGAAGGGGCTGGATGCCGCCGCACCGGAAAAACCGTTCTTCCTCTATTACGTCCCTGGCGCCACCCACGCACCCCATCACCCGACGCCGGAGTGGATCAAGAAAATCAGCGACATGCACCTGTTCGACAAAGGCTGGAACGAGCTGCGCGAGACGATTTTCGCCAACCAGAAGCGGCTCGGCGTGATCCCGCAAAAAACCGAACTCACGCCTTGGCCGGACAGCCTGCCGAAATGGGACACGCTCGATGCCGATTCGAAGAAACTGTTCGTCAAACAGGCGGATGTCTACGCCGCGTATGTCGCCTATACCGACTACGAAATCGGTCGGGTCATCCAACAGGTCGAAGATATGGGAAAGCTGGACAACACGCTCATCATCTACGTCACGGGCGACAACGGAACCAGCGCCGAAGGCTCCACCATCGGCACCCCGTTCGACATGGCTGCGATCCAAGCCGTCAATATCCCGGTCAAAGAGCAACTGAAGTTCTACGACGTCTGGGGATCAGCGGAGACCGACCCCCACATGTCCGTCGCATGGTCCTGGGCCTTCGATACGCCGTTCAAGTGGACCAAGCAGGTCGCCTCATTCTTCGGGGGCACCCGGCAGGGCACGGTCATATCGTGGCCCGCCAAGATCAAGGATGCGGGCGGCATCCGCAGCCAGTTCCATCACGTCATCGACATCGTGCCGACGCTCCTCGAAGCCACCGGCATCCAGGCACCGGACGAGGTCGATGGTATTGCACAGAGCCCGATCGAAGGCGTAAGCATGGCTTACACCTGGGACAAGGCGAATGAGAAAGCCAAGTCCACGCGCGAGAAGCAATACTTCGAGATGTTTGGCAACCGCGCCATCTATCACGATGGCTGGTTCGCCTGCACGCCTCCGCCTCAACCTTCCTGGCTCATGGGCACCGGAAAGATGCCCGAAGTCCTCGATGGCTATACGTGGGAACTCTATAACATTGACGAGGATTTCTCGCAGAACAACGACCTCGCTGCCAAGTTCCCCGACAAGCTCCGGGATTTGCAGCAACTC
>JBGSOI010000097.1:0-11906 GCA_041739215.1 Akkermansiaceae bacterium
CGGCGCAGGTTGAAGAGCAGCGGCAAGCGTAACTTGATGAGAGGCTCGCGCCAGACTTGGAGTTGCTCGGCGCGGTTTTCCAGGTAGGTCGCCTTCCAGTCGCCCACGCGGATGGACATCACGTCGCCATCGTCGCCCACATAGATGAACTCGTTGCGCGGCGAATCCTGCACCTTGCCGCTCAGGTAGTCGGTCAGGTCGTAGCCGTCGATGTGGTTTTTGTAAATACGACCGTTGAGTTCCACACCACCCTTGAGCAGCTTTTCCTTGATGTCCGGCGCGCCGGCGGCGGCGGCGAAGGTGGGCAGCCAGTCTTCGTGGGAAACGATGCCGTTGAGCGTCGTTCCGGCCGGGAATTTGCCGGGCCACTTGATGAAACACGGCACGCGGAAAGCACCTTCCCAGTTCGAGTTTTTCTCGCTGCGGAATGGCGTCGTGCCGGCGTCGGGCCAGGTGTTGTAGTGCGGGCCGTTGTCGGTGGAATACTGGACGATGGTGTTGTCGGTCAGGCCGAGGTCGTCGATGAGCTTGAGCAATTCGCCGACGTGCATGTCGTGCTCGACCATGCCGTCGTGGTATTCATCGCCGCTGGGTCCGCTGATGCCGGTGTGCTCTTCCTTGACGTGGGTGCGGAAGTGCATGCGGGTGCCATTCCACCAGCAGAAGAAGGGTTTGCCCTCCTTGTTCATGCGGGTAATGAAATTCTTGGCGGCGGCGAGGGTTTCCTCGTCGATGGTTTCCATGCGCTTCTTGGTGAGCGGGCCGAGGTTTTCGATGGTTTGGCCGCCTTTGCCATCGGCGATGCTCTTGATGACACCGCGCGGGCCGAAGGTTTCGAGGAAGGTCTTGCCGTTGGCGAGTTTCATGTCGCGGGGGTAGTCGCGGTTCTCCGGCTCCTCCTCGGCGTTCAGATGATAAAGGCTGCCGATGAACTCATCGAAGCCGTGCATCGTCGGCAGGTGTTCGTCGCGGTCGCCCTGGTGGTTCTTGCCGAACTGGCCGGTGGCGTAACCCTGGCTCTTCAGGATGGTGGCCATGGTAACGTCGGTCTTCTGCCAGCCTTGCGGGGCGTTCGGCATGCCGACCTTGGTCATGCCGGAGCGGACCGGGACGGAACCGCTGATGAAGGCGGCACGGCCGGCAGTGCAGCTCTGCTGGGCGTAGTAGTCGGTGAAGGCGACGCCTTCTCTGGCGACGCGGTCGATGTTAGGCGTCTTGTAGCCCATCATGCCGCGGTTGTTGTGGCTGATGTTCCAGGTGCCGATGTCGTCGCCCCAGATAACGAGGATGTTAGGCTTCTTCTGCTGCGCTTCGGCGGCGGGACTGGTGAAACCCAACCCGAAGGTCAGGGCCAGCAATGTGATGTGGATTGGTTTTTTCATGGTGTGGGGAGTTAGAAAGATCAGGGGTTCGAAGATTCCTCAAGGCTAGATTCCGAACATGTCAGACGAGGGCGGCTTTGTGTATTGAACTTTCGTTTAATGCCCGGCCGGCTCCACTCCCAGCCGCTCCGCCACCCGCACCAGTTCTGCAACGGATGCCACGCCCATCTTCTCCATCATGCGCATGCGGTGGATCTTGATGTTCTGCTCGCCGGTTCCCAAACCGGCGGCGATTTGTTTGTTGAGTTTTCCGGTGATCACCTGCCGCAGCACGTCGAGTTCTCGCGGGGTCAGCCGTTGCAGCCTCGCACGGAGTTCGCGAATCACCGCCCGCTCGGCCGCACGCGCTTCCGCCAGCTTCATGGCGGAACTCACTGCGGTTAGAAGCTTCTCGTCCTGCACCGGCTTCGTCAGGAAATCCACCGCACCGGACTTGATCGCGCGCACGCTCATGGGGATGTCGCCGTGGCCGGTTAGAAAGATGACCGGCAGCTGGTTGCCGCTCTCATTCAATCGTTGCTGGAGCTCCATGCCATCGAGTCCCGGCATCGCCACATCCAGCACGAGGCAGCCGATGGCCTCTTCCGGGAAATCCAACAGGAAATCAGACGCGGAGTGGTAGGTTCTAACCTTGAAATCCTCGGCACCTAACAAGCGCGACAACGCCTTGAGCATCCCCGGTTCATCGTCCACCAGATAGACCGTTCCGACTTTGCTCATGCCACGTCCTCCCTGACTGGCAGCACGACATGAAATGTCGCGCCGCCGGTTTCGTCTTTCTCCGCCCAAAGCTGGCCGTGATGCGCCGTGATGATCGAGCGGCAGATCGCCAGGCCCATCCCGAGTCCCTGCTTTTTGGTGGTATGAAAGGGCTGGAAAATCGCCTCCGCGTCCGCCGGCAAGCCCTGCCCGGAATCCGTCACCTCCATGCTCACGGTCGTCCCGTCGCTGGCCGTGGCCACCTGGATCCGCCGCATGCCGGGGGCGTTTCCATCCATCGCCTCGCAGGCATTGAGAATGAGGTTGAGCAGCACCTGTTGGAGCTGGATCCGGTCGGCGGAAACGGCGGGAAGACTTGCCGCCAGTGCATGCGTCAGGGCCACCTCCCGGCGGGCCAGTTCGCTCTTCATCAGGTGGAACACCTCGGCCACCACCTCGTTCACATCGATCGGTTGCAGGTTCACCTCACCGCGTTGCAGGAGCGCGCGCATCCGCTTGATCGACTCACTGGCGCGCAGATCCTCGCTCACGATGTCGCAGAGGATGTCCTTCACTTCCTGCAGATCGGGGGATTCCTTCGCGAGCAACCGCTGCGCCGCCTGCGCGTTGCTCAGGATGATTCCTAACGGCTGATTCATCTCATGCGCGAGCGAGACCGAGATTTCCCCGAACGCCGCGACCCGCCCGAGATGCGCGACCTCCTTGTGCTTGCTCTCCCGCGTGTCCTTCAGCTCCACCTCCAGCGTCGCCGCGCGCTTCGTTTCCAGGGTCAGGTCGAAGGCCGTCACCACGATCATCCCGAGGAAATAGACGCTGCCAATCGCCGGCACCGCGAGAAACCCCCAATGCGAAAGCACCGCCTGGGTCGTCCCCGAGAGGATGAAAAACACCATGCTCCCCCCGACTAACAGCGCCCGTCTTTTTTCGCCGCGCCGCCACACCGTGACCGTCACATCGACGGCGAAAACCAACAGCACCAGCAGCCCGGACTGTGCCAGCGCCATCAGCGGGCTCGGACTGCCGATGGGCAGGGACACCACGTCGCCCAGAAATGCCACCTCCCGCACCCCGGTGATCTCGCGGAAATTGATGTTCGGATGGACGAGGAAATTGATCACCAGCGTGACCGTGCGGATGCCGATGGCCAAGCCCGCCAGCCACAGCCGGCCCGCCCGCAGATAGATCAGCAGGAAGCCGGTCACCGCGAAAAAATTCACCCATACCGGCACATGGTTCCACCGCAGCGCGGAGCCGAATTCCGCCGCCGTCGCCGCCTTCATCATCCCCAGTTCGGTGAACGCCATCCCGGCCGTGGCCAACGTCATCAAGAAGAACCAGAGCCGCTCGGACTTTTCCCGGTTCTGCCACCAAACCATGAGATGCACCACACCCAGCGTCAGCGACGTGGCCGCGACCATCGGCCAGAGGGTCATCGCCCAGCTCATGGGAGGCAGGTGGTTTGCGGGGAGGAAAACACGGCCGGTTTCTAGCGGAATGGGCCGCCGCTGGCAAGCGGAGTCGCGGCAGGGGGGTCACCGCTATCTGGCTCGCTGGCATGACCTCGATCTCTGCCGAGGCATTATCGGTTGCGGCATCCAGTCACGGGTTTTAGGTTCGGCGGATGCCTTCCCGAAGCAAAAGACGAGTCCCGCGGGCGAAAATCGCGGCGCTTGAGCAATATGTGACCGCGACGTGGCCGGGTTTGATCCGCAGCACCCGCGATGCCTTGGAGGCGGTGCAGGACGTCAAGCTGGCGACGACCGAGCGGACCCGCTGGCCGCTGTATGTCTCGGCCAGCGAGGATCCGAGGCGGGTCAGGGACCGGTTGCGCAAGACCCTGGAGCCTGCGGCTTTCAAGCAGATCGATATCCGGATTCTCAGCGGCGCGCCGGAACAGATCACCGAACACGGGCTGGTTTACCTGCCGGGCCGCTACGTGGTGCCGGGCGGGCGGTTCAACGAAATGTATGGCTGGGACAGCTATTTCATCGCGATGGGGCTGCTGCGCGAGGGGCGGATCGGCCTGGCGCAGTCGATCGCCGATCAGCAGCTCTATCAGGTAAAGCACTACGGCACGGTGCTCAACTGCAACCGGACCTATTGCCTGACCCGCTCGCATCCGCCGTTCCTCGGCCGGCTGGTGCTGGCGGTTTTCGCGGAAAACAAGGACGTCGATTGGCTGCGAAAGGCGCTGCCGGAAGTGGAGCACTATCACGCATATTGGACGAGCATGCCGCAATTCATTCCCGGGCTGGGACTTTCCCGCTATTTCGCGCTCGGCGAGGGTCCGGCACCCGAGGTGCTGCATGGCGAGATCGATACCCACGGCCGCAATCACTACGAACGGCTGCGGGACTGGCTCCGCGGGCACGGCGATGAACTCGCCACCGCGCAGCCTTGTTACAACGCGTCCACCGACAGCCTGACGCTCGCCGCCTACAAGGACGACCACACGGTGCGGGAGTCCGGCTTCGACCTGACCGGCCGCTTCGGCCCGTGCGGCATGGGCATCCGGGATTTCGCGCCGGTGTGCCTGAATACCCTGCTGTGGCGCATGGAGAAGGACATCGCCGAGATCCGCAGCCTGCTGGGAGCCTCGCCCCAGTCGGTGGAATACTGGGAGGAAATTGCCAGCCAGCGCGCCTCGGTGATGCAGAAACATTTCTGGGATGAGCCAAGCGGACTGTTCGTTGACTGGCAGCTCAGCAAGCGGAAGCGGCGGATCTATCCCTATGCCACCACCTTCTGGCCGATGTGGGCGGGATGGGCCACTCCGGCACAGGCGGCTCGCGTGGCGGCGAACCTGCATCAGTTCGAAACCCCGCACGGCCTGCTCACCAGCACCGAGCCCACCGGCTGCCAGTGGGACGCGCCGTTCATGTGGGCACCTCTCGTGCTGATGGCGGTGGAAGGGCTGCATCGCTACGGGTTCCAGGAGGACGCCTCACGCATCGCCAGCAAATTTCTAACCACCCTCTCCGCCGAGTTCGAGCGCACCGGGCGGTTGTTCGAGAAATACAACGCGATGACCGGTTCATCGGACATGGGCGAGGACATCATTTTCGGTTATGCCACCAACGAGCCGGGATTCGGCTGGACCAACGCCTCCGTCCGGATTCTCGCGAGATACACCTCGGGAAAGAGCGTCCCGTGACGGAAATGACACACCCCGGCGTGTCGCGCCAATGGCGCGCCAAGGCAAACATGGACCACACCCGATAGATTTATGGAACACATCTGGAATTTCGAGAGACTGCACGATTTGATAGAAACCAGGCTGGAAGGGCGGAAATTCATCGTGGTTTCCAACCGTGAGCCATTCCTTCACCGCCGCCGGGCCGATGGCTCGGTCGAGTGCATCCGCCCGGCGAGCGGAATGGCCACCGCCCTGCACCCGATCATGATGGCCTCCGGCGGGACCTGGGTGGCACACGGTTCCGGCGACGCGGACCGGGAGGTGGTGGATGACGACGACTGCGTGATGGTCCCACCCGAGAACCCGGGCTACAAGCTGCGGCGGGTGTGGCTCGATCCCGAACTGGAAAAGGGGTTTTACTATGGCTTGTCCAACGAAGGGCTGTGGCCGCTCTGCCACATCACGTTCACCCGGCCGGAATTCCGACCGGACGATTGGCGGGACTACAAGGAGGCCAACCGGATCTTCGCCGAAGCGGTGCTGCAGGAAACCCAGGGCGGGCGGGCGCTGGTTTTCATCCAGGACTATCATTTCTGCCTGTTGCCCCGGATGCTCCGCGAGATGAGCGGCGGGCGGATCATCTGCGCCCATTTCTGGCACATCCCCTGGCCTAACAGAGAGGTGTTCCGGGCCTTTCCCTGGGGCGAGGAGCTGTTGCACGGGTTGTTAGGAAACAATCTCATGGCCTTCCACATCCACTACCATTGCCAGAATTTCCTCGATACGGTGGATCGCTCCATCGAGGCCCGGGTGGATACGGATCGCCGGGAAATCACCCGTCGCGGTCATCTCACCCAGGTGCGGCCGTTTCCGATCAGCATTGATTACGAGGAGGACAACCGTCTGGCGCAGACCCCGGAGGTCAAGGCTGCAATGGCGCGGTGGCACGAGCGCCTGCCCGGCCTGCGGGGGAGGAAGGTCGGGGCCAGCATCGAGCGGCTGGACTACTCGAAGGGGATTCCGCAGCGGTTGCACGGGATCGAGCATTTTTTCGACAACCATGCGGAGTGGCGCGGCAAGCTTTGCTTCGTTCAGATCGCCGTGCCCAGCCGCGACCACCTCGCCAGCTATCAGGCGGAAGAGACCGCGGTGGACCAGGCCGTGGCCAGGATCAACGAACGCTTCGGTACGCCGGAATGGCAGCCGGTCTATCTGCTCAAGGAGCACCACCGCAGCCATGACATGATCGCCCTCCACCGGCTCGCCGATTTCTTCATGGTGAACTCCCTTCACGACGGCATGAACCTGGTGGCGAAGGAATTTCTCGCCAGCCGCAGCGACGAACGCGGGGTGCTCATTCTCAGCATGTTCACCGGTGCCTCGAGGGAGCTGAACCATGCCATCGGCGTGAATCCCTACGCCATCGAAGAAGTCTCCCAAGCCATCAAAAGCGCGCTGACCATGAGCCCCAGGCGGCAGAAACGGCGCATGCGGCTGATGCGCGAACAGGTCGCCCACCAGAACGTCTATCGATGGGCCGGCCGCCTGCTCATGACCATGCTGCGGGTCGAACAACCCGACGATGATGATGATATCTAACAAAGTAAAAACCCACACCCTCACTGGATCCGCCATGCGCCCTCATTGGACCGAACAACTCACCGACCTGCAGTCACAAATCACCCGCCAATCCCGGATTCTGATCGCCTCGGATTTCGACGGCACCTTGTCCCCGCTGGTCGATCATCCGGGGGATGCCGTTCTCTGTCCCGACGCTCCGTCAGTCCTCGCCAAACTCGCGGCGATGCGGCCGCGGGTGAGACTCGCATTTCTATCAGGCCGCAGCCTGGAGGATCTGGCAGCCCGCCTCGGTCCGGCAGGCGGGGACGCCATCCTCGCCGGCAATCACGGGCTGGAACTTCGAGGCGCCCATCTCAACTGGACCCACCGCGCGGCGTTCTCCGCGCGGCCAAATCTTGAGGGCCTCATCGAGCAACTCGCCCCCCTCGTCGAGAAGCTCGCCGGGGTCGAGTTGGAGGATAAGAGAGCTTCGCTCACGCTGCATTACCGGAGGATGGACCCGGCTGAGTTTCCCAAGCTCCGCACCATGATCGATGCCTTGGTGCTTTCCGGAGACCTCCGCATGCATGAGGGAAAAAAGGTCTTCGAATTCCGCCCACAGGTGGAATGGAACAAGGGATACGCCATCCGCCGCATCCTGCGGCGCATCAGCCTGACAGACGATGCGGTCGTGTTCCTCGGAGATGATGCGACGGACGAGGACGTCTTCCTCGAACTCGGCAATTCCGCGATCACCGTGCATGTCGGCTCCGCCACCGTACCCAGTCACGCCCGGTTCAACGCGCGGGACCCGGCGGACGCGGTCTGTTTTCTCGATGCGCTGGCTTCGTTCATCGGAAGTCCGTGATCGGAGTCGCGTCTACTTCAGCGAGTTCTTGTAAACTTTTCCGTCCTTCATGATGACGACGAAGCTTTTCTCCGGCTCGGCGACAAGCTTGATGTCAGCTAACGGATCACCATCGACCAGCAGAAGGTCCGCAAAGGCGCCTTCCTCGACCACGCCGAGCTTGCCCGGATAGGGATTGCGCAGGCCGGTTAGGGAGAGGAGTTCGGCATTGGTGCCGGTGGCCATTTTCAGGACTTCCGCCGGAGTATGCCAGCGGACCAGCGAGGCTAACAGAACTCCCTGCCGCCGGGCCAGGGCTTGGGAGAACAGGATGTCCGTCCCGAACGCGGTCTTCAGCTTGTACTTCTTCGCCAGGCCATACGCAGTCTCAGTGCCGGCGAGCACTTCCTGGAACTTGGCACGTTCCTCCGAGCCGGGCGGGAAGGCGTTGCCCATTTCCTCGGGAAACGGCTGGATGCTCAACCAGATTCCGCGTTCGGCCATCAAGCGAGCGGTCGGTTCGTCCATCAGGTGGCCGTGTTCGATGCATTTCACTCCCGCCGCGATCGCCCGCTGCATGGTCGGGGCGGTGTACGCATGCACCGCGACGTAGGTCCCCCAGTTTTCAGCGGCTTCGACCGCGGCACGCAGTTCGGGCTCGGTGAATGTGGCGACATCCAGCGGGCTATGGGGCGACGCGACACCGCCGCCGGCTGTTAGCTTGATCTGGGTCGCGCCCAGCATGAGCTGCTCCCGCACGCGGACGCGGACCTCGTCCGGACTGTCGGCGATCATGCTGGCACCGATCGTTTCCGAGTGCGTCAACGGCCCGCCGAGGATGCGGGGCAGTTCGGACGTCTGGCGGAAGTCGCCATGGCCGCCGGTGACGGAGATCATCGCGCCGGACGGATAGATGCGCGGGCCGGCGACAACGCCCTCGTCGATGGCGCGCTTGAGTCCGAACGCCGGCCCGCCAAGGTCGCGAACGGTGGTGAATCCGCGCATCAGCGTCTCGCCGGCCTGCGCGCCTGCCAGCAGGTTGAGATAATCCGTCCCGGCGGTCATGACGACGTTCATGGGCACCGCCGCCATCAGCACATGCCAATGAGCATCGATCAGGCCGGGCATCAGCGTCTTACCGCCACCGTCGATGATCACCGTGTCCGCGCGGCGGTCGGTGGGGATGGGATCCGGGGAAATTTTCTCGATCTTGTTGCCGCGGACGAGGACATGGGAGGGGGCTGATAGAGCTGCGGATTTCCCGTCGAAGATGCGGACATTCTGAAACAAGGTAACACCCGGCGGAGCAGGGGGCGGGGCGGCGGCGGCCGGGACGGGGATGGCCTCATGGCCTGTTAGCGGGGTGGCGGCGATCAAGCCTAGGGCGGCGATGGCGAGGTGGCGGATGGATCTTGTCATCATGCAATCAGGTGGTTCGTTCCATCAGAACGCCCGCCGGAAAGCCATCCGGCGGGCGTGGGCTGGTTTTTGTGTTAGTCGTCGGGAATCACGCCTGCCTGGAATCGCCACCGCCGAGACTGGCAAGCAGCGATGGCAGGAGCGCGGAGAGGCCTTCCGAGTCATCCGCATTCGCGTCCACCTCGCCGGCGGGCGTGAGCTTGTCCACGATCTTGGGCAGATAGTCCGCGAGGAAGCCGGAGGCTTGTGCGGGGTCCACGCCGAGGCTCGATGCGAGCGATTTCACCTGGTCCGAGCCGAGCAAGCTGCTGATTTGGTCGGGCGAGATCGATTTGTTCTCACCCATGCCGACCCACGAGGAGAAGACCTCGCCGAGGCCGCCTTGGGAGAATTTGGCCATGAGTCCCTGAATGCCGCCGTTCTGGGCGAGCAATGATTGGAGCGCGGCTCCGAGCGGATTCGCATCCGCAGAGTCCGATTTGCCGGTGACGGCTGCGAGCAATGTGTCGAGTAATCCCATAAGGTTGGTTTGGTTGGTTGTTTCTGATCGGGGGAGAGTGAAGGCGTCGGACCTGACTTCCGCGAATGCTCCGCCAGATGGGGCCCATGGTTGCGAAGGGGGGATTTCAAACTTAACTCACACCTAACTTTTAATCAGAGGTCCTTCGCCAAGGGAAGCGTGAATTTACCGTGACGATTCTAGTGGATTGACGGGCCGGGAATCCGGGGCTTTGGTCGGATGTCATGAAAATCCTCACCTCCCTCTTCCTCGCCGCCTCCCTCGCCACCGGTGCCCATGCGGCGCTGGTGGAAAAAGCCGTTACCTATCAGCAAGGCGGCGCCACCCTCGAAGGCTTCCACGTTTACGACGATGCGGTGGCGGGCAAGCGCCCGGCGGTGCTGGTGATCCACCAATGGACCGGGCTGTCGGATTATGAAAAGCGCCGCAGCCGGATGCTGGCGGAAATGGGTTACAATGTTTTCGCCGCCGACATTTACGGCAAGGGCGTCCGCCCGCAGCCGCCGGAAGCGGGCAAGGAGGCCGGGAAATACAAGGGCGACCGCACGCTCTATCAAGCACGGCTAACAGCCGCGCTTGACCAGCTCAAGGCGGACGAACGCACGGACGGGACCAAGGTGGTGGCCATCGGTTATTGCTTCGGCGGCACCGGCGTGCTCGAGCTGGCGCGGTCCGGCGCGGAGATCGCGGGCGTGGTTTCATTCCACGGCGGGCTGGATGCCGCGGAGGGCATGACCGCGGCTGCGGGGAAGATCCCGGCGAAGGTGCTGGTCCTGCATGGCGCAGTGGATCCCTACGTCCCGGCCGCGCAGGTGGCGGCGTTTGAAAAGGAAATGACCGACGCGAAGGCGGACTGGCAGCTCGTTTCCTACGGCGGTGCGGTCCACAGCTTCACCCACAAGGAGGCGGGCGACGATCCGTCGAAGGGCGCGGCCTATCAGGAAGCCGCCGACCGCCGCTCGTGGGAGGCGATGAAGGTGTTTTTCGCGGAGCTTTTCAAATAGGGAGCCCCCAGCCTCATTGCGCGGTCAGCTCCGTTCCTCGAGGTGCTCCGCTGCCGGGATGACTCCGGCTTCGCTCGCACGCTTGCGCTGTACTTCGCCCACCAGGACAGCGCCCCATGCACGCAGCTTTTCAAAGCCGACGAGGCAAAGGACCACCGCGAGAATCGACAGCCCGATGCCCCCCGCTCCGAGTTCCGCCCGTTCGCGCGTCAAGGTCCACAGCAACTGACCCACGCACAAAGCCGCCACCACTAACAACGTCGGTTTGCGGCCGATCAGGGCGACGATGAAAACGCCGAGCGGGGCCCCCAGCGCGACCACCGGGGCCGCTGCCAACCAGTTTTCGAAAACTTGCGGCTGCACGCCGGTGAAGGCGATCTTGGTGAAAATCCCGATCAGCGAGGAATACGCCATGATCACCACCGAGGTCGGAATCGCGATCTTCAGATCCGCCCGGCAGACCAGCACCAGCACGGTGTAGAGCACCATGTCGATCCCCACCCCGGACACCGAAACCACAGTGGCGCCCGACAGGAAACCGATCGCCAGGCCGACCCGCGTATCCCAGCGCTCGTCGAAATCGGTCATCCCCTCATGGCTTGAAATTTCGCCGATCCGCCACAGGTGCAGGATTCCGAAACTTCCCCAGACCACCGCGAAGATCACCTTGATCCACAGCGCCGGCACCCACGGTGCGACCAGGAAAATCCCCAGCGGCACCCCGAACGTGGCACCGATGATCGCGCCTTTCAGCATCGCCCCGGCCAGCGGTTGGCGCCTCGCCATGATGAAAATCGACGCGCTGGTCATGCCGATCGACTGGATCGCAAAACTGAAATCCCGCCCGAGTTCCGCCGGCTGGTTGAAGAGCAGCACCAGGATCGGGAAGCCCACCGTGCCGCCGCCCATCGGCGTGGAGCCGGCGGCGTAGCTGCCAAACGTCATCGCCACCGCCATCGCCCAGTGCGCCTTCGCCTCGTCCCACCAACCCAGTCCCGCGACGAGGAACAGCCAGGATCCGTAAAAAAGCACCAGCCACAGGAACCAGATCCAGAGGCGTTGTTTGGGCGGATTGAGAATCGACATGATGGGGCTGCGGGGCGACGCGGGAACCCTATGCGGAATTCGACCTGTGATGGAAATAGACTTTCGGCATCGAAACCATACTTTCCCGGCATACATGGACCTCCGCCATTTCCGCTACTTCCTCGCCGTCGCCGAGGAGCTGAGTTTCTCCAAAGCCGGCGAGCGCCTCGCCATCGCCCAACCGGCGCTCAGCCGGGCCGTCGCCGAGCTGGAGGAGGAAATCGGTGCCAGC
>JBGSOI010000139.1:0-5358 GCA_041739215.1 Akkermansiaceae bacterium
CTCGAAAGCCGAGCCGCCCGGCCCGAGGACGATGCCGATGCGCAGGCGGACGACCCGCACGCCGAGCGTCTCGGCATCGCGGGCGGCGTCTTCCCAATCGTTGCACAGATCGGCCAGGTAGCCACGGCCGGGGCGGGCGGATTCGGTGAGGATTTCATCGCCACGGTCGCCATAGATGCCGACGGCGGAGGCGTTGACGAGCACTTTGGGGCGTTCGCCGTCCGGGACTTTCGCGATGGCCTCGACGACGCGGGTGGTCAGGCCGACACGGCTTTCGTGAAAGCGGCGGCGGGACGCGTCGTTCCAGCGTTGGTCGATGGGTTCGCCGGCCAGGTTGATGACGGCATGGTGGCCGGAAAAATCGAGCGTGTCGGGAGTTTGCCACCGGTCGATGCCCGGAACGGAGCCGTTTCCGGCACGGCTGACGCCGGTGGTGACGAGGCCCTTTTCCGCGAGCAAGGCGGGCAAGCCGCGGCCGACGAATCCGGTCACTCCGACGATGGCGGCACGGTTGGTTGGCTGCATGGCGGAGGATGGCGCGGAATGGCGGGTGGTAAACTCCAATTTCCGACGACCTGCGGCAGGGATTCGACCTTTACTTCACCGGCCGGGGGTTCTCTTATCACGGCGATGCCTAAACTCGGTGCATGGATCATTTCCCCGCTGCTGCTTTCCCTGCCGCTTGCCGCCCAGGAAGCTCAGGTTCCGCCACCGGGAGCCGAGGTCCTGCCGGAAGGGGTTCAAACTCCGCCGGAGGGTGCCCAGGTGCTGCCGGAGGTAGCCGCAGATTCGCCGCCGGTCGATACGATCACGCCGGTGCCACCGCCGAAAATCGAGTTCGGCGCGGCCGCTGCAGAGGCGATGAAGATGCCGGAAAACGTGAAGATTGACAACTACGGCGGCGGGACCATCAGCGGCAGCCAGGACACCGGGGTGCGCTACGCGGGACCTGGAATCAAGGTCACAGGCGACAACGGGATGGAAATCTTCTCGGACAGCGCGGTGCTGGACATGAAGGCGAAGACCGTGACGCTGGAGGGCAACGTCAGCGTCTATCAGGGGAACATCCTGCAACGCGGCGAGCAGGCAGTGTATTTTTACGAGCGGAAATTTCTCGATGCCAGCGGGCTGCGGGCGTCGCTCGACCCGATCCTGCTGGAGGCCGGAAAATTCACGGTGGAGGATCGCGGCGGGAAGAAAGTTTATGTGGGTGAGGACGCCGGAATCACCACTCACGACGAGCAGAACCCGAACTTCTGGGTGCGCTCGCGGAAAACCACGATCTATCCGGGCGACAAGGTGGTGTTCAACGACCTGAAGCTCTATGCCGGCGACATCCCGGTGTTCTGGCTGCCCTATCTGAGCCAGCCGCTGGACGCGGACCTCGGCTATCATCTCATCCCGGGATCGCGATCGAGCTGGGGCGTCTTCGCGCTGAATACCTACGGCATCATGCTCGGCGGCAAGCAGAACGAGGTGACCGGCGAGAATGAGGACGCGTGGCTGCTGTCCCGCTGGCGTCTCGATGTCCGGAGCCGCCGTGGCGTCGGCGCGGGCGTCGACTTCGTCGATACCCGGGTCGAGAACACCGATGAAATCAGCGGGTTGAGTTTCTACTATCTCCACGACCTCGACCCGGACATCAACCGCACCGGGGTGCCGCGGCTGCCCATCGACCCGGAGCGCTATCAGATCGAGCTCAAGCAACGGCTGAAGCTGGATTTCCCGGATGACGCGGAGTGGCGGATCGACTCGAATCTAACACTGTTGAGCGACCAATATTATCTGCAGGATTTCGAGATCAACGAGTACCGGACCGACCCTTCGCCAGACAACACGCTGGGGATTTTTCGGCGCGACGAAGGCTCGCTGCTGTCGCTTTACGGGAGGTTCCGCATCAATGATTTCTATCGGACGGACACCCGCTCGCCAGAGGTCGCCTACGACCAGGTGCGGGCGCCGTTGTTCGGACTGCCGGTCCTGCACGAGGGCAACTCATCGTTCGGAATCATCGGTGAGAAAGCGGCCGATCCGATGCGCAACTCGATCATCAACCCGCTGCTGCAACTCACGCCAGGCGACCCTGATGCCATCCGCTTGCTCAACCAGCTCAGCGGATTCGACCGGGAGCTCGCCGAGCGGATGCTCGCGCTGCCGCCCGGCGATCCGCGGCGGGAGGCCATCCGCACCCAGTTGCTGGATTCCAGCTACTCGCGCTTCAACACCTATCAGGAGCTCTCGATGCCGCTGACCCTGGCCGGCTTTTTCAACCTAACACCCGAAGTCGGGCTCGGTTACTCCCGCTATGATTCGGTGGAGGGGCCGGTGGACAGCTCGAATCGCACCTCCATTTACGCCGGTGTGGAAAGCTCCGTGAAGTTCTCCAAAGACTTCGGCAGCTACCGGAACCGCGCGCTCGGGCTCGACGGCCTCAAGCACATCGTCCAGCCGTACGCGCATTGGTCGATCGTTTCCACAAACGACTTCGATCCCGAGGGTCCGCTGGTGGACCGCCTGACCCCGACCACCCGCCCGCGGCCGCTCGATCCCACGCGCTTCACGGCGGTTGATGAGCTGCAAAGCTGGAACGTCGTCCGCCTCGGCGCCCGCAACCAACTGCTGACCAAACGCGACCGCCAGAGCTTCGAGTGGCTTTATGTGGACACCTACATCGACGCGTTCGTCCAGGATCCCGAGGGCCAGCGAAACTACTCGAACCTCTACAACGACGTCCGCTGGCAACCGCTGCCGTGGTTGGGATTGGATTTCGAGGCCCAGTTCCCCATCGCCAGCGGCGGGTCCGGGTTCAATGCCTTCGGGAGCATCCTGCGCTTCATGCCCACCCGGAATTTCGAGTTCTCCCTAGGCTACCGGATGCTCAACGGCCATCCGGTGCTGGTCGATTCCAACCGCTTCGACATCCAGACCTACACCCGGCTCAACGAATACTGGGGCGTCGGCTCGCGCCACACCGTGGAGCTCGACGACAACACCCTCGAACTCGAGCAATACACGCTCAGCCGGGATTTGGGAAATTGGGTGGCCGGGCTCGGCCTCAGCCATCGGGACAACCGGGTGGCGGACGAATTCGGCGTGATTTTCAGCCTGACCCTGAAGGATTTCCCGTCGGCCTCCTTGCCATTCGAAATGGATGGGCAATAGTCCCGCGCTCATGACGACATCCCCGGACAAACTCCTCGCCGCCCTGCGCTGGCGCTACGCCACCAAACGGTTCGACCCATCCCGCAAAATTCCCGCCGCGACTTGGGATGCCATCGAGGAATCGCTGGTCCTCACGCCGTCCTCATTCGGGCTGCAACCGTGGAAATTTCTCGTCATCCAGGATCCGGGTCTGCGCGCGCTGCTTTCGCCTGAGTCGTGGAAACAACCGCAGGTCACCGAGGCATCCCACTACGTCGTCCTGACGGCCCGCACCGACCTCGACGCCACCGACATCGATGCGTGGATGGCCCGCATGTCCGAGGTCCAGGGTAGCACACTGGAAACGACCGCACCTCTCCGGGGGATGATCCAGGGATTCGCCCAGGCGATGAGCCATGAGGCGAGGCACGCTTGGAATATCCGCCAAACTTACATCGCCCTCGGCCAACTGATGGCGTCCGCAGCCCTGTTAGGAATCGATGCCTGTCCGATGGAAGGCATCAGCGCTGCGGGATACGACCATGTGCTCGGCTTGGAAGGAAGCGGCTATGCGACCGTCGTCGCCTGCGCCCTGGGCTACCGCGCGGCGGATGACAAATACGCGGCCACGCCCAAGGCCCGCTTCGACCGGTCGCAGGTCATCAGCCATCTCTAACTTATTCCGGTTGCGGCGATTTGATCCCGAACAACTTCATGGTCTCCTTCATCAGCCGCGTGGCGATTTCTCCGTTCACTTTCATTTCCTTCACCTTGCCATCGACGCCGACATTGATGGACGGAACCTTGCCCATCGGTGTATCCGCCTCGCCAATTCTAACGAACAACCGCTTGGAGATTTCACTCGCGGCCGCCTCGTCGGAAGGCAGGTTCCATTTGTGGGTTAGATCGAGGTCCTTGCTGATCTGGATCAGGATCCCGGGGCTGTCGAGCTTGCCTTTCAGCTCCCTGGCGGCGGTGGCCCGCTCGTCGTCGGTGCGCTCCGGGTTGATCGGCAAGGGCACCCACACTGGGGCTGGCCGGTTCTGTTTGTGATTCCACCAGGCATATCCTCCGCCGCCGACCACCAGCATCATCCCCACCACCGCCATTGCGATCCATCGTTGCATCTAGCCCTGTTATACGTCATCCACCCCTTCCTCCAAGCCAGAAATTCATGGAATATCCCGCCACTGCCGCCACCGTCGAAAGCCTTCCCCACGGACTCACCCTGATCCTCGACCCGGATCCGACCGCACCCGTGGTGAGCGTGCAGATCTGGGTCGCCACCGGCAGCATGCACGAGGACGCGCACCTCGGCGCCGGCATTTCCCATTTCCTCGAGCACATGGTTTTCAAAGGCACCCGTGACTACGACGCGGACACCTTGGCAGCGGCCGTACAGGCCGCCGGCGGCCACTGGAATGCCTACACCAGCTTCGACCGTACGGTGTATTACATCGATGGACCGTCCACCTCGCTTCCCGTATTCCTGAAAACCCTGACCGGACTCGTGTTCTATCCGACGCTGCCGGAATCCGAGTTCGAGAAAGAAAAGGACGTCATCCGCCGGGAAATCGACATGGGCCTCGACGATCCGGACAACGCGGCTTCGCGGCTGTTGTTCTCCACCGTCTTCACGCACGACCCGCGCCGCCACCCGGTGATCGGGCATCGCCATCTGTTCGATGCGATCCGCCACCAGGATCTAACCGGCTATCACCGCGACCGCTACACGCCGGACCGCTGCTTCGCCGTGATCTCCGGGGATTTCGATCCGGAAGAAGCGCGGAAACTGGTGACCGATCTAACCGCTGATTGCCTTCCCGGCGGCGGCCGCGAGCCGCTGGTGCTCATCGATCCGCCGCAGCTCGGACCGCGCCGTGCCCGCGACACGTTCGCCGTGCCCACCAGCCGGATTTCACTGGCGTGGAAAACTCCCGCGCTCGATCACCCGGACGCGCCCGCCTTCGACGTGCTCGCCGGCATTCTCGGCCGTGGCCGCGCGTCCCGGTTGCACCGGAAATTGCGCGAGGAGCAGGAACTCGCGCTGGAAATCTCCGCATTCTCGTGGACCGGTCCCGGCCGCGAAGGGCTCCTGGCAGCCTCCGCCGATGCCGAGCCCGCCAAGCGCGACGCCCTGATCGAGGCCATTCTAGCGGAAGTCGCCGCCGTCGCGGCCAGCGAGTTGGAGGACGACCTCGCCAAGGCCAAGCGCCA
>JBGSOI010000142.1:0-21605 GCA_041739215.1 Akkermansiaceae bacterium
GGCCTCAACCTGCGGATCAATCTGTGCATGAGAAAAGCTTATGGTTATCGCAGCTTTGATCTGCTACAAACATCTCTCTATCACACACTTGGAGACCTGCCCGAACCAAAGTTCACCCACAGATTTTGCTGAAGAGCCAAACATTAAGGCTTTCGTTTTCATGGGATGGTGTGGTGGTGTGGAGCTTGATGGCGCTCGTTGGAATGAACAAGCGCGTGGCTTGCCAGATCCACGGACTGACGCACTGATTGAGTGAAGGGTTTTCGCCTGCCGCATGAGGCGTAATCATGCAATCCACACGTCCCTTGGAGGTTGGACGCGGATTGAATAAAGGATGCCATTCGGCAAACCTAACAAAGCGGCGGGGCGGGGGGAGCGGCAGGCAAGCCGTGCCTGGCATCAGGGTTTTCCCGATTGGATGAAATTGACGATGTCAGCCCGGCTTTTCGCGAGATCGGGCGGATTCAGATAGAACATATGACCGCCGTCATAGTAAGTGGTCGAAATGTTCTGCCGAACATTGGCTGGCAGATTCAACATGTGACGGACCGAATAGGCGACTCCTGCCGGCGGGGTTGCCAGGTCGGTATGACCGCCCATCACGAGCACCCGGAGATGCGGGTTGTCCCTCATGGCGGTCGCGAGGCGGTCACTGAGATTGACGACTTCGTTGCTGGTGTTCCAGCGCCACGGCCGGACCTTTCCAGTTAGAATTTCATAGGGTTGATCCTCCTTGTAGCCCAATTCGCGACCCAGGTAGTCGAGCATGGCCGTGGAAAACGCGCCGTAGGCCAGGGAATAAGATGGATCGTATTCAGGAGACTCCGCCGCAATTTCGGTACTGTCCCATGCGACACGCCCGTCGAACCGGCCCACGACCTTGCCTTCCTTTCGTAACAGCTCGCTGCGGAAAAACGAGGGGTCGATCCGCAGATCGCGAGCAATCCAACTGGTAGCATCGATACCGGTCAAGCGTGCCAATCTATCGGCGATCTTCACGCGGGTCGCCGGTTCGAGTTCATTCCCCTTGAGCAAGGCCGCCGCGTATTCACCGAATGCAAACTCGGTGCTCTCCCTGATCAGGGCATCGCGGTCTCCTTGGATTTTACTGTGAAAATGAGCCACGCCGGTCAGCGACGGCAGGAAAACCTGATAGGCCAGGTCATTTCCCATGGCGGGTTGCAGCGTCGAGAAATCCAGCAAGGTCGATAACATGACAACGCCGTTGAGACTCATTCCGTAGCGGGTTTGCAAATGGCTGGAGAGTCCTGCGGCACGGATGCCGCCGTAGGATTCACCCAAGAGATATTTCGGCGATGCCCAGCGGTCATGTTCGCTGACCCAGCGGCGGATGAAATCTCCCACCGATTCGATATCCTCATCCAAGCCATGGAAATCTCCGGGCTTCACGTCCTTTTCAGCCCGGCTGTAGCCGGTGGAAACCGGATCGATGAACACCAGATCGGTGACGTCCAAAATACTCAGCGGGTTATCCACCACCCGCGCCGGTGGCAGTGGAGCTGTCGTTCCATCGCCGGGAAGCTTGATGATTTTCGGGCCAAGCACGCCGAGGTGCAGCCAGACGGCCGACGACCCCGGACCGCCATTGAACGCGAACATCACCGGCCGAGTGGATGGATCCTTGGTGTCGGTCCGCACGTAGCTGACATGAAAAATCGAGGCCCGTGGTTTTCCTTCGTCATCCTTGAGTTGCAGTTTCCCGGTGGTGACCTTGTAAGGAATTTTCACCCCGTTGATGGTCACCGCCGATTCGCGAACTATCGGCTCAATCACTTTGACTGGTGGAGTCTCCTTGGGCGGAGGAGTTTCCGCAGGCTTTTCGGCATCGGGTGCGCCGGAGGCGAGGAGGTTCAGACCAACGAATACTGGGAGGATGAAGCGGTGCATGGGCCGGAAAGTATGGGTGAAAAGGGGAGTTGTCGATGGGCGGTTCAACCCCGCATCGCTTCGACTTCATCCCGCACCATTCTGACCAGCTCCGGCGGCCCTAGCACCTTTGCCTGACTCCCGAAACTGAGAACCCAGCGCAGCACCTCTTCAAGCCGTCCGATTTCAAACCGGACCTCCACTCGCGAAGCTTTTGCATTGCGGACGGAATCTTCCTGAGTCGGATGCCAACGGCGTTCCTACGCAAGACGGGCTGCGTAGTTCTTCAGCTCGGCCCGGACTACTTGCCGTGAGTAGTCTACGGCTACGCTCCAGATGCCGAACACTTGTTTCAAGTGGATATTGCCAACAAAGTTTTCGGGCCTTTCGAACTTCTTTGTGGTGACCTTGATCCGATTGATTCTCGGCAGGGCAAAAGTTCGCAAGGCATCACGTTCCAAGTCGTGCGCAATCAAATAACATCCGCCATCGACCTCACCAAGGCGCAACGGTTGGACCCGCCGTGACTCTGATTTTTCCACTCCCAGTTTTCGGTAATTCAATCTTTCCACGCATCCCGCGGGTGAGCTTGCCAAACACTTGTTGCATGGTCTCGGCCAACGGCGTTCCACGGACGGATTCCAAAGCGGTACGGGCGAGGAACAGTCCGGCCAATTCTTCGGCGGTCGTCTGAAAAACCGGAAAATCCGACACGTCCTCGTCGTAAAAATAGCCGTGCAGGCTTTCCTCATATTTGACCGGCAGATTGAGTTCATCGCGCATGAAGGTGATGTCGCGCTGGATAGTCTTCCGCTGTACGGAGAGTTGCTCCGCAAGCTTGGAGCAGTTCGGATATGAGCCACTGCGAATCGCCGAATGGATCGCATAAATCCGGAATAGCGGCCGGCGCGTCTTTCCGATCCGCCCGCTGGTATCCGCCATGAGATCGGCAACATCGTCTTGAAAAGGATTCATCGCAGGATGAAATCGGGTTTGGAGTTGTTCATCCAGCGCAGAAGTCCCGAAAGCTCCGGAATTTCACTTGTTACAATATATGTAATGCGGAGTTTGATGAGGCGGCGTCACCCCGATCCTTATCTCCTCCGGTTTCATCCGACTCTGGCAACCCCGTTCTTCTTATCGACCGCGGAGCTTCGCGGCGGTGGCTGGGTCCACGTTGAAATTTCCGGTGCCAAACGGCTTGGGGACCTCACCTGCGGCGATCTGGTATTCGAATGCTTTGATCGGCTTCGCGCCAGCCACTTCCGACATCAAATACACGCGGATGGTCATCACCTCCTTGCCGGTTCCTCCCTCGAGCTTTTTCACCGAGTATTGCACCTCGTTCAAGCCGTCCAAGGCTCCGCCGATTACGATTTCGGCCTCCTTGGCATTGGCGAACCGGTGGTGGCTGATCTTGTTGATCTGGACCTTCACCTCGCGACCCGGGCTGAACACGTAAACTTTGGCAACATGTTTGGCGGGTTGCGCGGCGAGAGGTGTGGTCGGGACTTGCCCCGAAGGTTGGGCTTCGGGAGTCTCGTTCAAATACTTCAAATCCCCGGCAGCCAACTCCTTGCGGACAGCCGGCAAGGAAACCAGGTTGACGAAGTCCGCCCGGTCATAGAGCCATCCCCCGCTGCCTTTGACGAATGACAGGACGAGCAAATTATCAGTCGGCTCTCCACCCACACCGAAGTCGATTTTCCCGAAGTAGGAGGCCTTTGCCGTCGCGCCTTTCTGTTTCGCTTCGAGAAATTTCAGGCCCTGCAACGAGGGCGGCGGTGCCGGCAAGTCGAAAACCGCTGCGGGAAAAGGCTGCTTTTCCGAGATGATCCGGTTCTTCACCTCGACCCGGCGGTGCTCGGCGGTCACCCGCTGCCAGATTGAAGGATCACGCCGGATCATGGATTCACGCCACGCGTTGTAGGTTGTTTCAAGGGCCGGCCTCAGATTGTCTTGTGCGGCTGCTAGATTGGCAAAAACCAGTGAAAACACAAAAATCAGTCGATTCATACGCGAAACGATTGGACAAGACGGCCCATCCCACAACAAACAAATTGCAGGCCGATCCGATTGGGGATCTGGCAGGGATTCAGCTATGAGCAGTATTTTGCAGAAAGTGGCGCCGATTGGCGAGGCGCGTGATCGTGAGATCCTGAAGGATGCCGCCACTTACATTTATGCCCAACGTCCGCAAGGCGATGTGTTAGCCCATCTGTTTCTCCCGGAGCGAGCCTGCCCCGAACCCCGGCCAGTCATTGTTTTTTTTCATGGCGGCTTTTGGGATGCTCCCACGCCGACGCAATTCGTCCCCCAATGCCTGCATTTCGCAGCCCGCGGCGCGGTTTCGGTCGCTGCGGAAACCCGGACCTCGGCCAAGCACAACACCGGTCCGTTGGAAGCGATCGAGGACGCGCGCGAGCTGATCCGCTGGTTGCGCTCCAATGCCGACACCTTCAATCTCGATCCTGAAAAAATCACCATCGGAGGCGCGGCTGGAGGCGCCTATCTGGCACTGCTTGCCGCCATGCCGAAGGCGAAAGATCTGCCGCCGGTGGACGGATTCGATTGTCACCCGCAGGCGCTCATTCTTTTCAGCACGTTGATCAACACCGCGGCGAAGGGTCCAGCGTTGGATCGCTTTCCCGACGCGAAGACGGCCAAGCGCCTGAGCCCCACCCAGTTGGTCCGCCGGAAGCTTCCGCCGATGATTTTTTTCCATGGGAAATCGGATCGGATCACGCCGTTCGACGAAGTCGAAAAATTCCGCCGCCGGATGCGGTGGCGCGGAAATTCCTGCGAGTTGATCCACTTCGAGAAGGCCGAACACAGTTTTTTCAACTTCAACGTCAGCCACAAGAATTTCGAACTGACCATCGGCGCGGCGGATCGGTTTCTTGTGGAACGCGGCTTGCTGCCGGCCGATGAAAATCCGGAAGTTTCCTGAGCAACTCTCGAAGCCACCGGGACGGTTAGACGTTCGGGCGAAAGGCACAGTTCCTGCTTGGCAGTGTTGGTGACTTGTCATTCATTTCGCCGCCTGCTCCGACCCAACCCCGGGGCTGGATTCCTGAATCCCTGATGAACGCTTTTTACCACTCGAACACCCCGTTGGTCGCCGGATCTCTGCATCGGCTTTCTCAAGAACACGACAATTGCGGCATGGGGGCCATCGCCCATTTGCAAGGGAAACGCAGCTATCAGATCCTCGATCACGCCCTGACCTCCGTCTGCTGCATGACCCACCGCGGGGCCGTCGATGCTGACATGAAGACCGGCGACGGCTCGGGCATCCTGACCCAAATCCCCTATCCGCTATTCCGCAAGGCTGCGGAGAAACTCGGCCACACCGTGGAGAATGAAGCGGATTTGGCTGTCGCGGTGTTCTTTTTTCCGCAAGGCGATGCAGCGGCGATGGCGCAGATCAAGGAACTCGCCGTCGAGATCACCGACAGGCGGGGCATTGCCCGCATCGGTTGGCGCGAGGTGCCGGTGGATGTCGATGCCTTGGGCAAGATCGCCCGCGTGAGCCGCCCGCAGATCGAGCACTTGCTGATGGTGCGTCCAACAGGAATGGAGGCCGATCAGTTCGAGCGCCAGCTTTACCTGTGCCGCCGGGAAATCGAGCACCGGACCAAGGAGATCCAGGGTTTCTACATGCCTTCGTTTTCCAGCCGGTTGATTTCCTACAAGGCGCTCGCGATGCCGGCCGCGTTGCGGGCGTTCTATCTGGATTTCAGCGATCCGGACTACGAAGTCGCCATCGCGCTCTATCACCAGCGATTTTCGACCAACACCTTCCCAGCCTGGCCGCTGGGTCAGCCGTTCCGCATGATGTGCCACAACGGCGAAATCAACACCGTCGAGGGCAACCGCAACTGGATGACCTCGCGCGAGGAGTTCTTCGCCTCGCCGGTTTGGGGCGATGACATCGAGTTGGTGAAAAATCTGATCCGCCATGGCGAGTCTGATTCCGCATCGCTCGACCATGCGTTAGAATTGCTCATCCTTTCGGGTCGTTCGCCGGAGCATGCCATGTGCATGCTGGTCCCGCCCGCTTACCGGAATGACGAGGATATCTCCGACGAACTCCGCGCCTTTTATCAATATACCCGCTCCTTCTCCGAGCCATGGGACGGGCCGGCAGGTCTCGCTTTCACGGATGGGACCAAGCTGTGCGCCTCGCTGGACCGCAACGGGCTTCGTCCGTCACGTTACAAAATAACGGAAGACGGCATTCTCTACATCGGCTCGGAAGCCGGAGCGGTCATTTTTGACGATGCGACCATCGTCCGCAAGGGGCGTCTTGGTCCCGGTCAGATGATTTCCGCGAACACCGCCACTGGTGAATTCAAATACGACCGCCAGATCAAAGACGAGCTCTCCCAGCAGCAGCCGTATCGCCGGTGGATTGATGAGCAGCGGGTGGAGCTTCGCAAATTCGTTTCGCCGAACGCTCACGTGCCGGAAATGGATTTTTCGCCGTTGGAGCTTTCCCGCCAGCAAGTCGCTCACGGGATTTCGCTGGAGGAACTCGATATGGTGTTCCCGCCGATGATCAAGGGTGCCCAGGAAGCAGTCTTTTCGATGGGTGATGACATCCCGCTGGCGGTGCTCTCGACTCACCCACGGCTGCTTTACACGTATTTCAAGCAACTGTTTGCCCAAGTGACCAATCCACCGATTGATCCGATTCGCGAGTGGGCGGTGATGTCGCTGGGCGCAGGCCTCGGTGCCGAGCGGAACCTGCTTATCGAAACGCCAGAGCATTGCAATACGGTCAGTCTGGATAGCGCGATCCTTTTCGAGCACCAACTAGAACGTATTAAGCACCTTGATGATCAGAGCTTTCCGTCCATTGTTCTCGATTGTACATGGCCAAGTGGACAAGGTCCTTCCGGCATGAAAGTTCGCCTGGACGAGCTTTGTCTCGAGGCGGAAGCCGCCGTGCAGGAAAATCGAAACGTCATCATTCTCTCTGACCGTGCCACCTCCACTGAGCGCGTCCCCATTCCCATGTTGCTAACTATCGGCACGATCCACCATCACCTGACACGAATTCGCAAGCGGATGCGCGCCTCGCTGGTCTTGGAGACCGGTGAGACCCGGGATGTTCATCAAATCGCCTGTTGCTTTGGTTTTGGAGCCACGGCCATTTGTCCCTATCTCGGCTACGCCACCGTCCGCCAGCTGGTTGCTGCGGATGCAGGGAAAAACAAGCTTGGGGAAATCAGCGCCCAGAAAGCGATGACCAACTACCGCAAAGCGCTTGAGAAAGGCATTCTCAAGATCATGTCGAAAATGGGGATCTCGGTGCTCAATTCCTACCAAGGCGCGCAGACCTTTGAGGCCATCGGCGTCGGCAGCGAAGTTGTCGATTTCTCGTTCACGGGCGTGCCGTCGAAAGTCGGCGGCGTCGGTTTCAAGGAGATTGCCGACGAGTCAATCATTCGTCACAAAGCAGCGTTCGAAACAGTTGTTCCAAACGGCGAGACGCTTGACTTGGGTGACCCGGGTTACAACCGCTACCGCAAGGCCGGTGAACGACACGTTTACACCACCGAAGTGATCAAGAATTTCCACACGTATGTGAAATCCGGCAAGCCCGATGATTACGAGGAATATGTACGTGTTGCATTGGAAACCAATCCAGTAGCTATTAAGGATCTGATTGAGTTCGTTCCAAGTTCCAGCGGCCCGATTCCGATCGATGAAGTCGAGTCGATGGAGTCGATCCGGCGTCGGTTCACGACGGCGGCAATGTCGCTGGGAGCACTTTCACCGGAGGCCCATGAGACCCTCGCCATCGCCATGAACCGCATCGGCGGCAAGTCCGATTCGGGCGAAGGTGGCGAAGACCCGGTCCGTTACAAGCCCTACCCAAACGGCGATTTTGCGCGCTCCTACATCAAGCAGGTGGCGTCGGGTCGGTTCGGGGTGTCGGCCTACTATCTCGTGAATGCCGGCGAGTTGGAAATCAAAATGGCACAGGGAGCCAAGCCCGGCGAGGGCGGCCAGCTTCCCGGCCACAAGGTGAACGCGCTCATCGCCCGCTTGCGGAACACGCAGCCCGGGGTGCAGCTGATCTCCCCCCCGCCCCATCACGATATTTACTCGATCGAGGATCTGGCCCAGCTCATTCACGACCTCAAGGAGGTGAACCCGCGCGCCCGGATCACGGTGAAGTTGGTGGCCGAGTCCGGCGTCGGTACAGTGGCCGCCGGCTGTGCGAAAGCCTCCGCCGACAATATTTTGATCTCCGGGCACGACGGCGGGACAGGCGCGTCGCCGCTTTCCTCCACCAAACACGCCGGCTCGCCATGGGAGCTCGGCCTTGCCGAGGCCCAGCAAACATTGCTGATCAACAATCTCCGGGATCGTGTGATCCTCCGCACCGACGGCGGGATCCGCAATGGCCGCGACGTGGTCATCGCAGCGATCCTCGGAGCCGAACAATTCAATTTCGGCACCACGGCGATGATCGCGATGGGCTGCGTTTACGTCCGGAAATGCCACCTCAACACCTGCCCGGTTGGCATCGCCACCACTGATCCAAAGTTCCGCGCGAAATTCAAGGGCACGCCGGAAATGGTCATCAACTATTTCACCGCCGTCGCCGAGGAAGCCCGCAGCTATATGGCGAGACTGGGTGTTCGTTCGCTCGATGAAATCATCGGCCGCCCGGACTTCCTCAAGCAGCGCCACATTCCGAACCACCCGAAGGCCAACACGCTCGACCTCAGCGCGTTGCTGAAGGACGTTGTTCCCGCAATCGCCGAACACTCGGGAAGGCCTGTCGAGTCGATTTCCAGAATCTGCGCAAAAACCCGCAACGACGGCCTCACCAAGCCCGAACTCGACCTCCAGGTCCTCACCGACCTTTTTACGGCGATCACCGGCGAAACCGCCCCGGAAACTCCGGAATACGGCGAAAACTCGGTTTCCCCAGAGATGCTTGACGCCATCAAGCTGCTACCCGATCGGCCGCCGATTTCACTCAGTTACGACGTGATCAACACGAACCGCAACATCGGCACCCGGCTCTCCGGTCGCATTGCGGAGGTCCATGGCGACCGTGGCCTGTCCAAGGGTTCGATTCACATCACCTGCCGCGGTAGTGCCGGTCAATCGTTCGGCTGCTTTCTCGTTTCCGGCGTGAAGCTTGAACTCATCGGCGAGGCCAATGATTACGTCGGCAAAGGCATGGCTGCTGGCGAAATCGTCATCCGCGTTTCCGAAACGGCAAAGTTCGAGGCCGCCACCAACACGATTTGCGGCAACACCTGCCTTTACGGAGCGACCGGTGGGTCGCTCTTCGCCACCGGTCGCGCGGGCGAGCGTTTTGCGGTTAGAAACTCGGGTGCCACCAGCGTGGTAGAAGGCGTCGGCGATCACGGTTGCGAATACATGACCAACGGCAATGTGGTCATTCTCGGCAAAACCGGTAAAAACTTCGGGGCCGGCATGTCCGGCGGCACCGCCTACGTCTATGATGTGGACGGGAAATTCTTCTCCCGCGTCAACTCCGAGATGGTGGTGGCCCTGCCGATCAAACGCGCTCAGGATATAGCCGAAGTCAGGGCGCTGATCGAACTGCACTTGGAGAAAACCGGCAGCGTGCAAGCGGCGAAACTGCTTTCCAACTGGGAGGAAACCACTCTCAAGCTCGTCCGCGTCATCGCCAAGGAGCGCGCCGAACTCGAAGCCGCCGAAGAGCTCCACGAAGCCGCTTCCACGCCGATCAGTGCCCAGTAGAGATCAGGTCGGGCTCACGCAGAATTCGTAACACGGTGGACTTTCGGCGCAAAGCCTCAGGGTTTTGATCTTCATCATTTCGCCCGATGGCAGGGCGAAACATTTCATTGTGGCAAGCTGATTCGCGGCGGGCATCGGGCAGGTCGGCCAAAATACTCCAATGCCGAGAAGAAGAGGAAGAGTCGCCATGCCACAGGCCAGCGGGAGATTGTCTTGATCGAGCAGTTTCACCGGAACCTTGACCGGCTCCAGAACGTCATCGGTTGCTTGCTGGGTGGAATCTGGCAGTGGATAGACCGTGGGATTCATGGCTTTCTGGGTTTGTAATAAGATATGAAGTATTTCCCATTTGCCCAGTTCAAATTTCCTTCGTGGCAATCTAAAACATATTCTGGCCTAGGCGAAATAGGTATCCTCATGCGAATAAGGCGGCGCGCAGCAGCATAGAAACCGCAGCGGTTCGATGGCCCGGATCTGATGCCAAGCTCCCGCCGGAATCAGGATCGCATCGCCCGGTGAAATCTCGCGCATTGCGCCGTCAATTTCCATCACGCCGTGCCCGGCGGTGAGGTAGTAAATCTCCTCGCTGAGACGGTGATAGTGGCGTTCCGTTTCGGCTCCGGCCGGCAAAGTGGCTTCGGCGAGGCTCTGGTTGCGCACCGGTGCGTTCGAAAGATCCAGCAGGCTGCGAATCGTCGAGCCGTCTTTGGTGGTGAATGGCACTTGCTGCCCGTGGCTGCGGATTTCCATGCACCGAGGAAATCAGCTTGCTGGCCATAGATCAACCGGCGAGATCGTCCCTCAACAGCACTTGCACTACGCTCGCGCTTCGCCTAGAGATTTCGCCGATGAAACGCCGAATCGTTCTTGCCACCCTCCTGTTTTTCCCAGTCCTCGCCTCGTGCCAATCCGCGAAGAAGGCTGAAAAGCCCACCGCGCCGGCCACCACCGCCACGGCAGCCGCGGCTCCGAAAGTCCGCATGAAGACCTCCCAGGGCGACATCGTCATCGAGTTGAATGCCGAGAAGGCCCCGGTCACCGTCGAAAACTTCCTCAGCTACGTGAACAAGAAACACTACGACGGCACGGTGTTCCACCGCGTGATCGACGGCTTCATGATCCAAGGCGGGGGTTTCACCCAGCAAGGCCAGACCCTCACCGAAAAGGCAACCGGCAAGGGAATCGTCAACGAGGGCAAGAACGGCCTGAAGAACGACCGCGGCACCATCGCCATGGCCCGCACCAACGATCCTAACAGCGCGACCGCCCAATTCTTCATCAACGTGAAGGACAACGCGGCGCTGAATTATCCGAGCAACGGCGGCTACGCCGTGTTTGGCAAAGTCGTCGAAGGCATGGACGTGGTGGACAAGATCAAGGGCACCAAGACCCGCGCCGATGCCCGGCTCGGCGGTGACGTTCCGGTGGAGCCGATCACCCTCCAATCCGCCAGCGTCGAGTGATGCAACTCTGGCTCTGCCCGTTGCTCGCCTTTCTGCTGGGGTCCATCCCCTTCGGCCTGATCATCGCCAGGGCGAAGGGCATCAACATCCGCGACCACGGCTCCGGCAACATCGGTGCAACCAACGTTCTGCGGGTCATCGGCAAGAAATATGGCATCACCTGCCTATTTCTGGACGCATTGAAGGGACTGATTCCCACCGTGATTGCGATTTCCTTGATCCGTTTCGAGGGAATTCAAAATCCGATGACGCTGACCGGTCTGGCTCCCTACGCGCAGGAATTTCCGATGCTCACCGCCCAGATTTTCCAAGTGCTTACCGGCCTGTTCGCGATCCTCGGCCACAATTATTCTCCATGGGTCGGCTTCAAGGGCGGCAAGGGAATCGCCACTTCGGCCGGTGTGTTGATCGCACTGATGCCGGCTGCGATCGTGATTCTGGCGGTGGTCTGGGCGGTGGCCTTTCTGGTAGGCCGTTACGTCTCGCTCGCGAGCATCATCGCCGCGGCAGCCTTGCCGCTTCTGACGCTCTGGGGCTCGTGGTTCCACGGAAAAATCCAGAACGGCACCTGGAACAAACCCTTGTTCATCTTCAGCCTGATCATCGCCGTGCTCGCCATCTGGAAACACCGGACCAACATCCAACGCCTCCTCGCCGGCACCGAGCACCGTTTCACCCGCAAGGCAAAAACCACTCATGTCTGAATCCAAGTTCACCTCCGCCGCCATCCTTGGTTCCGGTTCGTTCGGGATGGCGATGGCGAAGCTGCTCGCTCCGAAACTCGAGTCCATCGTCCTCATCGGCCGCGATGCGGAAACGGTCGCCGCCATCAACCACGGGCATCGGAATCCACACTACCTGAGCGATGTCCTGCTCGATGAAAACGTCAGCGCCTCCGCCGTGATCAGCGACGCTCTCGCACATCCGTTGATCCTGTTTGCGGTCCCAACTTCCGCCACCCGCGAAGTGGCACATTCACTTGCTTCCGCAGACCTGCCGCACGGAACCACCCTGCTTTCCTGCGCCAAAGGCATTGAGAAATCCACCGGAGCCCGCATGAGCCAGGTCCTGCGAGAGGTTTTTCCGGTCAATCCGCTTGCCGCCCTATCAGGCCCTAACCACGCCGAGGAAATCGCCACCGGCAAAGCCACTTGTGCCGTCATCGGCTCCGACAACCACGACCTCGCAGTCAGCCTTCAGGATCTTTTCACGCTCCCCCACTTCCGCTCCTACACCAGCGACGACCTCGCCGGCATCGAGTTCGGCGGAGCGGTGAAAAACGTTTACGCGATCGCCGCCGGCATGGCCCACGGCCTCGGCCTCGGTGACAATGCCGTCGCCGCCCTGGTCACCCGCGCGCTCGCGGAAATGACCCGCCTCGGGATCGCCCTCGGCGGGCGGATGGAGACCTTTGCCGGGCTTTCCGGCGTCGGCGATCTGATCGTCACCTGCTTTTCACAACACTCGCGCAACCACCGCGTGGGCCTCGCGCTGGGCAGTGGCAAATCTCTGGAAGAAGCCGTCGCCGCACTTGGCATGGTGGCGGAAGGCGTGCCTAACACGTTATCCATCCACGAGGCCGCCCGCCGCGTCGGCGTGCGCACCCCGATCATCGATTCGGTCTTCGCCATCCTCTATGAAGGCAAGTCCGCGCCACTCGCCATGAAGGAACTCCTCACCCGCGACCCGCGGCCGGAGCACAGTTAGAAATCGGCGGCATCCGGTTTCTCCATTCTGCCAGACCGGTCTATTTTGGGAATCGCGGATATGAATGTGCAGGTTAGGGTGATCATGCCCCTACCTTTCCAGATTCCTGCGCCCCGCAAATGTTGGGTCGGGGCGGTTCAGAACCCGACCCGGTTCACAGCCACCCGCACGCCTGCTTGGCGTGGTAGGTGAGGATCATGTCGGCACCGGCGCGCTTGATGGCAAGCAGCGATTCAAGGACGATGGCGCGCTCGTCGAGCCAGCCCCCGGCGGCGGCGCTCTTGAGCATGAGGTACTCGCCGCTGACCTGATAGGCGGCGATCGGCAGCGTGCTGGATTCGCGGACCTTGGCGATGATGTCGAGGTAAAGGCCAGCGGGTTTGACCATCAGCATGTCGGCGCCCTCGGCTTCGTCCAGCAAGGTCTCGCGAATGGCTTCGCGGGAATTCGCAGGGTCCATCTGATAGGTTTTCTTGTCACCGTCCTTGGGCGCGGAGTCGAGTGCGCCGCGAAAAGGCCCGTAAAAGGCGGAGGCGTATTTGGCGGTGTAGGCGAGGATGGAAACATCAGTGAAATTTTCGCCATCGAGAGCCTCGCGGATGCTCGCAACGCGGCCGTCCATCATGTCGGACGGGGCGACGATGTCGGCTCCGGCGCGGGCCTGGCTGAGGGCCTGGCGGCAGAGAACCTCGACGGTTTCGTCGTTGAGGATTTCCAACTCCCCTCGCTCGTCGCGGCGGACGACGCCGTCGTGGCCGTCGGAGTTGTAGGGATCGAGCGCGACATCGGTAATGACGCAAAGCGTGGGATGCGCGGCCTTGAGGGCGCGGATGGCACGCGGGACCAGTCCTTCGTCGTTGCAGGCTTCCTCGGCCAGCGGAGTTTTCAAAGCTTCCTCGATCTTCGGAAACAGCACGATGGCCGGAATCCCCAGCGCATGAGCTTCCCCGGCTTCCCTAACCAAACCCGCCAAGGACCATCGCGTCACGCCGGGCATGGAGGCGATGGGCGTGTCCTCCGCGTCCTCATGAAAGAACATCGGCAGGATGAAATCCGCGGGTGTCAGCGTGGTTTCGCGAATCATCGAGCGGATCGCAGGCGTGCGGCGGTTGCGGCGTGGGCGGATCATGGGGGGAGGATGAACACCGAAAATCGAACTTCAAACCTTGAACATCAAAAGGATGAAATTCGCAGTTTACGGGTCTCACCTCTGACGCGGCAGAGAATCACGGAAATGGCAGTTAGACCGTTGCCCGGCGGACAAACGGGTCTAGGGTCCGCGCGAAATGAAGAAAAAGCTGATGATCCATGGTTGCTGGGCCTCTGCCGCCCTGATCGCTTTCATCCTCGGCTCGCGAGTTGGAGGGCTACCTCCGGGAGAAAATCCTGGGGAGGAACGAGGTGTGATTGGAGCCCGCACTGCTGGGTTCCTTGAGGAGCGTGCCTCCGATGCGCTAACCGGCCGAAGCGGCGGCCGACGTGAGGAAAATCGGCCTGACAGCGAGCTGGAGGGCTTGTTTGGCCGAATTGTCCCGGCGTCTGGAAACTTGGATGCGCTTGCCGAACAGGCATTGAAGGACCCGAATCCCATCACCCGGCGACTGGCATTCAGCCGCTTGCTGGAAGCGCTCACCCCGGAAAATGCCGAATCGGTCCGCGCAAAGCTGGTGACTTTGGGCGCGGATGGCGGCGAGTGGCGGGATTTTCACTACAGTTGGGGCGCGATTTCCGGAAAAGCCGCGTTTGATCATGCATCCACCAGCGACGAACCGGACCTGGCCGCGACCATGACCGGTTGGGCCGCCGCGAATCCGGCGGAAGCTCTTGCCATGCTCGGCAACCTGACCCCGGAAATGCAGGGCCAGCGGGATGAACTAACCGCAAGCGTCGTTTCGGGCATCGCCCACCACAACCCGGACACGGCAACCGACCTGGTTCTGCGGCTCGGTCTGGAAGGGAATGGCCGTGCCGGCAATCTGATGGAAATGGTTGCTTCTGAAACTCTCCGCACCCAAGGACCTGAGCGAGCGTCCCAATGGGCGGAGTCGCTTCCCGCCGGACCTTTGAAAGGCACCGCGATGGGCCGCATCGCGCAATCTTACGTCCGCAAGGATCCTGCGGCCGCCGCTAAATGGGCCGAGCGTTTCGCGGATCAGGAGTATGCGGCCAGAAGCATTGAGGTGATCGGAGAGCGCTGGGTGCAGAGTGATCCAGCGGCGGCTGTTGGTTGGTTGGAGAATCTTCCTCCCGGAGGTGGCCAGTCGGCCGGACTTCGCAGTGCGTTCAGCGATTGGGAGGACCGCGACCCAGCGGCGGCGGGAGAATATCTGCTGGCGATGCCTCGGTCCGCCCAGCGCGATTCCGCCATCAGTGGATTTGCGGCGGGTTATGCCTGGCAGGATCCGCAGCTCGCGATTGCCTGGGCACAGGACATTGGGGATCCGGCGCTCCGTGAAACATCGCTGACCCGCGTAGGACAAGCATTTTTCCGCAGGGATCCCGATGGTGCCCGCGCCTGGCTCGAAACCAGCGGATTGCCTGCGGAAGTCCGCCAGCAGATCTCAAATCGGAACGAGCGGCGCTGACCTGCCGCCCCCTTGCTCACCCGTCCGCGATGGCAATCGCATTCGCCGCGGCGTATTCGCGGGCGTGGGTTAGGCTGATCTGGATCTCGGTGATGCCGTTATGCCGAGCGAAATCCATGGCAGCCCCTTGGAGCGCGAGCTTCGGAGCACCTGATGGATCGCGGGTGATTTCCAGGTCGAGCCAGCCGGCCTGTCCACCGATGCCGGTGCCGAGGGCTTTGGAAACAGCCTCTTTCGCGGCAAAGCGGGCGGCGTAGTGGAGTGCGGGCTTTTTCTGGACCTCACAATAGCCGCGCTCCTCCGCGGTGAACAACTTCGCGAGGAACGGCTCGCCATGGCGCTCGATGGCCGCGGCGATCCGCTCCACCTCGACCACGTCGATGCCGATGCCGAAGATCCGCATCGTCAGGCGGGATAGTTGGCCATGAGGTCCTTCATTTCCCGGACCGCGGCGGTCAGACCGACGCGCGTGGCGCGGGCGATGATGCTGTGGCCGATGTTGAGTTCCGCCAGGTGAGGGATCGTTAGAATCTGTTGGATGTTGGTGTGGTTGATGCCGTGACCGGCATTCACCTGAAGACTCAGATGGCCTTCCTTGGCGGCGGCGATCAAGCGGTCGAGTTCGGTCTGCACAGCGTCGCCGGTGGCGTTTGCGAAGGCACCGGTGTGGAGTTCGATCATGTCGGCACAGGCCTCGCCGGCGGCTTCGACCTGTTTCAAATCCGGATCGATGAAAACACTCACGCGGATGCCCGCGTCCTGAAGACGGGCGATGACCATCCGGGTTTTGTCAAAGCTGCCGAGCACGTTGAGGCCACCCTCGGTGGTGATTTCCATGCGGTTCTCGGGCACCAGACAGACAAATTCGGGCTTCAATTTCAGGGCGATGCCGACCATCTCCTCGGTCACCCCCATTTCGAGATTCAACGGTAGTTTCACTTCCTCGCGGATCCGGTAGGCATCGGCGTCCTGCATGTGGCGCCGGTCGCCGCGGATGTGGATTGTCAGCGAATCCGCACCGCCGGTGAGGGCGTCGTGGCCGGCTTGGATCGGGCACGGTTCGGCGTTGGGCGAGGCCGGATCTTTCGCGTAGCGGGCCTGACGCAGGGTGGCGATGTGGTCGATGTTGACTCCTAGAAGCAAGGGCATGGCTGGGAATAGCCCCCTGAATGCGTTCCGGCAAGAATCACTTGCACGCGTGTCCTATCCGGGACGAATTGGCCGCAGATCTTAGTCGTTGTAGGTAGCTCCACCGTGGTTAGCCTGCCCGGCGATGTCCCGCCGTGTTGTCATTCCCGAGTTGCTCGATCACCTGCCCGCCGACGATCCCGAGGCGCGGCGCAGCCGGCGGGACCTGCGGCGGATCAATGTCATGATGGGCAATGAACGCTGGGCCTGCCGGGCTGTCAGCCGGTTTACGGATTTGGCGGGCCACAGCATCGTCGAGATCGGCGCGGGCGACGGGATCCTTTGCAACAAGCTGGCGGAGCTGTTTCCGCGGGCCACCGTGGCGGCCTACGATCTAGCACCACCACCCGTGGGTCTGGCCGCGGGAATCACATGGCATCAGGGGGATGTTTTCACGCTGCCCGCACCGGCAGGCGGCGGGGTGTTGGTGGCGAATCTGTTCCTGCACCACTTCGAGGGACCCGCTCTAACAGCCTTGGGGCGGTGGATGGGAAACTTCGAGGTGCTCGTCATCAACGAACCAGACCGCGCCCGACTGCCGCATTTGCTTGGCGGCTTGCTGCATCCGTGGATCAACCGGGTGACCCGCCATGACATGCACGTGAGTATCGACGCGGGATTCGCGGCGGGTGAGATTCCGGAAATGCTCGGCCTCGATCCGCGGACCTGGCAATTCCGCGAATCTTCCACATGGCGCGGAGCCCTGCGCGTGATAGGTTGGCGGCGTTGAAGCGGGAAATCACCATTGCGGGCGGAGGATTGGCCGGGTTGTCGTTGGCGTCCGCCTTGCGCTTGCATGACGTGCCGGTCACCGTTCTTGAGGCCGGGACCTATCCCCGCCACCGGGTTTGCGGGGAGTTCATTTCCGGCGTGACTACGGAAACTCTAACCACGCTGGGAATCGCGGATTTGTTTGAGAGCGCGCAACGGCATTGGTCACTCGCTTGGTTCGACAGCGGGCGGCTGATTCATCGCGATGAATTAAAAACCCCCGCGCTTGGGATATCACGATTTCTGTTGGATGAACGGCTGCGGGATCGTGCGGAGACACTCGGCGCGATCGTTAGAAGCGGCGTGCGCTGCAAACCCGGGCCACGGGATGGACTGGTCTGGACGGCGGGCCGGCGTCCGCGCAACGGCGCATGGATCGGTCTCAAGGCGCATTTCAGAAATCTTCCGAAGGCTGCCGATCTCGAAATGCACGCGGGACGCAACGGCTATGCCGGACTCGCGCCGGTGGAAGATGGCTGGACGAACGTCTGCGGCTTGTTCCGCATCGACCGCGCGATCTCCGCAATCGGAGCCGACCTGCTGCCCGCCTACCTGGAGGCCGGCGGAAATTCAAAACTCGCGGCCCTGTTGCGAGCCGGCGAATGCCGGACAGGATCCTTCTCCGCCATGGCGGGATTCGAACTCGGCCGCCAGCCAACCGCGCCCGGGCTCCTCGCGCTGGGTGACGCGGAAAGCATGATCCCGCCGTTCACGGGCAACGGGATGTCGATGGCCTTCCAAGCCGCCGAGTGCGCCGTCGGGCCGCTGGTCGCATGGTCGCGGGGCGAACAAGCGTGGCAGGATGCGGCCAACATCGTTCGAGCCGCAGTGGCCCGGAAATTCAAACGCAGGCTCGCGGTGGCCGGGATGCTTCACCCGCTCCTGTTGGATGCGGGCGGGAGATCGCTGTTGCAAAGCCTGGCCCGCGCGCGTCTGCTGCCGTTCCAGCCGATGCTCGCCCTGGTCCGCTAGATTTCCCGCAATTCTGACATGTATCTCCGCTCCCTCGCCACGACCGTCCCGCCCCGCTCTTTCACCCAGCAGGATTGTTGGACCGCGATGCAGAAGGGTGATTTCCTGGCGACCCTCAAGCCGCGGTCCGTCGCGCTGATGGAGAAGATCTTCGCGAACGGCAACTCCGGGATCCACCGGCGGAACCTGGCGCTGGACTCGATCATCGCGCCCTTCGGCCACGGCGCGGAAACGTTGAACAACAACTTCGAGCGCGAGGCCCCGCCGCTCGCCAGCTCCGCGGTGACGGACGCGCTGCGGAAGGCCGGCCTGGCAGCCGCCGAGGTGGATGCGTTGTTCGTCTGCACCTGCACCGGCTATCTTTGCCCCGGCGTATCCAGCCATGTGGCGGAACTAACCGGAATGCGGCACGACGTGTATCTATCCGATCTCGTCGGCCAGGGTTGCGGCGCGGCGATCCCGATGCTGCGCGCGGCCCACGGATTTCTGGCAGCCAACCCGGGGGCCGTGGTCGCCACGGTCGCGGTGGAAATCTGTTCGGCGGCGTTTTTCGCCTGCGATGATCCGGGCGTGTTGATCAGCCTCTGTCTCTTTGGCGACGGCGCGGCAGCGGCGATCTGGACCGGTGACCGTGCGGCCGGCGGATGGCAGGCGGGACATTTCACCACCACCCACCGGCCGGCCGAGCGGGAAAAGGTTAGATTTGTGAATTCCGAGGGAAAGCTGAAGAACCAACTGCACCGCGCGGTGCCGGCCTTGGCCGGGGAGGCGGTGGCGGAGTTGTTCGCGCTGCGCTCCGGCGAGCCGGACCAAGTACTCGCCCACTCCGGCGGCCGCGATGTGGTGGACGCGTTGGAAAGCGTGCTGCCATTCGATTTAACAGAAACCCGCGGGGTGCTTCGCGATCACGGGAACATGAGCAGCCCCTCGGTGCTGTTCGCGCTGGAGCGGCGGCTAACGGATGACAGGCCGGGCGACCGGCGGCTGTGGCTGACCGCGTTCGGCGCGGGCTTCGCGGCGCATGCGTGCGAGTTGTGGCGGTAATCCCGAAGGGATCACTTCTTGCGGATGTGCCAGATCTCGACGAGCTGGTTGCGCTCCGGGATCCGGCTGCTGAAGCGGTCGGTCTGGCCGAGATAGACGGCCTGTGTGAGCTGGCCGGGACGTTTGATGGACGAAATCAACTTGGCGGCGGCGGTCGCCCTATCGGATGACAGGAGGCGGTTGCTATCGACGTTGCCGGTCTCCGACGCGTAGCCGATTGCCAGGATGAGATCGCCATCCGGGATCTCCGTGACAAGGGTGCCGATCGCCTCCTCATCGGCAGGAGTTAGAACGCTGGAGCCGGTGGCGAAACTGAGGGTCTTCTTCACATCCGCGCCGAGCTTCACCGCGAGACTGCTGTAGGTGGAGGCGATTTCCGAGTCGGCCTGGCCTTCCAACTGCCGGAGGTTGCGGAACAATTCGACGGCAGCTGGCAGCAGTTCGCTTTCCGAACTGGCGAAAAGGTTCGCCTTTGAGAGATCGCCCTCCAGCTCCTTCACGCGGGCTTCGAAAAACTCCTTGGCCCGCAGCGCTTCATCGTAGCGGCGTTTGAGGTCGGCGTAGTCTTCCGCCGAGGCACCGGCGCTCATCGTCAGCATTTTCTGGCGGACGGAGGCGAGTTCATCCGCCAGCGCGTCGCGCTGGGCCTTGAGATTCACCAGATCGCCGCGGAGGCGGTCGCCGTCCGAGCCGGCGATCAACGCGCGGTTGAGTTCGCTCTGGAGCCGGCTGTTTTCGGCGAAGAGGCTCTGCCGGATTTTCTCGGAATCGAGCAGTTGCAAATTGCTGGCGCTGAGCAAGCGGTCCTTTTCCTCGATCATCTGTTGGAAGCGGGAGGCCAGGGCCACCAGCGAGTCGGCATCCTTTTTCAAGCGCGAAGCGATGTCTTCGATCGGCTCGGAAGCACCTTCCACGGGACTCAGCCCCATGGCGATCCGCTGGCGGTTGAGTTCTGCCCGGCGCGCGTCCACGTCCGCTTGAAGCGTCGAGAGCCGGCCATCGTCCGAGGTGGCACTGAAGGTGCCGCTTTTCAAGACCATCACGATCAACACGCCTAACAGCGCAATGATGACGAACGCCAGCGCGACGGCTGGTGGGAGACCGGATTTTGAAACCGTCCCGCCGTTCCGGGCATCCTCGATCCCGGCTTCATCCTGATTTCCCTCTGGCAATTTCTCATCCGACATGCCGGGAGGTTGCCCAGCCCGCCCCGCCGCTGTCAACCCGCCGGTTTTGGTCCTGCCTGCCGTCCCCAACCCGCGCCCCCCACCCCATTCTTACCACGGCTCCCCAGGCTCTTGAGGCTGAAGCGGACCGAGGAAATGACATCGACGCGTTGGCGCACCAGGTTGTCGCGCAGCTTGATCTGGAGCAGGTCGCGCTGCATCGCCTCGGTACCGTGGTCGACGGGATGGAGCAGCTTCTCGTCGGCACGGGCGAGCCGGGCGAGCAGCTCGGCGTCCTTGCGGTCGCACTTGCGCTCGTTCTGGTAGATGGCGCGGACCTTGCGCGGGTTGGCCGCCAGCACGCGGTGGCCGAGCTGTTGGAAGAAGCGGCAACACCGCGGAGCGAGATGGACAGGAGCGATAGTGACGTGCCCCGCAGGGGTGCGAGCCATGGGGCGGCGAGCATCAAATCCACGGGCTGTGCATGCCGACCTCCATCACAACGAGTGCCTTGGGATGCCGTTTGCTCAGCGCGAGGAGACTCGCGCGGGTGTTGGTGATGGTTTCCTCCTTGAGGATTTCGCCCCGGTCATCGAGCACGCAGACGGAATGCTTGCGGTCGCCGAGGTCGAGGCCGACTGTTTTGATAGACGATTGTGTTTTCATGGCAGCGGGATTGATAACCCACAGGGCAAGTCAGCGCCCTGCTGCCTTCTCATCTATTCTTGTTCGCCCTTGGTTGGTAGGTATGGCTGCACATGTGAATGAGGTCCATAGCGTGTGGGCTATCTTTGACGACAAGACCACCTGCCTGTTGCCCGAGAGAAGCCCAATGCAATGACTGCCAATCCAGAAATCAGCACCGCTCTCGCGATGCCTTCGCCGACGAAATTGGTGGCCGGAGCGAGAAGCTCCCAGAGGGTCAATCCCGCCCCCAGCAAGGTAACAGCGAGGCCAGCAACAAGCATCCGTCTTGTGGCTTTATCGAGTCCGATCGGGGCTGATGAGTTTGAATCGCGTGTGTTCATAGTCGAAGTGTGGTCTAAATGTTGAGGAGCACAGGA
>JBGSOI010000178.1:0-19002 GCA_041739215.1 Akkermansiaceae bacterium
CAGGGAGGTCGGACACGTTGTGAAGGGTATGGAACTGGAAACACGGTGGGAAGGATGGAGAGCCAATAACCGGGTCGCCATGGATTTAAGGCCAATTGGGCGCGGTTGACAATACGGACGCCTGAAGAATTGCTTGTCGCCCCGGAGGGCACCTTGTAACCAGAGACATGCTCAAAACATCAGTCGTGCTGTGTGTGCTCGCCGCGTCGTTTTCCTCCTGTGTGCCGATGCCGAACTGGCAGTCGCCAAGCGGCAACCCCGAAGTGGTCGCCAAAGGAGCCGGGGTCAAAGGCAGGGTGCTTTCCCGGATGGTCTCCAAACAGTGGGAAGTGAAATCGGAATCCGATCACACGCTCACCTTCGAACGCCAGCAGTTGTCCGCCGGAAATCGGGCGGTTTTCGCAGTGGGCGGCGACATGATGGGCATTTTGGACGGTTGGAACGTGGTTTTGATCCCAGAGTCGGACAAGACCCGGGTAGTTCTCGCCTCGACCTACGTCAATACGAAGACCTACGGAAAAACCACGAACCCCGCCACTCAAAAGGCCGGGGATGAATTCATTGCGACTTTGAGTGGTCTTTGAAATTTGATGCGGGCGTCGATTGGAATGAAGGCTTTGTTTGAAAAGATGCGTTCCGATCTTCGGGATTTTCCGACAACCGCTCGGTATCGGAATCTGAAATCTACCTACTGGAACAATCCTGCATTGATACAACGAGACGTGAAGCCGCTTTGGGACCTAAGTCGTTCATCAATTCGGTGGAATTGGGAATTGGACACGGAAGAGCAAGCAAGGTGCCACCTGATTGAAGGGGTTGAAACTCTCAGCTTGTTGCGAAAGATGTACCGGACTGAAGCTTACGTTTGGCCCCGAAGCTTCAAGGAAATGGATGCAGATAAAGCGCTGACGGTTGTGAACCAATGGCAAGAGGGATTGACTCTAAGTCCTCCTGTGATCGTTTATCGACAAGAGGACAACACTTGGGGGAAGCGCGACGGATTCCATCGTATGGCGGTTGCCTTGATGTGCAATCCTGTGAAATTGCCGGTGTGGGTCATGGACTCCACCGATGGTTTGATAGATTGAGAATTGGCGCCGCGGGAGGGAATTGAACCCTCGACCGACGGCTTCTTGAAGAATTCTCTAAAAAACTTCAAGCAGGCCGCCGCTCTGTCCACTGAGCTACCGCAGCGTTCGGCCACTCTATCACAAGGGCCATCTAAAGTCAAGATCCCTTTGAATTAGGCGGATAAATTCGAATGCTCGTTACCTCGAATTGGTTGATAGAGAAATGTTTGGCTTCCGCTGAATCCGCGTAGGCTGTCACTTCGAACTCGGCCGGGGTTCTCCAACCTTTATCATATTTCATTGGAAAATGGACGGGGATTTTTCCATGTAGCTTTGATTTTGGAAACAAAGGGGAAGCTCCTGCGTTGTTCGCGCTTAACGTGAAATATTTCAGATCCTCATGGTCGGGATCCTTGGATAGGTAATGTGGTTTCGGATAGAACAGACCTTGTCCTTGAAATTGCGTTGGAGCCTTGATTTTAATCCCGAAGTGTCGGCAAAGGACATTGCTGGTGTTGTCGATGGTCCATAAGAGGTTGCTTCGCGGATTGTCGTGCTCATCGTATTGCCATAGATTCAACTTTAGTGTGACGACAACGTCTGGATTCCGCTGTCGGTTCCGGATGTCGTGAATGTGTTGGGTGCTCAGGCCTTTGAGTTTCGAACCCACACGTTGATAGAAAATCTTGTCTCGTGCTTGATGTGGAGCGTCGGCGCTGGGTTCGATTCGAATGACAACAATGCCTCGATTCGCGTCTTTTTCCAAAGGGATGAGGTGGACGCCCAATCGGGATATTGGCGGATCAACAAGTGCGTGAATTTTGTCCTCCAACCATCCCTGCAAACCATTTTTTATCGAAAAATCAACTCCCTCATCCGGTTCAATGAGCTGATCTGGCTTTGGGTCGATGCAACCGATGACCAGATATCCGCCGGAATAATTTGCAAAGGCGGATATGTAGGTTGAGAGGCGATTGGAAAACCCTTCATCAGGCGTCAGCCATTTTGACTGCTTGAAGTCAAGCCACTCGGATTCCGATGCTTGCAATTGCCGGACATAATCGAGGTTCCACTCTTGAACCGGTTTGAGTTGTGGGGCGATCATAGTAGAATTTTGTAGATTACCGCCATCCAGACTCACCTCAAACCGCGAGATTCTTATAGGCGACTATGTTCGCCGGGAGTTCCGTTCAGGATGTTGAGACGATATAGTATGTAAATCGAACTGAATTTCATCCAATTGCACGGTCATGTGTAAGTATATTTGATCGGATTGGCCGCTCCCTGTTTCCGGTAGGAATCAGGGATGCGTTTGCCAACGTAAACTTGGCGGATGTTCTCCGATGCCTCTTGGCCGATGAAGCCGTATCGCCCCGGATAGGAAGTGTGGCCAGGGAAATTAGCCTCAACGGCAGGCAGCCATTTAGTCACAGTAAATACCTCCACAATCAATCCGAAGCGAACTGCCAATACAAGCTCAGCGCGTTCTGCCTTCTTCGGACTGATCTTCCATGCATAGCGGGTGGCCTCGTAATTTGAAACGTCGGTCGCACTCCGGTTCACGTTGATGAGTATTGCCCGATGCTTGAAGGTAGCAGAACTGGCTTGATAGCGGTTCACAATCTCCTGGGCGTGCATCGCGCCGTAATCGGCACTGCCGGAACCATTCACCAGGTTTGTTAGGCCTGGGTAGGCGTCGATCAAAGCGGCTTCCACTTGCTGAGCAGTCTTGTCATCCATTCCGTGCCTATGGATAACGTGTGCGACTTCAAACCCGGCTGCGCGAATCTCATTGATTCGCCTGAGTTTGTCCCCTGGATCAGTCGAAACAATTTTCGCACGCACGTGAGCGAATACCCGGTCTCCTGCGCCTTTGCCAACGTAGAATGTTTCGCCGTTGCGGGGATCAATTAAACGGTACACGTATGTCTTCAGGCGGGTGGATATTTCAGGAGGGAAGGACTGGAGCATGGGAGCTATAGCGGTATTTTTGGTAATTTGATCAAATTCAAGTGAGGCCGGTTGCCTGGTATGCGTCCTAAAATCGGCCCCATTGACCGGTTTGGTTGGGTGTGAAACTGGTGGGATCAAATAACCTTACGATACAGAAGGGCTTCGGCTGTAATGAGAGCTTTTTGGCGGTCAGTTGTGCCGAGGATTCGCAGCAACTCCTCGCAATAAGAAATGAGTTGCTCGACTCTTAGCTCTTCGGGTGGAATTTCGTCCCAAATTTTAAAGGTGCGAATAATCTCGGCTGTCTTGTCCTGAGCAATCTCAATGGCTGTGTCTCGCCATATTCGAAAGATATCCTTCGAGGGGGGGTGGAGGCTGGCAACGAAGCGATCTAGGTCAAGAAGCTCGGCAATAATCATGGTTAAAAAAATAGGAAGGTGAAAAATGTCAGAAAGAACCGTAGTCAATCATCGGCGTCCTTTGCAACTGTCGCCGTGATTCCTAAGCACTTGTCACTAGCAGCGATAGTGCCGCACCTCGGGCACTCCGCTCGCTCTCGCTCGTTGGCCCTGTAGTCGCCAGCCCACTCGGTCAGGATATCAAGCAGAACTCCGCAACCGGGACAGGTCTTTTGGGTGATTTCTTTGCTGTAGGGCATGGTTGTGAAGAATGATATTTATTAGGCGATTGAGGTAGGGACGCTGAATGCCGGTACCCCTTTGGAGGTCTCGATGTGCGTGTTACCGCACCGGGCTCCTCAATGCGCGCACACGGAACCAGCGCCGACGCAGAGTGCTGGAAATCAGTCCCCTTTGCAAGCAGGGAGCGTGAGACATCTGCTGCCTGCGCGATTTCGAGCCGGTTTGGGTTACCCGTATTTTTCAGCCTTCAGAATACAGAGTTTCTGAATTTCCCCTTCGGGTTGTTCTGCGACCGCATCGAAGGGGAGGATGAGTTCGTCCACGAATCGAACGTTTCGGGGTGCCGCGTCGCCGAGAAGCACATTGTCCATGGGACGGTAGTAGGCGTTTTCCGAAATATGGATGAACCCGATTTCCCGGAAGCTTTTGGCGATTCTGGTAGCCGGAGGATTTTCCGGGTCGAGCAGGGGTTGGCTGATCGAAAGGCGTGGCAGTCTTTCACCTTGCTCGTCCTGGGGTGGTGCCATCCCCCGGAAGGTGGTGATAGGGAGGAAGATCTCGTTTAGCAACATCCAACGGCGCAGGTAATAGCGGTGGTCTTCGTTTCCCGTGGGGATGACCGTGGCATCAAGATACCCCGGCATCTCGGGGTAGACATTGAGCTTCATGCCGAAATTGTTTCCGTAGGTGAGTTTCACCACGGTTCCAGCACCTTCATGGATAAGGTGTTCGTCTCCTCCCCGGATGAATTCCAGGCCGTCGATGATCTGAGTCAGCTCGTCACTTTGGTCCCGGAGACTTTTCGTTGCTTCCAGGCACTCCAAGAGCTTTTCACAGTAACCGTACTGGTTTTCCTTCCTATCGACGCCTCGACAATCTTCAGGAACTGGAAGGACGTTGGCTGTAATGTGCAAAAATGCCTTGAACCCCGCGTTTTGAGTCGCGAGAAGGGATGGTCTATTCCTAGTGTTGCGGTTTTCACGGGAAGGGTCTGGTTCAGGGTCATGCATTCATCCGCCGGGGTGAGCCTAAGATTCCGTGACTCGCAATGCAAGTCCGTATCCCGCAAAGGAACCGGCCTGTGGAACGGGTTGGGTTTCGGATTCTCCGTTTGTTTCGCCTGTTGGGTCCTATTCGCCCTTATTGGCCTTCTCGGGTCCCGCCTCCTTGAGGAGCGCAGGCAGGAACCTGACGATTTGGGAAATGCTGGTGTTGCGGGAATAGAGTTCTTCGCTTTTGAGATGTTCGGCGAGCTTCTTGGGTGTGGCCCAGAGCTCAGGGGTTGTCTGGATGGCCTTTAACCGCATTTGTCGGATTTCGGCCTCGCTGTGCCGGGTGGTGTTGGTCCACTCGTAGTGTTTCAGGAGATTTTCGATGTCTTCGGCGCTTCGCAGGCTGTCGATTGGCTTTTTTGGCGCGACTGCGGCGAAGCGTGCGAAGTAGTGGCTTTCAATGCATTCCTTCCATCGTTGACCGATCCATTTTCCATCGTTGAGCTTCCCACAGCGCGGCCGGAATTCGATGAAGCCGGCGGTGATGTTTTTCCAACCCGAATTGTCGTCTTGGAAAGACCAAGCTACGTCCACTTTCAAGGTGACTCCGTGGAAGTAAACCGAGGACACCACAAACCCGAGATTCGCGAGGTCTTCCGTGAGGTTGATTTCCCCGTGTGGAGGTTCCCGCCAATCGGAGCGGCTGTTTTTCGAAATTGGAATGGCTGCCCGGAAATCACGGAGGAAATCCTCCATGGCCATTCCCGGTCGCAACTGGTTGAAGATTTCCACCAGTAGGGGCGAGATGGCGACGAAGCGCCCGTGGCGGGTGGGTTTGTCGTGAATCCATTTGTACATGAATTCGACCGGCCATCCTTGTTCGGGTTCCGGAAAATAGAATTCATCGAAAGTGACGAACTGCCCGTCCATGTGGGACGTATCCTTGTAGATGGGGAGTTCGAACAATAGGCCGTCGCAGACAAGTTCCATGCTGAACCCGGTATGGCGGAAGCATCCGTCCGGCATGTCGGGGTGGGTGTTTGGGATGATGAAGGGGCCGATTGTGATCATGTGCGGTGAGTGCTATCTTCCGGATTTGCGTTCGTCAGTCAATACCCCTCCGCTGTTCTAAAGAACAAAGTGCGGAGGAGATTTTGCTAGATCTTGTCCGCCGTCGGATGCTTCAATCCTCCAGGTAAGGATCGGAACCGCAGAGGCAATTGCCCGCGCAGCCCTCTTTGATGAGGTGGAGTTCCCTCATTCACTTTGAGGAGTTCGGTCCATTGCCGGTTAGGTGGGTGCCATCGTCTCTTTCCCTAGGATCCAGTGAACTGGTTGCCACAACGGGGAACCCGCTGTGGTCGTTAACCATCTGGAGAATGGCCTGACCGATTCCTTTGCGGGCATATTCCGGGTCCAAGCTGTCGAGATTCTGCGCGGTGAGGAGCAAGGCTTCGTCGCCCTAGAGATTGTTCGAAACAGGAAAATCCGATGTGCCCGATTTCTTGGTTTTTGGAGGTCACTACGCAAACTTTGGAAACATCGTCCGGATGATCCGCGATGAGTCTGAATTTTCCCCGAAGGGATGGCGACCGCTCTGGAAAGCCTCCTCGGAAAGCGGAGCAAGTCGGCAATGTCGGTGGGCCAGGGCCGCGAGCCGGAAATCGGGCAACGGGTCATTTCTCGTCGGGATTATTTACAGCCAAGAAAAACCCGGATTTTCGATCACTCATTGGGGGAAATGCCAGTCTTCGGACTAAAAAGGGTAAATACCCTCATCTAACAGGGTATCGTTAAAGTATCGGGAAAGGTGGCAAAACGGGGCAAAATCAGGCCAAAGTTGGCAACTTTTGGCAAGACTTTCAAAGGTCTTTAATCTGCTCTAAAGTGCTGATTATCAACGAAAAAGGCTTGGAGGCGGAGGAGAGAATCGAACTCTCGAATGACGGTTTTGCAAACCATTGCCTTACCACTTGGCTACTCCGCCATTCGCATGGCGCGGGGGCGAGTGATTACGGCCAACCACCGGCACTGTCAATACTTGGATTCGATCCAAGGCGCCTTCCTTTGAAAACCGGAACCGGGAACTGCGCCGCGGGGGTCAGGTTCAGCCCTCAGAGGCGGGCGCGGCCTTGGATGACGACACCGTATCTAGCATAAGCGCGGTAAGGCACAGCGTAGTGCGGGCGGATGACGGGGCGGAAATGCCGGCGGACCACCCGGGTGCCCCAGATTGGTTTGCCGCAGTGATCGTAACCGATGAAATAGCGTTCCGTGTAAACCGGCGTGCCGCAGGAGCGGTAGCCGCTGATGTAAATCCGGCTCGAATGGTGGCTGCGCGCTTCGGCTTGGGGAGCCGCTCCAAGCAAAGTGAAGGCGGCGATGGCGATGGTGGTGATGATGGTTTTCATGAGCGTGTCGTTTTAACAACGCGATCTTCGACGAGCCGATCCGGGCTTTATTCAGGATGGAGTCGGCAATGTCCCAACAGGTGGAACCAGGTGGTTGTTTCTCGGGTTTGACCTTTGGCAATCGCCCCGCTAGAGATTCCGGCAGTTCCCCATGATTCGCGAAATTGTCCAATACGGCCACCCTGTCCTCCGCCAACGTTGCCGTCCTGTCGTCGAGGTGGACGATGCCCTCATCGAGCTCGTCGCCGACATGTTGGACACGATGGTCGATGCGAACGGCGTCGGTCTTGCCGCGCCCCAAGTGGGTGAGGATTTGCGGCTGGCGGTGGTCGATGTGTCCCACGATCCTGACTGTGTTTCCTTTCTCAAGGTGAATGGGGAAGAGGCGGATCTGGAGTCGATCATGCCGCTGATTTTCATCAATCCGGAGCTCGCATTCGGCCAGGCCAAGGAGTTCGGGATGGAAGGATGTCTGAGCATCCGCGGCATCCGGGCGGAAGTCCGCCGTCCGGAAGTGGTCAAGGCGACGCTTCCCCAGCTCGACGGGTCGGTGCTGGTAATCGAGACCGACGGCTTGCTCGCTAGGGCATTGCAGCATGAGATCGACCACCTGAACGGGGTGCTCTTTGTGGATCGGCTGCCGGCGGTGGCCAAGGTTTCGATGAGAAACCGCCTGAAACGGTTGCTCGAAGGAAATGCAGAAAATTAAGAATATTTTACGCGCGGGCTCGACTTTCTGGTTTTATTAAGCTTTTTTCCGTGCAGGTGACACAAAAAGGTTGTCTCGCTTGCCAATCCCTATCCGAATTCATCATGAGCACGACTCGAGGTATTTTTGAAAGTTTCCCAAATCAGCCGGGAGCCCGCACCGATTCGCCGTTTGCGGCGGCGCAGGAACCCGATGCATCGGCTGCCGCGGCCAGTCCGTTCAAGGTCGCGGCGGGTCAGGATTCACCGTTCTCAGTGGTTGGTGATGGTGGCGTTTCCTCAGCGGTGGAGCCGGGCCAGTCGGGTCGGGCACCCGAACGGCGCAAATCGGACTCTCCATTCCAAGCGGCCGAGCCTTCGGAAGGTTTTGGCTTTGAAGCTCCAGCCAAGGTTGATGCGGCAGCTCCCGCATCACCATTTTCGGCAGCGTCCCCACAGGCGCCCGCCTCTCCATTCTCGGCAGAGCCGCAGCGCGCGGCATTGTCATCGACCCAAGCGTCGATTGCGGCATTTGGAAAATGGCAGGATGCTCCGGCTGCCGCTTCCGGCTCACCGGTGACTGCGGTGCCGCAAGCCTTCACAGATCCTGCCCCCGCCGCACAAGCCGTGCAGGTGCCAGCGGCGTTCGCTCCGGCTCCCGAAGCGGCGGCTCCGGTTGATGAGTCCACTTCCGACTCCTTTTCGATCCGCCAGCTTGAGTTGCGGGCCATCTTCGGGATGGACCGTGAAATGAATCCCGAGGAAATCCTCCAACGCTCGCGCGCGCTTCCGGGCATCCGCAACCTCGCCCGTGTTAATTCCCAAGACATGGCCGCCGTCGAGTCGCTGAAGCAGTTGCTGCCCAACCTGGGCTTCGGCAGCGGCAGCTTGAAACTGATGTCCGGCAATGTGCCGCTGGAATTCATCCGCGAGGGATCCGTGATGCTCGCGGTACAGACCGACGGTGCATTCGCTCCGGGTGTGCGCGAGACCTTGATGCTCGTCGCCCGCGAACTGGGCCGTCTGTCGTAAATTCAGTTTCCGGCGGCTTCGGCCTCGAGCTTTTCCAGCCGGGTCCGCATTTCCGGGGTCGCGAGTTCCAGCAGCTCTTTTTGGGAAGTTTCCGGCTGCTCGTGAATGCTCTCGACCATTCCCGTCAACGCTTCCTCGCGAATCTGCTCGTCTTGAATCCCCGCGATCCATGAGAAAGCGGCCTGCGCGTCACTTCTCGCCCAAACGGCCAGTGTTTCCTTCAATCCGGCGCTGCGGGCGGCTCCCGGATCAAATAGAACCACCCACGCGGCGGCGTCCGCCGACGATTGAGCCGCCCAACGCTGGACGACTTGCACCACCGCCACGTCGAAGTCGCGTCCGGCGACTCCTGAGTCCGAGAGCAAATGTGCGGCGCGCTCCGGATCATCGGCCGACAATACCAAGGCGATCTTCCCAAACGCTTGAGACTTTTCCTCCTCGGTTTCCAAACCCTCCGCCCACTTGACTGCTTCATCGACGTTTTGTTCGGCCAGCCGCATCGCGAAATGTTGGATCAGCCGGCTTTTTTCCTCACTTCCGGTGGTTAGTTTTTGCAGCCCTTCGCGCGCCAGTTCGGGTTCGAGTTCCCAAGCGTCCCAAATCGCCTCCGCGAACGCCCGGTTCTTTTCTTCCGGTGAAGCCAGCTTCTCGGCCTTTTTAAATGCAGCCTGCAATTGATACCGCGATTTCGGCAGGTCATCCGCAGCGGGCCGGTCGGATTTGGTGACGCGAGGGGCGGTGATTTGAGTCGGCGGCTCGGTTGCGGTTTTCTTCGGTTTGTCACAGGAAACCAGCAACAGGCCGAGAAGTGGGAAAAACCGGGCTTTCATGGCTCAGCCCACCCCGTTTTTCTTGAGAAACGGAACGAGTTCATCGACCCCGAAGTCGGCTAGGACCTGGCCGTGCCAGTCGAGAGTGGGAGCCTTGGATTGGCCGGAGAGTTCGACCATTTCCTGCATCGCCTCGCGGTCGCCCGAAACATTGAAAATCTGCACTTCGATCTTCATTTTATCGAGGTACTCGACGACTTCGTCGCACCATGGGCAACCGCGTTTGATGTAGAGAATGGGGAGGTGCATGAGCGTGATGTTTGGGCCTTACTTCCAACCACCCCCGAGGGCGCGATAGGCTTGCACGACGGCGCGCAGACGATTGCTGCGGGAATCGGCGAGGTCGAGCTCGCTGCTGAAGAGCTCGCGCTCGGCGTCAAGCACTTCCAGATAGCTGGAAGCGCCACCTTGGAATCGGTCCAGCGCGATGGAGGAAACGCTCTTCTGGGAGTTCACCAACCGGGTGCCCTCGGCGATGATCTCGCCGGTTTTCTGGTAGGCGACGAGTGAATCCGCGATTTCCCGGAAGGCCTGCTGCACCGACCTCTCGTAGGCGGCAAGGGCGATCCGGGCACTTGCCTGGGCGGCTTTCACCCGGTAACCGGAGCGGCCGGCGTCGAAGATCGGGCCGGTGAGTTGCGGGCCGATGGAGTAGGCGGCCGAGTTGCCTTGGAGGAGTTTGCCGAGGTCCGTGCTGATCAGGCCGCCTTGGCCGGTGAGCGATAGGGAGGGAAAGCGCAAGGCCTCGGCCACGCCGATGTCTGCGGTGGCGGCTTGGAATGATTGATCGGCCGCGGCGATGTCCGGGCGGCGTGCCAAGAGCGAGGAGGGAAGACCGGCGGAGATGCGGAATGCGGAGTCGAGCTTGTCGAGCGAGCCCCCGCGAATGATGCTGCCGGGATACTCGCCGAGCAGCGCCTTGATTTCATTTTCCTTCTCCGCGATGGCCCTTTCAGTAGCAGGAATCAGCAGTTGCGCCTGCGAGAGCAAAGCCGCGGACTGGCCGACTTCGAGATCCGAGCTGACCCCACCGTCCCTGCGGGCGGTGACGAGGTCGAGCGAGCCCCTGCGGCTTGCTGCGGTGCGGCGGGCAATGGCGAGGCGTTCATCGAGGTTCTGAAGGTCGATGTAGCTGAGGGCGACGGCGGCGACGAGCGAGGTCTGGACGGCGTCACGCTGGTATTCGGATGCCAGCAGTCGGGCGCGGGCGGCTTGGTTGTCGCGGGCGATGCCGCCCCAGAGGTCGAGCTCCCAACTGAGGAGTCCGGTCAGATTGTAGGATTCGGAACTGCGGTCGCCGAGGGTCCCGGCATTGCGCGAACCGTAGTTGGCGGTGGCCGCGGCATTGCCATCGAGGGTGGGAAACCAATTGGCCCTGGAAGCTCCTGCAAGCGCGCGGGCTTCTTCGATCCGGAAGGTGGCGGCGACGAGGTCCGGATTGTTTTGCAACGCGCGCGCAATCAGGTTCCTCAAGGTGGCGTCGGAGAAAACCTTGCGCCATGACTTGTCGCCGAACGACGCGCCGTGAGGCGCGGTGTCACTGCGGAAGGACGATGGGATGGCGACATCCGGAGTTCCCGGTTCCGGTCCGAGCACGCAGGAGCTGATCAGGATCACACTTGGCAAAATGAAAATCGGTCGCATGGGAATCAGGATTCGGAAAAATAGGGACTCGCTGGCCCTGGGGGATGACTTTTCTTTGCCATCCGGGCGGAGGCTAGCAGCGGTTTTAGGATCGGGGCGAGCAGGATTTTCCGGGGATGAGTGTTTTTGCACGGGTGGATTCCGTCCTTCTCATCCCGTCACCCCCCGTCCATTCGGGCGGTGGAAATCCAGTGCTATCTATCAGTGGTGGATCTCAGCTTTTGCCGAAAAACGGTTGCAGCGCTTCTCCGACCGCGGCGTCGATCCGGGCGGCACGCGTTTCGGCGGAGGCACCCTTGATGACGTCGCCCTTGGCGATGTTCCGATAGACGAGCTTGTGGGTGTTACTGTCGATCACATCGATGACGATGCCCGCCTGGCGGAAATAATCCGGGCGCTGGTTCTCCAGCGCGCCACGGGTGTGGGCAAGGTCCGTGACTGCGCCGGAATCGCGGCCGTAACCGAAATATTGATCATAGGTGGCGGTCATGCCAGGCTCCTGATAGATCACCATATAGGCGACGACGAGCTCCGCGTCGCCGCTGCCATAGGTCATGCCCTTCGAGGTGAACTGTCTCGCGATGGACCTCTGGATCATGCCGTGGACCTGCTTTTCGGTGGCATCCGTGATGGCGGGGGCGGCCGGGTCGCGCACGGTGATGCGCGCGGAGGTGTAGCTCTTGCGGGTGCCCTTCGGCGTCTCGATACCCGTCGAGCAGGAGACGAGTCCGAGGGCGGCTATGACGGTCAGGAGGCGGAATGAGGTTCTGATCATGGTTTTCAGGTGGTTGGCGGTCGGTGTTGGATGGTGGTTTTGCTGAGAATGGTGGCGACTGTCTGGTCAGCTTCGACCGGGCCGTAGCGCTGCTCGAAGCCGCCGCGGCGCAGTGCTTCGCGGACCGTGCTGCGGGCTTCGGCGAGGCGCAGTTCGATGCCGTGCTTGTGAAGCGTTTCCTGCAGATCCGTTAGGAATTCGACGCCGGCCATGTCGATCATCGGGACGGTTCCCAGGAAGAACACGGCGAGTTTCACCTCATCATCGCGCCCGCCTAACAATTCCTGGAAGCGATCGCCGACGTGTTCGGCGTTGAAGTAGAAAATCCCTCCGTCGCAGCGGAAAACGAAGACACCGGGCACGCGCTCGTTTTTGGGATGGCGGATGCGGTCGGCGAAATGGTCGGTGCCCGGCACGCGGCCGAGTTCGGTGGTGTGCGGCTGCATCGCGCGGTGGAGCAGGAGGATGATCGAGAGCACGGCACCGATCAGCACGCCCATCAGCAGGCCTGAACCGAGCACCCCGAGCAGGGCGGCGACGGCGACGGTGAAATCCCCGCGGCTGAACTCCCACATGCGCTTGAGGGCTGATAGATTGAACAGCCCGGTGACGGCGACAAGCACGATCGCCGCGAGCACCGGCTGGGGCAGGTATTCCAGCATTCCTGATAGGAACAGGATCACCAGCAGGATCAGGATCGAGGCAATGAAGCCCGAGAGCGGCGTGCGCGCACCGCTGGATTCGTTGACGAGGGATTGCGACATGCCGCCGCTGGTGGGAAATCCCTGGCCGAGGCCGGCTGCCAGATTCGCTCCGGCGAGGGCGAGGAACTCCTGGTTGCTGTCGAGCCGGTATTCGTGCTTGCGGGCGAACATCCGGCCGATCGCCGCGGTTTCCACCGCGCCTAGCAGGAAGCACGCCATGGCCAGCGGCAGCAGGGCGTTCAGATCACTCCGGCCCAGCCCTTGGATGCCGAAGTCCGGCAAGCCCTGCGGCACCTCGCCGAGCATTTTCACCCCGTGCGCCGCGAGATCCAGATTGGCTCCTAACAGTAACCCGGCGATCACCACGACCAAGGCCCAGGGGATGCGGGGGAGGAATTGTTTTCCTAGAAACAGCACGGCCAGCGCGATGATTCCCATCACCAGCGACGCGGTGTTGGTTTCCCCGACATGCCGGAGGAACGTGGCGGATTTCTCCCAGAAATCACCGTGACCGCCCTTGATCCCGCAGAGTTTCGGCAGCTGCGAACTGGCCAGATAGAGCGCGACGCCGCACTTGAATCCTATCAGGACTGACTCGGAAATGAAGTTCACGATCGCTCCCCCGCGGAACAAGCGCGCCAGCAGCGCGAGAGCGGCGACCATCAAGGCGGTGGCGGAGGCCATCGCGGCGTAACGCACCGGATCGCCCCCGGCGATGGGACCGAGCGTGGAGCCGACGAGCAGCGAGATCGCCGAGGTGACCGTGACCGTCGTTTGCCGCGAGCTGGTGAAGAGCCAGAAAACGAGGCCGGAAAACAAGCAGGCATAAAGCCCGGCCTCGGCTGGGAGGCCCGCCAGCGAGGCGTCGCCGATGCCGGCGGGCATCAGATAGGCCGCCAGGGTGATGCCGGCAACGATGTCACCCCGGAACCAGCTTGTCTGATAGTCGCGCAACCAGCCGATGGCGGGAACAAAACCCGCCAGCCGGGTTGGGATGCGGCGGTTCATGGCGATGATCGGCTGGTTAGTTCCGCGTCACGCTCCGTTCCCATCTTCCTTCGCGTTGCCCTCAAGCCGTGCCCGCGCGGCGGCGAGCTTGGCCATCTGCTCGGCCGAAACCTTCGGGTATTCCAGGCCCAGATCCTGAATGGCGTTGGTTACGATGTCAGCCACCAGCGCGCGAGCGACGTATTTGCGGTCGGCGGGGATGATGTACCACGGCGCCCGCTTGGTGCTGGTGGCGCTGATCGCCTCGGCGAATGCCTTCTGATAGTCCTTCCAGTGTTCGCGCTCGGCGAGATCCGCTTCGGAAAACTTCCAGTGCTTTTCCGAATTGGTGAGGCGCTCGAGAAAGCGCTTCTTCTGCTCATCCTTCGAAAGGTGGAGAAAGAATTTGAGCACCAGCGTGCCGTTGCGGGAAAGATGCTTCTCGAAGTTGTTGATGTCCTCGTAGCGTTTCTCCCAGAACTTTTCGTCCGGCTTCGCCGGCTGGCCGGGTCCTAACCATTCCGGGTGGACCTTCACGACGAGCACGTCCTCGTAATACGAACGGTTGAAGATGCCGATGCGGCCGCGCTCTGGCAGGGACTTCATGTAGCGCCAGAGGAAATTGTGATCGAGCTCCTCGGTGGAGGGCTTCTTGAAACTGAAAACCTGGCACCCTTGCGGATTCACGCCGGACATCACGTGGCGGATCGTCCCATCCTTGCCCGCCGCATCCATCGCCTGGAAAATCAGCAGCACTGAATGGGTGTCGCTCGCGTATAACAGTTCCTGCGCGGCGTCGAGATGCTTGCGATTCTCCTCGAGGATCTCCGCAGCGCGCTCCTTGATCGCGTCCTTGCCGAGCTCCTTCGCCTCGTCGGTTTCGGTCCAGTCAGTGGCGTAGTCCTTGAGGTTCACCTCGCTGCCGGGTTCGACGAGGAATTGCTTGAGAAGTTTGGGTTTGATCATGGGAGTGGCGGGTTGGGTTCTAACATGGATCGCATGGCTGCGGATCGCGCTCGCCAAAAGCGAGTTGGCTCCAGCCGTTCCAGAGATCTATCACGCCACCCGTTACGGAACCATCGGACCTAAGTCTTACCTGCCGGTTACCCGGCTCAATTGTTGACGAGGGTCTTGGTAACTTCCAGCTGCACCGGCAGGGTGACGGTCTTGAAATTCCCGGGCGATCCGGTGCGGGAGATCACCGTGCCTTTCAGTTCCAGCGATTCATCCAGCATCGTCTTCAAGTTCACGACGACCTGGCCGCTGAGTTCGATCTGGGCGGAGGCCTCGGTGCCATCGGGACGGAAATCGCCACCGGTGCTGCGCACGGAGACGTCGATGATGGCGCTGTCCCCGCCGGCCGAATGGCGGACCTGGCGCAGGTTCATGGTGCCGATGGTCTGCGCGTGCCTGAGATCCCGTTCGATCAGCATGCGGATCCATGCGGGATCGAACTCCCACGACTCGCCCGCTTTCACGGTGCGGTGCGGATACCATGTGCGCTTCAGATACAACGTGAGCTCGGCAATCTCGTGGTCGATTTCCCGCAACGGCACCGAGCCGTCCAACTCGAACTTCCAGTCCCCTTTGACGGCCTTGCTCATCGCAAACATTTTGCCGTTCAACGGGCTAGCCTCGTCGGACTTTTCGGTTTTGCCATCGATGGTGGTGGTGGAAAAAGTGTTGATTCTGGCGACGGTGACCATGCCGCGCAGGCTGCCGTCCGCCGCGGGATTGCGGAACGTCCAGGTGAGGTCGCGCTCACGGGAATATAGAATCGTGCCGTTGCTGACGCTGCCGGCTTTTTCCAATTTGATGGTGCCACCGATGGTGGTGGAGCGGCTGACGAGGCGGACGCTTTGGCCGGCGCCCGCGAGCACCGGCCCGAAACGGACATCCGCGCGGACCTGGGCGACGGTCAGGCCGAAGGCGAAAACGCCGGGAAGCAGCGGGAGACAACGGTTCATGAATGGCATGGCGAAGGTGAGGTTTGGATTTCTCCGTTAGCCGGACAAGCGGCAAAGCTCCGGTAGCCATTGGACTTAAGTCCTAGGTGCCTAACGCATCCGCTGGTCTCAGCGCCGTTACCGGGACCCGCCGTCAAGTGGCAGGGAAAAAGTGAACTCCGCGCCCATGGCTTCGGCGTTGCAAGCCTGGAGACTACCGCCGTGGGCTTCCACGATCCGCCGGCAGATCGCCAGCCCCATGCCCAGTCCATCGGATCGGGAGGTGTGGAATGGCTCGAAGATCCGGTCCAGGTGTTCGGGGGAAATGCCGCAGCCGTGGTCCCTCACCCGGACGTTTGCGGAGAAGCCGCAAGCACTCGTTTGAATCACAATCCGGCGGTGCTCCGGAGGCGTCCTGTCCATGGCGTGGGCGGCGTTGAGGATGAGATTGTGGAGAAGTTGCTGGACCTCCACCCGGGCCACCTTGACCCGGGGCAGCGAGGGAGCCAGATCCAGCTGCAATTCGATTCCCGCGGTCGCCAGTTCCTTGCCGAGAAACGCGCCGACCTCGGTTAGCAGCTCGTTGAGCGACTGCGGTTCGCGCGGCATCGGGGAATCCTCCAGCAGGGCCCGCAGGCTGCGGATCACTTCGCCGGCCCGTTTGTCGTCGCGGATGATGTCGTCGAGGATCGCGAGGATTTCCTCGGGCTTGGCCTCGCCTTGACGGATGAAACGCCGCGCCGCCTGGGCGTTGCCGAGGATGGTGGAGAGCGGTTGGTTGATTTCATGAGCGAGCTCGGCGGCGATCTCGCCAAGCACCGAAGCGCGCGCGGAGCGTTGGATCTCGGCGCGCAGTTGTTCGACCCGCTTTTCCGCCCGGTGGCGGCAGATCACATGGCCGAAAATCTGGGCGACCAGTTCCAGGCTCGCTATCTCATCCTCCAACCAGTGGCGCTCCCGGGTGATCGTGGCGAACGCGAGCGCGCCGATCACCTTGCCATCGGCGACCAGGGGAAAGGTCGCATTGGATTTGGTGCCGTGGAGCCGCATGACTTCCCGGTCCCGGGCGGCCTCCGATGGCAGATCGTCAAGCCGTGACACATGGAAGGATTTCCCCTGATCCAGCATGGCGTGGGCCCACGGCAGATTGCCGCGCGTCACGAAATTCCGGCGCAGCGGAACGCAGCCGGGCCGCTGCCAGAAGTGAGTGAGCGCCATCCCCATCCCATCTTCAGTGGACTGCCAGAGCGTCGCGCGATCCACGCCGAGCGCCTCACAAATCAGGCGCTGGTTTTCCTCGATGGTCTCATCCACCTGCCCGGGCGGGCGGGTGACGAAGCATGAGGAAATTTCCGCTAACAGCCGCTGCAGGCGCAAGGCGGATGCCAGGTCGTGAGGCACCTGGCAGTCGCCGCAGGTCCCGCTGGCTGCGATTTCCTCCGCTTGTTTCATCCGCCGGGCTGCGGTGGCGCGGGTTTTTCCACGCCGCCCGCCGTTAGGGTGAGCCGCAGCAGGTCCGGCACCGAAATGCTGTGGGTTTTCCGCATGACGCGGCCACGGTGGATTTTCACCGTCTTTTCCGCGATTCCGAGTTCGGCGGCGATCTGTTTGTTCAGCAGTCCCGCGACCACACACCGCATCACGTCGAGTTCGCGGGGGGTAAGGGCTTCGATCATCGCGCGGGCGGCGGTCCGTTCGGCGCGGGTTTTTCCGATTTCGCGGGCTCGCTCGAGCGCCCGGGTGACGGCCGCCAGCAGGATCTCGTCATCGACCGGCTTGGTGAGGAAGTCCACCGCGCCCGCCTTCATCGCTTTCGCACACATCGGCACATCGCCGTGCCCGGTTAGAAATACCACTTGCTCGTCGCGGTCCGCCAGCAATCCCTGGAGCTCGAGCCCGCCGAGTCCGGGCATCCGGACGTCGGTGACGAGGCACACCGGCCCTGAATTCGCCTTGCGCCCGAGAAAGTCGCTGGCGGAGGCGAAAGTGGCGACCGGGAACCGCGCGGATCGGAACAACCGCTCGAGACAGCACCGCACGGCTTCGTCGTCATCGACCACACACACCAAATCATCCAGGGCCGTTGGCGGTTGGGGCGGGGGAGGGTTGCAAAATGCCACGTTCATCGTTCGCCGGAGTTGTTAAGATAGAGTCCGCTGGAACCAGCGGGCGGGTCAAGGTCATAGTGGACGGGTCGTAGGACTTTGGTCCGATGGTAAGAACGGAACGCCTGTGTGAATATGCACACGGATCGTTCATCCGGATTCTCCCAACCCACCCTGATAGATATGAAAACCTTGTTCACCGCCGCATTGATCGCTCTGTTGCCCTTCGGATCCAGCCCGGGCCAGGACTCGGAAAACAAGCCCTCCGCGATGTCGCCCGAGATGGCGGCCGTACTCGCCAACGACCGCGCTTACGAGGAAGCCTACGCCAAGGCCGATATCGATGCCCTCGCGGCATTTTACGCCGAAGACGCCGAATACACGTCCGACGACGGCCGGACTTTTACAGGAAACGCCGCCATCAAATCCTGCCTGCGCGAGGCTTTCCAAGCCAACAAGGGGGCGAAAATCTCCATCAACGTGGATTCCGTCAAGCCGCTCACCCCCGAGGTCGTCGTCGAGAAAGGCTCGACCACCGTGGTTTCCAAATCCGGCGACGAAACCGGGGCGCTCTACACCGCCGTCCACGTCAAAAAGGACGGCAAGTGGCGGATCAGCCAACTGATCGAAACCCCGATACCGGAAATCAGCGCGAGCGACCGGTTGGCGGGACTCTCCTGGCTGATAGGTGATTGGGAGGAGGCCGACAAGGATGCGGGCGTCATCGTTCTCAGCCACTACCAGTGGGCTCGCGGTGGCAATTTCATCACCCGCAACGTCATGGTGAAGCGCGGCGACGATCCGGTGCTCGAGGGCTGGCAGATCATCGGCTGGGACCCCGTCGAGGGAGCCATCCGCTCCTGGACCTTCGACGACCAAGGCGGGCAATCGAGCGGCCTCTGGACCTCCGAGGGCCAACGCTGGCTGGTTCGGGAAACCGGTTACGCTGCCGACGGCAGCCGCACCAGCGCCGACCAGACGATCACCAAAGTCGCGGACGACCGCTTCTACTGGGAGTCCGGAAACCGCACGCTCGACGGCGATCCGCAGCCGGGCATCGGACGCATTGAAATCCGTCGTGTGAAAGGAGAATAAAGCCATGCGCTCGAAATTCGCATTCGTGACAGCCATCGTGGCGATCCTCGCAGTTTTCATCGAGACGACACCCATCGCCGAGGGCCGCGGGGGCGGGCGTGGCAGTGGCCGGGGGGGTGGTGGTGGCGGC
>JBGSOI010000216.1:0-19762 GCA_041739215.1 Akkermansiaceae bacterium
CGGCGGACGACGAGAGCAAGCGCAGCCTGCCCGACCGATGATCTCGCTGGATACCAACATCCTTTTGCCTGCCGTCGAAATCCGGAACCCCAATCACCCAAGGGCGGCGGCATTTCTGGAATCCCTCCAGGATCGCCAGGATGTCGCGATCGGTGAATTCATCCTGCTCGAACTTTATGTGCTGCTGCGGAACCCCGCCGTGCTCGCCAAGCCCCTCTCGCCGGCCGCCGCCACCGATGTCTGCCAGGCCTTTCGCCAGCACCCCCGGTGGCAAGTCATCGGCTTCCCTCCTGACAGCCGGGACTTTCATGACATCTTCTGGCCGAAACTCCGCGAGGATTTCCTGATTCCCCTTGGTCTCTCGGAATACCGCGTCGCCAAGGACATTGGTGTCCCGCCCCGGCGCATCAATGAGATCGTGAAAGGCAAGCGCTCCCTCACCGTGGACACCGCCCTGCGCCTCGAACGCTACTTCGGCTGGCCCGCCGATGTGTGGCTGAACCTACAGTCTCACCACGACCAGCAAACTGCCAAGATATCCCTGAAATCCGCCCTTGCTGAAATCCATCCATGCCCTGCGTTGTGAAAAAACGCGTTCATCTTCTTATGAGCCGAAACACGACGGAACTGGCAGCGGATTTACTTCATGCCTCAATGCAGGCCTTAATTGAAGCCGCGGGGTATTGCACATCGCCATCGAGCTGTTGAGGAAGCATCGCTGGGAGGATCATGAGGTGATCTCAATGGAGGAGCCGTTTTTCATGGATCTCGCGCCTGGGCTGCCTCCGATCATCGGCATCCCGGATCTTCTCCTCAGACGGGAAGAAACGTGGATTCCTCAAGGATTGTGAGCGCGAGCATGGTGTGAATCTCAGAATTGGTGCCGAATGCACAAGCTACCCGCAGGCAGTGGATTTGGCGGAAGTGACGGGGTGTGCGGCGATGGGAGAAATCCTCTTCCGTTCACCGTCCCAGCTGCTAGAGTCGGCTCGTGCCAGCCTTGTCCGAACATCTCTTTTGGGACGTGGATCGCTCCATGATCGATCCTGAAAGGCACGCCACCTGGCTCGCGAAACGGGTTCTGGAATATGGCCGCTGGTCCGATTGGCAGGCGCTTGTCGCACACTACGGAAAGCCCGGCCTCTCGGAAATCATCACCTCCATCCGCAGCCTCCAGCCTCGCTCACTCGCGTTTTGCCATGCTTGGTTCCAACTCCCACCCACCGCCTTCCGACCACTGCCATGATGGACGGCTCGCTACTTCTGTTAGGAATCTCCGGCCCGGAACTCACACCGGAGGAAGCCGCCTTGTTCCGCAAGATCCAGCCTGCGGGATACATCCTGTTCACGAGAAACATCACATCGCCCACACAGACGCGGAAACTCACTGACGACCTTCGCGATCTTGCCATCGATCTTCCCATCATCGCGATCGATCAGGAAGGCGGCCGCGTCACACGCACCAAGGGAATTGCCCCCGCCGCGCCTTCCGCACCGGCACTCGCCGCGCGCAAGGACCTGGGAAAAATCGCCGATGCCGGGGCATTCACCGGCGATCTGCTGCGGCTGTTAGGATTTAATCTGAACTTCGCCCCGGTGCTCGATCTCGATCATTTCCCGGACCAATCAAACGCCCTTCGCGGCCGTTGCTGGGGACGCGATCCTCAGCGTGTGATCGACTATGCCGGCCATTGGAACCGCTGGCTGCGCAAACGTTCGATCGCCGGCTGCGCCAAACATTTCCCCGCTGGTGGCCGCGCCCTATCAGATCCGCACCACGATCTGCCATCTTCACCCGCCACGCTTGCCGAGTTGCTGAGGGAGGATGTGATTCCCTACACCGCGCTCATGCCGGAGCTGGATGCGATCATGCTCGCGCACGTCGAGTTTCCTAACATCGACCCGGACTTCCCCGCCTCGCTCTCGCCACGGATCATCCGGCGGTTTCTCCGGGACCAGCTCGGCTTCGACCGCCACCTCGTCCTGACCGATGACCTCGATATGGGCGCGATCACCAACCGCTACGGCCGTGGCCAGGACGTGAAGCTCGCCATCGAGGCGGGCAACGATCTGGCGCTGATTTGCCACCGCACGGAAACCGCGGAAATCGCCGCCACGGCCATCGCGCAATTGCCGCACTGGATGACCGAGGAAGCCCGCGACCGGGTGGAGAGATTCCGCCGCAAGCAGCACCCGCCACCCACGTGGTCCGAGAAAAAGTGGCAGCAAACCTGCGCCTCGCTCGCCAAGCTGGCGGCGGAGATTCCGGAAACGGCGGTCGGCGGGGCAGCCAGTCCGGTCGCCGACTACTGATCGCCAATTCCATCGGTGGCAGGCTTGATCGCCCGCCGCGCCTGTGGGACGGTGAAGGCCGACCCACTGCGGCACTCGCAGAGGGCCGGATTTTCCATACAGAATCAACCCCAGAGGCACCTTGCGATACTATCGAAAACCCCTATACCGGCAGCAAACCCAATGCTTTTCCCCGAAGCCGGCTTTCATGCCCGCCATCGTTCCACAGCCGGCGGGCATTCCTCTGCCGTTGGGGATCGCGCAACCCTTTGAATACAAAACTCCTCCGAAAATCCCGGCGGCCGCGCCGGTTCCGTCATCCGACGCAGCCCCCGAATCCATCGATTCTCCGGCCGAAGAAATGCCGGTGATGGAAATTCCGATGGCGCGTGAAAGTCCGACATCAGTGATTGCCTTGGCCGTGGAACCTGTTACCTCCGCGCCGATGAACCAAGTGCATTTGATCGGCGGGGAAAAGGGCGGAGTGGGAAAATCCGTGATGTCGCGCGTTTTCGCGCAGTATTGCATCGACCGGAACATCCCGTTCCAGGGATTCGATTCGGACCGCTCGCATGGCTCGTTCATGCGCTTTTACCAAGGCTTCACCGAGCATGTGGAACTTGAGAATTTCCAAAGCCTCGACCACCTCGCCGAAGCCGCGCTGCGGGGCGATGGCGTGCAGGTCTTGGTGGACCTCGCCGCCCAGAGCAGCACGTCGCTGCGCGGATGGATGGACGACACCGGCGTGCTTGAACTTTTCCGCGAGGCCGGAGTGATCGTGAATTGCTGGCACATTCTCGACGACGGCAAGGACTCGCTGGAGATGTTAGGCCGCCTGCTCGACGACTTCAAAACGGAAACCCGCTACGTCATCGTCCTCAACCACGGCCGCGGCGCCCGGTTCGACGCCTTCCATGCCTCGCCGCAGAAACTCAAGGCGCAGGAACTCGGCGCGAAAATCATCGAGCTGCCGAAACTCCACGAAGGCTCGATGCGCCAGGTGGATCACTCGAACTCCAGCTTTTGGGCCGCGATCAACGCCGCTGACGACGGCAGCCAGCTCCTCGGCATCCTCGACCGCCAGCGGGTCAAGGTCTGGCTGCGGAAAGTTTACTCCGAGCTCGACAAACTCGGGCTGCACTATGGTCGCCATCAATTCTAGCCAATCCGCCGCGGGTGAGATTATCCTGAATATTCGGATGCGAATCCCGTCGAAGCGACTACCTTCGACAAGATTATGAAATCAAAGATCCAACAACTGACCGCCGCCGCCGCGGCACTTTGCACCCTCGCGGTGTCGGCACCCAAAGCAGAAGCCACCGTCGTCACTCTGGACGGCTACGGATATTACAGCCGCAGCAACTATGAGCGGTTCTACGGAAACGGCGGCAAGAAGCAAACGGGCAGGATCAAATACCTTCAAAGCGACTACTACCGCAAAACGGAGATCGGCATGGATTTCCTCACCAACCGCTCTAACAACAAGTCGGGAAGCCTGAGCTTTGAATTCTGGGCCCTGCCCTACTACGGCGCCACCCGCGGGATTGTCCTGATGACCATTGGCACAACTCCACTCAATGGCGGCACCTCGAAGAAAAACTTCCATGTGGATGGTTTCGCCGTCTCTCTCGATGCTTCCAAGTTTCCCGAGCTCAACATCTGGGAATATACCCGCAAGGGCTGGAAGTTCCGGGATGCCCTTGCATTCACGAGGAAAGCCCGCCTCTGAGTCGTTAGATCCGGCCGCGATCCGGTTCCCGGCCGGATTCCACAGCCATGCAACAACTCCCCCGGACTATCGGAACCCTCGCCCTTGCCCTCGGCTGCGGGATCGGCGGGTATTTCATCGGGAAACAGTCAGCTCCGGCACCACCTCCAACCACGGCGGAGGAACAATTTGGCAGCGTCGCAGGATCTCCCGCGGGAAAACGAATTGTCGCGGAATCCCTCGATCCCAAGCAGCTCCGTGCCGCATTGGACCGCGAATCGAATCCGCTCGCCCGCTTCAAGCTGGCTCTGCAGAACCTCGAATCCTGGGTGGCGAAAAACCCGACGGATGCCCTCGACTGGCTGGCCAGCCAACCACCGACCGAAAGGCGCGACGAGATCATCCGGATGGCGTTGAACCAGTTCTCCGACATTGACGCGAAAGGAGCCGCCGATTGGGCGACCGCGAATCTATCCGGAAATGATTTGAACAACACCCTCATTGGCATCGCGGAGAACTGGGCTAACGAAAACGGCCGCGAGGCCGCCACCTGGTTCCTCGGGCTCCCATCGACCCGCGAGCGGGACGGGGCCGTGGAACACATCTTCTTCGCCTGGGCATCCAACGAACCCGCCGCCGCACTGGCATTCCTCGACGCCAACCCCGGCGCGGGCGACCTAACCGCCGACTTGCGCCGCGCCGCCCTCGCCGGTTGGGCAAAGAGCGATCCCGAAAGCGCGGTCGAGGCAAGCCTGGCCTCCAGCCGGGCTAACAGCGACTCCTCCCAATTTGCCAACACGCTCGCGAACTGGGCGACGATGGACCTCGAAGGCAGCTCGCAATGGCTGCTGGCCAATTTGTCCGCAGGCGCCGAGCGAACCGTCGCCGCACAGGAACTGGCCACGATTTTCGCACAACAATCCCCGGAAGCCGGGATCGCGTGGCTTGACCAGCTAGCCAGCGGCGTGGAACGCGACGCCGCCGCCAGTTCGCTGGCTGCCGGCTGGGCAAGAAGTGGCGCGGCGGATGCCGCGAAATGGGCGGCCAGCCAGAAATCGAGCAACCTATCAGCCGATGCGGTCGCCGAAATCGCCCACAATTTCGCACTGAAGGACCGGGCGGCCTTCCTGGCTTGGCACGCCGCCCTGCCGGACGGCCCTTTGAAAACCCAGGTCAACCAAGCCGGAACCGCGGAAGTTGCCGAGGAAGTCGAATAGGGAATTCCAGATCATTTCCGCAGCACCCACGAAATATGCGGGGTGTAGAGATCCGGCTCCAGCAGGAATGAGTCATGGCCCTTGTCGGAATGCACGATGATGTGCATGACTTCGACCTTGGCCTCCTCCAGATGCCTCACCAGTTCCGCCTGTTCTTCCGGATAGAAACAGAAGTCGGAGTCGATGGAGAATACCAGCCAGCGCTGGCCGGCCAGTTGTGCCCGTTCCAACAAATCTGCTGGAGATTCCGCGTCGCCCTCGTGGGTGGCATCATAGCGCGACCACAGGTCGATGATCCGGAGATAGGTGTTAGCGTCGAAGCGCTTCACGAACTTCTTCCCCTGGTGCAGCATATAACTCTGGAACTGGTCGCGCACCCGATACCAGGCGAGCACGTCATCCGGCTGCACCACATCCTGCCGCGCACGGCGCTCGATGGAGTCGAGATGGACAAATGTTTTGTGGGAAATCATGCGGGCGAGGACCAGGCCGTAAAGCGGAGCATCGCCGTCATAGTAGTCGCCGCCGTTGAAATGCGGGTCGTTCTCGATCGCGAGGATCTGTTCGAAAAGAATCAGCCGGTTGAGCACCGTGGTTTTGAAGCCGGAGGCGATCACGATGACGTTCTTGACGCGACTCGCGAAGCGCGTTGCGAATGTCATCGCCACCAGCCCGCCGACCGACGGTCCGACCACCGCGTGAAGTGTCCGGATCTCGAGGCTATCCAGCAAATAACTGAACACTTCCACCTGATCCGCTGCGGACACGGCAGGGAACGAGGCTCCCCACGGTTTTCCGGTGTCCGGATTCACGGACGCGGGTCCGGTGCTGCCATAACAGCCACCGAGATAGTTGGCGCAAATGACGAAATATTTGTCGGTATCAACTGCCTTGCCGGGGCCGATCATCGACTCCCACCAACCGTCGTGCATCTCCGGTTGCCAGAGGTCACCGACGCCTTCGATGCCAGGGTTGTGCCCCACCGCGTGATGGGAGCCGGACAACGCATGGAACAGGAAAATCGCGTTGGAGCGCTCCGCGTTGAGCTCACCCCACGTCTCGTAGGCAAGCGTGATTCCCGGCAGCAATCCGCCATCGCGCAGCCTCACCGGTTCGGCGGGGCTGCCGGTTTGAAAGAATCGGGTGCGGGTCTCGGCGGGCATGCGCGAAGCCTAGACAGCGTCCGCCATCCAACGCAAGGGCAGGCTAACGCCCACTTGCCACCCGAGCAGCCTCCCGCTAAGTCTCTTCCATCCATGAAATCCGCGTTGCTCTTTTCCATTTCCCTCCTCGTCTGTGCCTGCGCTCCCGCAACTGGCCCGAGCGTCATCACCGCCGGTCAGGACGGCCTCGGATTTCTCCCGGATAAGGCTGAACAGGGCCGGCTGTTCCAATACTATCAGCCGAAAGCCGGATCGAAATGGCGGAACAACTGGACTGCCAAACTGGATCTCTCCGGCGTTTCGTGGAACGACTCCAGAACCGCCACGCTGATTTCCCCAAGCCACGTGGTGATGGCCGCCCATTTCATCAGGCCGTCGGACGTCGCAGTGATGTTCCACGACAAGAAAGGCAATCCTCACGAGCGCTACATCACCGCAGTCAGACCGCTGGCGGCAGGCGACATCGCCGTGGCGAAGTTGAACCTGCCGCTGCCGCCGGAGGTGAAGCACTATCGTTTGGCCAATTTGGCGGACGCACAGATCGGCCGGCCGGTCATCACTTCGGACCAGACGAGAACGCTTTCTGTCCATCAGATCGAAGCGGTGATGGGGAGCGTGATCCGGTTGGGATACGTTCCCGGATTGAATCCGATCTATCAGCGCAACCTTGTCGTCGGCGACAGCGGGAACCCGTCTTTCCTGCTAAAGAACGGAGAGCTCGTGTTGCTCGAAACCCACAGCACCGGCGGTCCCGGAGCCGGGCCGTTTTACGGCGACCCGCAGGTGCAGGCCGCGATCCGCGCTGCGATGGAGGAACTGGGAAGCTGATCAGGCGCGGGCGCGGGCGAGTTTCCTAACTAACAGGACCACCGACCCCGCAACAATCCCCCAGAACGCGGAGCCGATGCCGCCCAACGAAATCCCTGATAGGACCACGAAATAGCTGATGACGGACGCCTCCCGATAGCGTTCGTCTCCGGTCGCAGAAGCCAGACCGCTGGCGATGGTCCCAAGCAGGGCAAGTCCCGCGACCGCGAGCACCAGTTCGTGCGGAAACGCGGCGAAGAGCCCGGCGATGGTGGCTCCGAAAACTCCTATCAGCCCGTAGAAAAACCCTGCCGACATCGCGGCGATGTAGCGTTTCCCCGGATCCGGATGTGCTTCCGGCCCCATGCAGAACGCGGCTGTGATCGCCGCCAGATTGAGAGTGTAGCCGCCGAAAGGCGCAACCATTAGATTGGCGATCCCCGACCACCCGATGATCTTCGAAACCGGCGGATGATAGCCATTCGCCTTGAAGACGGCCACCCCGGGAAGGTTCTGTGAGGCCATGGTCACGATGAAAAGAGGCAGCGCAACACCGATGAGCGTCTTGATGGAAAACTCCGGAGTAACCCACACCGGTTTGGTGATTTCCAGCGGGACGGCAGACGCATTGAAGCGGCCCTGAAAAATCGCGATCAATACCCCGAGCACCAATATCACCGGCACGTTCGAGCGCGGCCAGAAATTCCGGCCTAGCAGATACGCCGCAAACATCGGCAGGATCAGCGCCGGGTTGGACGGAGTGGCGGCGAAGGCATCCAGCGCGAACTTGGAAAGCACCCCGGCTAACAACGCTGACGCCAGCGGCAGCGGCAAGCGGTTCATGATTTTCTCGAAACTCCCGCTGAAGCCCGCGAGCATGATCATCACGGCGCAGACCATGAAAGCACCGGTGGCCTGTGGCAGCGTCAGGTGGCCATCGGCGGCGGCACTGGCGATCACCGCCGCACCGGGAGTGGACCAGGCGATCAGGATCGGCTGCCGATAGATCCACGACAGAATGAGGCTCGTGACCGCCATCCCGATGCCAAGCGCCCACAGCCAAGAAGCGGTCTGCGCCGATGTGGCGGATAGATTCTGGGCCGCTTGGAAAATCAGCGCCACCGAACTGGTGAACCCGACCAACACCGCCACGAATCCCGCAACCACCGCGGAAAATGAGAAGTCCTTGAGCATCCGCCGGAGATCATTGGACACTCTTGTTTTTCAGACAAGGCGGAGACTCAAAATGTAAAAATCGCTTGAAGTTTATGCCAGTTGGCATATTTTAAGTGCCATATGACAGATCCAACCACATTATCGGGTGGCTCGGATGATCTTCATGGGAAGTTCAGCGCCCGGCTGAAATCTCCAGTCGCGGTCTACGGGGCAAGCCCGATGCCCGCTGTGACCGAAGTGATCGACCACTGGCTGACCGTGCTCCAACAACTTGGCGTGAGAACTGCGACCCCGGCCGGGAGCACGCTCACCCAGGTCAGGGAAGCCATGAGGCATGGGGTTCCGCGCGAGGCTTTTGAGCGCCTCCGGAGCCACCTCGGAGTTTCGACGGAAGAGCTTGCGGAAATTCTGAGTATCCCCACCCGTACGCTGGCGCGGCGGACGGACCGGTTCAAACCGGATGAATCCGAGCGGCTCCTGCGCGTCGGGTCGGTGGTGCAAAAGGCGCGGGATGTGCTGGAAGACAAGGATTCCGCCCGTCGCTGGATGACCCAACCCAAGCGCGCGCTTGGCGGCCTGACTCCCCTGCGCTGCTGTGACACGGAAATGGGCGCGCGGGAAGTGGAAGCGTTGTTAGGCCGGATTGAACACGGGGTTTTCTCATGATCCGCGCGTTCCGGCTGTGCAAAACGAAGTTCCTCCCATCGGCCTTCAGCGGCGAGGGCGCGCGGCTGAATGGCGGACGTTGGAATTCGCCGGGAATGGCGGTGGTTTACACGTCCTCCTCGCTGTCGTTGGCGACGCTCGAAGTGCTGGTGCATCTGGAGGATCCGGAAGCGTTCGCCCGCTTGTTTTCATGGGTCCCGTTGGAAATTCCCGGCGACCTGATGGAACAGCTTGACCCGGCGACGCTTCCCAATCGGTGGCACGAAGACGAAACGAACTCCTCCTCGCAATCCGTCGGCGATGCCTGGCTACGCTCGATGCGGACAACCGTGCTGGAAGTGCCCTCGGTGGTGACACCCGGCGAGTGGAATTACCTGCTCAATCCGGCGCACCCGAGATTTCCCGAAATCCGGATAGGCGAGGGTCGGAAATTTCAGCCGGATCCGAGACTGGTGGGTTAACTGGCGGGAATTTCGGCCATCATCAGACTTGGAGAAAACGCGGTTATCAAGGAGTGAGCAGGAGCAGGTCGAGACCGTGGGATTCGAAGTTTCGGAAATCCTTGTCCAAAGTGACCATTCGCAAACCACCCGCGATCGCGAATGCCGCCAGATAAGCGTCCATCCAAAGCTTGGGAGAGGGAGCGTCGCCATCCGCAAGTTGTCTCCAGACGAGGTCCAGGCCTTGCGGCTCCACTTCAAAGCCTGTGGCGTCGTCCGCCATCAATTGGTCAAGCGCGGACCATGCCTCGCGATTGGTCAGTGGCACAAAGTCGGGAGCGATCTTCTGCGTCAGAAGCCGCAGGAAGGAAATCCGGGTGGCACGGCAGAACAAGGCGGTGTCCGATCCTGCCAAAGCTCCGAACCAAGCCGCCGCCACGGAATGGTGGACATGTTGCTCCACCGAGAGGGCGAGAAATACATTGCTGTCGCAGAGGTGCTTCATGCGCCCGGGCTTCCCGCTTGCATTTCAAGTTCCAACAGGCGCTCGCCGCTCAAGTCAAAGGGCATGGCTCCCGCAGGGGCCGGAATGATCGGCAATTTGACCCGCTGCCGCACACCCTGAACCGGAACCGGTGCCGCCAAGCCCCGGCGGAACACCTCTTCAGCCACATCCCGAAGCTTCCGTCCTTCGCGGACCGCGCGGAACTTCATTTCCCGAACCAAATCTTCCGGCAGATCAATCGTTGTCTTCATGAATCCAGCTTTCCAGCTTTCCAGCTTCCCGTCAAATAATCATTCCACAGGCGAAATGGGGCCGCGCGAAGCATCCCAAGATCTACGAGAATACGTCATTCACGCCAACGCCGGTTCCGCCAGACCCGCGCGGATGAGTAGCGGTTCCTGGTCTGGATCGCGGCCCATGAAGCGGCGGTAGAGTTCGTCGGGTGGGACGGAGTTGCCCTTGCTGAGGATGTGCTCGCGGAACGCGCCACCCGTCCCGGCGTTGAGCACGCCTTCCTTTTGGAATCGGGTGAAGGCGTCGGCGTCGAGGACTTCGGCCCACTTGTAGGAATAATAGCCCGCGGCGTAACCGGTGGGGCTGCTGAAGAGGTGGCCGAACCGGCGCATCATCGAGGGCGAAGGCGTTTTCAGCGGGGCGAGATAATCGGCTAGAATTTCGCGGTCCACGGCATCGAGGTCCTTGCCGAGGAAATCGGCTAGACGGGTGTGGAGTTCGAGGTCGAGCTTGGCGAAAGCGAGCTGGCGCATGAAGCCGGACGCGCTCAGGTAGTTTTTCGCGGCGATCATTTTCGCAAAAAGATCCTCGGGAATCGGCTCCTCGGTTTCGAAATGGCGGGCGAAGAGATCGAGCGACTCACGGTCCCAACAGAAGTTCTCCATGATCTGCGAGGGCAGCTCGACAAAATCCCACGGGACGTTCGTTCCCGCCAGCGATTTCACGGCGACCTCGCTGAGCAGGCCGTGGAGCAGGTGGCCGAACTCGTGAAAAATCGTTTCCACCTCACGGTGTGTTAGAAGCGCCGGCTTGCCGTCGACGGGCGGGCTCATGTTGCCGATGATCAGGCCGAGGTGGGGCTCGCCGAGGGCGCCGGTGTGAAGCGAGTTCATCCACGCTCCGCCGCGCTTGGATTCGCGCGGGTGCCAATCGGCGTAGAACGAGCCGAGGTGGGCGGTGGTTTTCGAATCGTGGATTTCGTAAAATTTGCACTCGGGGTGCCACGTTTCGATGGCGTCGGAGGAAACTGTCGACCCGGGTTCGATGTGAACGGTTTCCAGCTCGCGGATGGTGATGCCGAAAAGTCGCGACGCGATTTCAAACATCCCGGCCATCACACCATCGACCGGGAAATACGGCCGCAGCGCTTCCTCGTCGAAATCGTAATTTTCCTGGCGTTGTTTCTCCGCCCAGTAGGCCACTTCCCATGGTTCCAGCTCGCCAACCGGTTGCCCGGATTTTGCGGCCTTGTACTGGGCGAGCTGTTTGTATTCCGCGAGGAACTCCGGATGGATGCGGGCATGCAGGTTCTCGATGAAGCCCAAGGCCGAGCCACCGGTTTTGGCCATGCGGCGGAGGAGAGTCAGATCGGCGAAATGTTCGTGGCCGAGGATTTCCGCCTTTTCGTGGCGGAGTTCGAGGATACGCCAGACAAGCGCGGTGTTGTCGTATTCGCCGACGGCTCCGACTTTCGAGGACGCTTCCCAGACCTGATGCCGGATCCCATCGTCGTGCAGGTGCTGCATGATCGGGAACATCGAGGGGAACTGGAGGGTGAAGCGCCAGGCGTTCTCGATGCCCTTCGCGCGGGCATTCGCGGCCGCTCCCGCTTTCGCGGAATCCGGCAGACCGGCGAGCTTTGACTCGTCGGTGATGACGAGTTCCCACGCGTTGGTGGAGTCGAGGACATGCTCGGAGTATTGTTTGGTGATTTTCGAAAGCTCGGCCTCGATGGCGGCGATGCGTTCCTTTCTATCAGCCGGAAGGTCGGCACCGGAGTTGCGGAAATCGGCGAGCGTTTCATCCACGAAACGCTGCTGGACCGGAGAAAGCGATTTGATCTCCGCGCTTTCACCCACCGCCTTGATCACGGACCACAGGCGGTCGTTCAGGGCGAGCGACGAGTAGTAATCCGTGACCTCCGGCAGCATCTTGCCGAGTGCCTCGCGCTGGGCGGGATTGTCGCTAACAGAGTCAAGGTGGTTGAGGCGGCCCCAGCCTTCATTGAGTCTGTCACTGGCCTTCTCGAAGGCGAGGAAGGTGGATTCGTAAGTCGCCGCGGCGGGATCCTGTGAGCAAATCGCCTCAATGTTAGACTTCGCGAGTTCGAGCGCGTGACGGATGTCCGGTTCGACGGCTTCGGGAATGAGGGTGGACCAGCGGATGTGGAAGTCGGGAGCGAGGAAGGGGTGCATTGGGTCAAATGTTGGCTGGTTTTAGCGGGCAGGAGTGAACGTTGTAGTAGAAGTCTGAAGATTCAATTCCAGATATTCCGGAGTAAGGGCATGGAGGTCCGTTCGCCTTATTTCTCGTCAGCGGGTTCGTCGTCTCCCGATGGAATACCCACTTCCGGCGGCGGTGGGACGAAATTCGCCAGCGGCCTCACCAGATTCGTCGGCAGCGGGAAGACCCGGTCGTAAATGCCGGGGGCGATCTCGTTGGATTGCGCGTAGGCGTCGCGGAGCATCTCCAGCTTCGCGTCGACGTTGTCGATGTAGTGGAGCGCGATGGCTTCGGGCGTGCGGGGGAGGACGGGCGAGCCGAATTCGTATTGGCCGTGGTGGCTGCCTATCAGATGGAGCAAATGGAGGCGCGTCATCTCGGTGGACGGCTTGAGCGCTTTCCAATCCACGGCTTCATCGGTATCAAGCAGGTCGTTCCAAAGCTTGTTGACCAGTTCGATGCCAAGCGGGATGTGCCCTAACATTTCCCCGTGGATGCTGTGGATCTGGGCGAAGCCGTCCTCCGGATAGGAATTCTCCCACAGCTTTCCGCAATCGTGGAACAGGACGCCGGCAAGCATCAGGTCGCGGTTGAGCTCCGGATAGACCGGGCACAGCGCCTCGGCGGAGCGCATCATCTGGGAGACGTGTTCGACGAGACCGCCGCGGCGGGCGTGGTGGTTCTTTTTCGCCGCTGCGGTCCGGCGGAAGCGGTCGCCCAGGGTCAGCAGGAAATGGGCGCACAGATCATGCAGGCGGGGATCTTCGATGGAGTCACAAAGCCGGCGGATTTCCGCGAAGTCGCGGTCCTGTTTCTCCCGGGTCTCGGGGTCGCCTGCTAGAAAGTCCGCGATGGCGTTCTCGTCGAGACTGAACCACGCGAGGTGGTTCGGATTCACGCCGTATTGGTTCTGCGTCCACTCGGCTTCGAGGCGGACGACGGTGTTGTCCGCGAGTTTTTCCGCGGCGTCGTGCATCGGCGAGTCCGACCAGATCTTGAGCGAGAAATTTCCCGTTGAGTCGGCGAAGACGAGTTCGAAATACGGCTTGCCGCCTTTGGTCGTGCGGACCGCCCGCGACTGGAGCTGGGCGTGGATCGCTGCGACGATGGGGATTTCCCCGGCTTGTTCCTTGACGGCGGCTATGGTGATCGGGCTCACGCCAAAAAACATGGCAGAAGCATCCGGCGTGTCACGCCCCGAGCGCCGGCAGGGTCACGCGGAAGGTCGCGCCCTCGCCGGGAACGCTCGCGACTTCGACGGTGCCATGGTGATTCTCCACGATCGCCCGGACGATTGCGAGGCCGAGGCCGGAGTGGCCGCTCGCCGGGCCGCGGGCGGGATCGACCCGATAGAAACGGTCGAACAGCCGGGGCAGGTGGTCGGCGGAAATGCCCGGACCGAGATCGGCGACTTCGAGGATGACCTGGTGATCATCGGAGAAAACACTAACCGTCGCCTCACCTCCGCCCGGTTGGTGACTGATGGCATTGGAGATCAGGTTTCCCGCAACGATGGACAGCGCCTGCGGATCGGCGTGGCAACGGGCGGTCTGGAAATTCGATTTGAGGCAGATCCCATTCTGATCGGCGAGCGGCTGGAGGAGCCGGATCGAGTCGGCGGCGATCGACGAAAGATCGACAGCTTCGCGGCGAATCTCCGGACTGCCATCCTGCCGGGCTAACAGTAACAGTGATTCAACCAGGGTCCGCATGCGGGTGGCGGCGTGGCTGCAGTTGGAAACGATTTCCCGGTATTCTTCCGCCGAACGTTCGCGCTTCAGGCCGCGCGAGGTTTCCGACAGAATGACTGTTAGGGGTGTGCGGAGCTCGTGCGACGCATCGGCGGTGAACTCGCGCTGCCGCTCGATGCCGGCCGCCAGCCGGTCAAAGGTTTCGTTGAGCACCTGGCTGAGACGGGTGAGTTCGTTGTCAGTACCCGCGATGTCGATGCGCTCGGACAATTTTCCGCCGGCGATTCTGGAGGCCGTCTGGCTGATCGCCTCAATCGGCTGGATCGCGCGGCCGGCCAGCCACCAACCGCCTAGCAGGCCGAGGACCCATAACAGCGCGCCACTGCCTGCGATCTGCAACCCAAGCCGGTGGAGCGCAGCCCGATCCGCGGCGGTGCTCCGGCCGACGATGCCGCGGAAGCCGCGCGGACCGCCATGGATGATTTCACGGAATTCCCCCCGCAACCTCGCTTCATCGCTCGGTTGTTGCGAGGGAAACTTCAGGCACTCAGGCGCGTTGGCAGAGCGGAAAAGGATCTGCCCTGCGCCATCCCAGTAGGCGAGATAGGTTCTGTCCGAAGCATCCGGATCGAACAGATTCCGCAGCTCCAGCGGCAACTTCGAGGCATCGCCGATATTGAGCATCCGCTCTCGAATCTCGCGCGTGCTCGGCGGACGGTCATCCTTCTTACCCTCAAACGGCATCTCCCAGAAACTCTTCATAAAGGATCGTTCGAATGACTCCAGTTCTCGGTCGAAGCGCTCACGACGCTCGTCCGCCGCCAGGCGATAGGCGAGCATGCACAGCGCCGTGATGACGCCCATCAGGATGAGCGCGTGCCAGAGCTGGAGCCGCCAGCGGACGGAATGGAAAAGTGGGTTCATTCGACCGAATAGCCGTGACCCCTGCGGGTGGTGATGAAGTCGGGGCCGAGCTTTTTGCGGATGTTGGAAACGTGGACGTCCAGCAGGTTGGAAAGTGTGTCGTCATCCTCGTCGAAGAGGTGTTCGTAAAGCTCGCTGCGACTCACCACGTGGCCTCGGTGCAGCGCCAGATACTCGACCAGCGCGTATTCGCGGGCAGTAAGGGATACGTCCTGACCCAAGTGACTGACGGTCCGGGCGGCGGTATCGATCAACACCGCGCCGACTTCTATCAGGTTCGACGCCTGCCCCGAGCTCCGGCGGATCAATGCGCGGATGCGGGCGAGGAGCTCGTCGCTGTCGAATGGCTTTGTCAGATAGTCATCCGCACCGGCATCCAATCCCCGGACGCGGTCCGGAACGGCGTCGCGGGCGGTGAGCATGAGCACCGGAGTGGACTTCAGCGAGCGCAGGCGGCGGAGGACCTCCCAGCCATCGAAGACCGGCAGCATCCCGTCGAGCACGATGCAGTCATAGTCGAACTCGCTCGCCTTGAAGAGCCCCGTCTCCCCATCATCCGCGGTATCGACGGCGTAGTTCTCCTCACGCAGGCCCGCGGCGAGGCTGCGCTGGAGAAGCTGGTCGTCTTCGATGATGAGGAGGCGCATGGAGAAGAGAACTGATAGCAAATGGTTGGGATAGTTAGAGGAAGATTGATGAATGAATGAATGAAAGCCGGGATAAATCCCGCGGTCCGTTTTTGAATCTTTCTATCAACCATCAACCTATTCATGCCGCAAGGCGTCGATCGGATCAAGGCTGGCGGCGCGGCGGGCGGGCATGAAGCCGAAGAGAATGCCGATGGCGGCGGAGAAGACGAAGGCGATGATGTTGATTTTCGGATCGAACAGGAAAGGCGCGCCGACCACTTCGGCGAGCGTCGTGCACAGGGCGTAGGCAAGGGCGATGCCCGTCACTCCGCCGATGCAGGAAAGCGTCACGGCCTCGACCAGGAACTGGAGCAGCACCTCCCTCGCCCGCGCGCCGATGGCGAGGCGGATGCCGATCTCGCGCGTCCGCTCGGTGACGGAGACTAGCATGATGTTCATGATACCGATGCCGCCGACGAGCAGGCTTACGCCGGCCACCGCACCTAACAGCGACGTCATCACCTGGGTGCTGGAGCTGATCACCTCGGCGAGTTGTTTCGAATCGAAGACGTTGAAATTATCATCCTCGTTGGCGGTGATTTTGCGACGCTCCCGCATCAGCGCGGCGACGTCCGCCACGATGTTCGATGTGGGATAGCCCTGTTCGCCGGAGATCATCACCTGGTTGAAACTCCTGCCACCCTGGCGCCCGGAGAGACGGCGGACAATCGTGGTGTAAGGGGTCATCATATTGTCGTCCAGATCGTCGCCGAAACCGCCCTGTCCTTTCACCGTGGTGACACCGATGACCTCGAGAGTCATGTTTTTCACCCGGATCTTGCTCCCGATGGGATCCACCCCATCGCCGAAAAGCTCCTTGCGGATGGTCTCGCCGATCACGCAGACGGGAGCGGATTCGTCGATTTCCTGCTCCGTGAAGAACCGGCCCAGGGCGATTTCCCAATTCGCGATCTCGAAATAGTTGGAAGTGGTGCCCTGCACATCATAGGTCTTGCTCTCCTCCTGATAGACCACCTGGGCGTTGTTGGAAACGAAAGGCGCGACCGATGCGATGCCGGGCACCTGGTCGCGGATGGCATCCACGTCCTGCAGGCTGAACATTGGCGATCCACCGCCTCCCCCAAAGCCCTGGCCCGGGCGGAGGATGAGCAGGTTGTTGCCCATCTTGGAAATATTCTGTTTCACCATCTCGGTGGCTCCGCGGCCGAGGGTGACCATCGTGATGACGGCGGCCACACCGATGACGATGCCGATCACGGTTAGAAACGAACGCGTCAGGTTCCGCCGGATTTCCCGGATGGCGATGAGCAGCGCGTTGAAGAACATGGCAATCATGGCGGGAAATTCTAGCGGGTGATGATGTCGTCGGAGATCAGGCCGTCGCGGACGTGGATGATGCGGCGGGCGCAGGCGGCGACCTCATCCTCATGGGTGACCATGATGATGGAGATTCCACGGTCCGAGTTGAGCTTGCGGAGGAGTTCCATGATCTCGACGGTGGTTTTAGAATCGAGGTTGCCGGTGGGTTCGTCGGCGAAAAGCGTGTCCGGTTTGGTCACGATGGCGCGGGCGATGGCGACGCGCTGCTGCTGACCTCCGGAGAGCTCGGCCGGCGTGTTGCGCTCCTTGTCCGACAGGCTGACCTGGGCCAGCGCCTCGCGGGCCATCTCGTGGCGTTGTTTGCGGGTGAATCCCCGATAGAGCAGCGGCAGCTCGACATTCTCGAGGGCGGAGGTGCGGGCTAACAGGTTGAAGCCTTGGAAAATGAATCCCAGCGCGTGCCGCCGAAGCAGGGAGCGTTGGTCTTTATTGAGGCCCTCGACCGCGATGCCCTTGAACTTGTACGAACCCGCGGTGGGCGTATCGAGGCAGCCTAACAAATTCATCAATGTCGATTTCCCCGAGCCGCTGGGGCCCATGATGGCGACGAATTCCCCGCGATGGATGGTAACGTCCACCCCGCGGAGTGCAAGGAAAGCGGCGTCGCCCGTGCCATAGCGCTTGGTGATGCCTTGGAGCTGGATGAGCTTCTCGGCGTTCATTCGGTCCTTGGTGGCTTGATGCTGATGATGAGCGGAGTCCCTTCGGTTAGGTCGCCGCCGGTGATCTCGGTGACGCGGCCGTCGGTAATGCCGGTGGTGACGTCGATTTGCGAAGGTTCGCCGTCCTTGAGCGTCCAGACCTTCGGGGACGAACCCGCTGAACCCGCCTTTGGCGGCGGAGCACCGCGCCAGCGTCTGCCGCCACCGGGTGAAAGGCTCTGAACGAGGGTTCTCTTGGCGGCGTCCGGCTTGCCGATGGCGGCGGCGGCGGTGGGGTCGAAGCGGAGGGCCGCATTGGGCACGACCAGGATTTCCGGCTTGTCCACAATAGCGATGTCCACGGTGGCGGTCATGCCGGGGCGGAGGGAAAGGTCCTCATTGGTCACCTCCAGTTCGGTGCTGTAAGTGACCACGGCGCTGGTGGAAGCGGCGGCGGATGAACTGGACGACGTGGTGCCGGTTCCCACCGCACCGAATGCCACTTTCTTGACCAGGGCGGTGTAGTTGCGCGCGGGCCAAGCATCGACAGTGAAGGTGGCGGTCTGGCCGACTTCGATCCGCCCGATGTCCGCCTCGGAAACATTGACTAACAATTCCATCTTCTTCAAATCCTCGGCGATGGTGAAAAGCGTGGGAGCCGTGAAGGACGCGGCGACGGTCTGGCCGACTTCGATGGAACGCGCGAGCACGATGCCATCCACCGGCGAGCGGATGATGGTTTTGGCCAGATCGCTTTCAAACGCTTTGACGTCCGCCTCCGCCCCGGTCACCGCGGCTTGGGCGCTGCCCAAATCCGCCTCGGAGCGCGCAACGGTGGCGCGCGACGTTTCCATGGCGGCGCGCGACGGGGTTTTGCCGCCGCTGAGATCATGGAGCTCCTCCTGGCGGGCGAGCGACGCCTTGCTCTCTGCTAGAGTCGCCTCGGCCTGGCTGACGCGGGCCTTGGCGGCGAGCAGCGAGGCACGGCTGCGTTCGGTCTGCTGATCGAGTTTGGAGGTGTCGAGCTTGGCGAGCGTCTGGCCTTTCTTCACCTGATCGTTGGAATCTACCAGAACCTCCTTGGCGGTGCCGGAAAGCTCGCTGCCGACGATGATCTGGTTGGTAGGGGCAAGGTTGCCGGCGGCGGTCACGATCAGCGAGATCCGGCCGGTCTTGGAAGCCTGCGTCTGATAGTCGGCCTTCTGTTCGTCCTTGCCGTTGGTCTTGTAAAAATACCAGGCGGGCGCGCCGATCACGGCGAGACCGATGACGATAAATATCCATTTCCGCACCGGGCGCGAGGCTCCGCTGGCGACGATGGTGGCGAGATCTTCTTCGTGAGGCTGTGGCTTGGACATGGCGAAATGAGAATAAGGGGAAAAAGAGAAATCAGGACCCGGCTGACCAGCCGCCGCCGAGCGCTTGATAGAGACGGATGTAGGCGGTCGTGCGGTCGGTGCGCGTGGAAAGCAGATTGTCTTCCAAGCTTAACAGCGTGCGCTGGGAATCAAGCACGTCGAGGAAATCAATCTCGCCTGCCTGATAGCGCTGGCGGGCGACTTCGTCGGACTCGCGGGCGAGCTCCGTCGCTTTTTCCAAGGTCGCGAGGCGCTCGGCGGAACGGCGGCAGGCGATCAGCGCGTTCTCGGTCTCGGAAAGCGCGGTGAGCACCGTCTTCCGATAGGTTTGGATGATCTGGTCCTCGCTGGCGCGGGCGGCCTCGATGTTCGCCTTGATGCGACCGGCGTCGAAGATCGGCGAGGCAATGTTTCCGGCAATGCTGGCGGCCGCGCTTTCCGGGTCGAATAGCTTGCTGCTGGATGCGGTGTCCAGGCCCAGCGCGCCGGAAATCCTGAGCGACGGATATTTGGTCGCTTCCGTCGCACGGGTGGACGCCGCGGCGGCAAGCACCTGATAGCCGGCTAGGCGGACATCCGGCCGCTGCCGCAGCACGTCGGCGGGAATGCCGATCGCGAGACTCGAGGGCGGCATCGGAATTCCGCGGCTGCTGCCAAGCATTGAGTCCAGCACGCCCGGCGCGCGGC
>JBGSOI010000245.1:0-12713 GCA_041739215.1 Akkermansiaceae bacterium
GGCATTCTCAAAACGCCACTTCTGAACAAGGCTTGCCACGGCGTAGCGCAGCGAAGACGGGCCCTGATCTGATCTTCCAGTTTCATGACGTTCTGTGGATTTACCCTCGTAATCCCGCGCCTTTCCTCCACTTCTGGAGATTTTTGACAAGCCTAAAATTGCAGGATATGACGCCTATAAGCGCTAAATTCTGCAAAACCATCAATAATTTACTAAATATCGACAAATCCCTGCACAAAATTCTTGACTCTTCCTGCACAATATCCTTCAAAAGTGCGAACTATAAAGCGGCTGGACTTTTCCTCCGGTTCCGGTAGTAAACGAACTGTTAGGCACAAAATTTATCAATCCGCAAATCGCAGAAAACCAAAAAATATAATGAAAAAAACCGCCTCCATCATCTGGGTTTCTCTACTCGTGACAGCCACATTCTCAGCCTTGGTCCCTCTCGCGATTGCCCAAGCGGCAACGCCGGAAGCGCAGCCTCAAGCCGCTACCGCAGCACTTTCCAAAGCGGACGATGAGGGAATCCGAAAAACTGTGAAGGACTTTGAAAATGCGTGGAATACCCACGACATGAAGCTACTTACCACGCTGTTTCGGGAAGATGCAGAGTTCGTCAATGTCGTGGGCATGCACTGGCACGGTAGGGATTCCATCGTCAAGGCGCACGCAATTTTCCACGAGATCATGTTCAAGGACTGCCGATTGAGGACGGATTCCATTGAGACGCGTCCGCTCGGCAGTGAACATGCCATCGCCGTGTGGACCGGCACACAGGACACCTACACAACGCCGGACGGTCACATCGTGCCGAAGGGGCAATTTAGGCTCACCTTGATAATGACAAAAGGCCCCGATGACTGGAAGATCGCTCATGGTCACAATGTTCGGATTGACGCCGAAGCAGCGAATAACGACCCGATAAACAGCCGTCCCAAATAGGAATCCTGAGCAAAGAGCCTAACAAGCCGCGTCGTGGCAACCCCTACCAGCCGTTCAGTTTCGATGATTTCCCATAGCTACAAACCCAACCCTGTGACCGACGTGCGCCGCCGCTGGTAGGGGTGCACGCGCTTTACGTTCGAAGAAAATTACCCGATGAATCCTCCCAAGCAATTGCTACTAGCCTGCGCACTTTTCGCTTTCTACAGTTACATGGCACCGTGCCGCGGAGCAGTGGTCTTCTCACAGCTCTATGCGGATAGCACTTACGAGCCTAGTTCCTCATTTGCTATCACCGGCAGTAGCGCTTCGATAAACAGTTCCTTCGTTGGATACTATAGCCATGCGGCTCCATTTGTTCTCGAATCTGACACGCTGTTATCATCAGTTGATCTGGCCTTATCCTTTTATTCTCATTCGTCATCATCAGAAGTTAGGATCTCTATTCTTCCGAGTTCCTCGCTTTCAGATCTCCCTACGGGTGCGCCGATCACTTCTGGATTAGTCATGGCGATACCGAACGACTCTAGTTCTTCGTTACTGACCTCATTTGTTCCTGAAGGTCCTCCAATATTGCTTGCCGCCGGGCAGACATACTGGATCACCGCAGAGCCCACAGACTCACTCACGTTCAATGGCTGGAATCAGATTAAGAATAATTTGAACGAGATCTCTCCGTTACCCTACCCAGACAGATTTCGGCTAGCTGTATCCAATGATGGAATTGACTACTTAGAGCTACAGAGTGGATCGTTGCCAGCCTTTCAGGTGGTCGGCACTGCAATTCCTGAACCATCATCAGCGTGGCTTGCCTGCCTTTCAACGATTTACCTCATGCGAAGAAGAAGAATTCGAACAAGGCGTCGCTCCTAACGCCTGACCCGCCTCCAGTTCCAGCACCATGACCACTCAACCTTTAACCCCGAGTTCAAGCCTCGCGCCCGGTCAGGCGTAGGAGGACTCGACGTTCTAAGCGGGCACGCAGGAGGGTCATCCTGACCCCGCTTGACCGCGGGGCGATTCCCGCGAGACTTGCGGCATGGAACCTTCCACTCATTCAAGCAAGGCCGGTGAGGTCCTCATCCGCCAGGTCGAGCCCGACGATTTCCCACGCCTCATCGAGCTGAACAGCAAGGCCTTTCCGCTGCTAGGCGAGGAGAACGTGGTGTGGAGCGTGCGGCAGTTGACCAATCACTTGAAAGTGTTCCCGGCCGGGCAGCTTGTGGCGCTGCTCGACGGCCGGATCGTGGGCGCGGTGTCCTCGCTCATCGTGAAGGCGGACCGCGATCCCTACCGGCCACACACCTATGCCGGCATCACCGACGGCGGCTATTTCCACAACCACGATCCCACCGGCGATACGCTCTACGGCGCGGACGTGTATGTGGATCCGGATGACCAGGGAATGGGCATCGGCGCGGCGCTTTACGAGGCCCGGCGGGTGCTGTGCAAGCGGCTCAACCTGCGCCGCATCCTGGCCGGGGGCCGGCTCGCCGGCTATGCGGAGGTGGCGGCGGAACTGACACCGGAGGAGTATGTCCAGAAGGTCAAGGACGGTGAGATCCGCGACAACGTGCTGGGCTTCCAACTGCGCGAGGGCTTCGTGGTCCGTGGCATTTTGCGCAACTACATCACGGATCCCGTGAGCCTCAATCACGCGACGCTCATCGAGTGGCTGAACCCGGATTATGTGGAAACGGAGGCATCGTCGAAAGTGCGCATCGCCTGCGTGCAATACCAGGTGCGCAAGATCGACAGCTTCGAGGACTTCGCGAACCAGGTGGAATACTTCGTGGAGACGGCGGCGGACTATCACTCGGACTTCGTGTTGTTTCCCGAGTTCTTCACCGTGCAGTTGCTGTCCTTCATCGAGCCGCTGTCGTCGATCCAGGGCATCCGCCGTCTGTCCACGGATTTCACCGGTCCCTTCATCGAGCTGATGTCCGGCCTGGCGCAGAAATACGGCGTTTACATCATCGGCGGCAGTCACCCGATCGAGGAGGACGGCAAACTCTATAACAAGTGCCTGATCTTCGACCCCGAGGGCCGCTATATCTCGCAGCCGAAGCTCCACATCACGCCTTCCGAGAAGCGCTACTGGGGCATTTCCGGCGGGAATGAATTGATCGTGCTGCCCACGCCGAAGGCGAAGATCGCGGTGCAGATTTGTTATGACGTGGAGTTCCCTGAAGCCAGCCGTTACCTCGCAGATCAAGGGGTGGAGATCCTGTTCGTGCCGTATTGCTGCGACGACCGTCACGCCCAGCTTCGCGTCCGCTACTGCGCCCAGGCGCGGGCGATCGAGAACCAGATCTTCGTGGCCACCGCCGGCGTGATTGGAAATCTCCCGAGCGTGCCTGCGATGGACATCCACTACGGCCAGGCCGCGGTGTTCACGCCGTCGGATTTCGAGTTCGCCCGCGACGGCATCCAGGCGATCGCCGATTCCAATGTGGAGACTTTGTTAGTCACCGATATCGACACGGGCGACCTCTACCGCTCGCGCGCGTCCGGCTCGGTCACGCCCCGGCTCGACCGGCGGACGGACCTGTTTGATTTCAAGGTGAAACTGAAGAACCTCGATACGAGCATCGAACTAATCGAAGCGCCGGAGATCAAGTTGCCGAAGTAACCCGGTATTTCAGCGAGTTCCCGTCAGTTTCCGATCAGGTCATCCGCGTTGCCCAACCGGCGGTCCGGGCCGGCGGAGTGGATCTCCATCAGATCCTTGCTGAGCTGATGGAAAAAGTAGGGCGTCCCCCAGCGGTCGATGAGTTCGCCGTGTTCGTTGAGCGTCTGGCCTTCGGGCGGGCCGAGTTGGGCTCCCTTGGGATTTCCACCCATGATGGCCTGCATGATCTCGGCATTGGTGCCAACCGGGTTCTCGCCGATGCGGGTGCGGTAGTCGCGGAGCATCAGGGAAACCTTGTCGAAATCGGCGGCGATCTCCGGCTCGGCATTCGCCGCGGGCCGGGGCGGCGGCGTGCTGGGCGGGTAGGATGCGACGAGCGGGTTCTCGAGGTCGCGCTGGCTGGCGGCGCGGGATTCTTCGGACCGTGGCTTCGGCGCGGCGGGATTCGGATCCGCAGCGGGCGGGGGAACGGCGGGTGCGGAAGGAGTGACGACGACCGGTGTTTCCATCGGCCCGGCGGGCGGGCTAACGGGCACCGGAGATGGGGCGGGGCCGACGGGTGCATCCCGGGTGGCGATCCAATTGCCGATGACCACCATCGCGACGATCGCGATGGCGATGGTTTTCCACGACTTCATGTCAGAGGAAGCCGAGATTGGGCGTGGAGAAGCGTCCGAGGTTCGGGAAGACCGTGTTGATGCCTTCCGAATCGACGCCGAACCAACTGGCAAGAGTCGCGCCGTATTGATCGACCGCGGTGGTGGGGATCCAGCGACCGGTGCTGGTGTCATCCGGGCCGTTGACGGCGAGGGTGGGGAATTTGCCGTAGGTCGCGCCGCCCTTCACGGCACCGCCCATGACGAGCTGGTGACCGCCCCAGCCGTGGTCGCTGCCGTAGCCGTTGGCAGGGAAGGTGCGGGAGAAATCGCTGGCGGTGAAGGCGGTGACGCTGTCCTTGAGCGGGGTGGTGAAGCCGGGAGGCGTGCCCATGTCGGACAGTGCCTGATAGAGCGCGTTGAGGACCTTGCTGAGTTCGGCAAGTCGGTTCGCGTGGTCGCCGAGGATGACCGCGGCGTTGTCGGTGGTGGTTTCGCCGGCGTTGTTGGTCTGGTTGGTGTGGGTGTCGTAGCCGCCGACCTGGATGAAGAAGATCTGGCGTCTCATGCCAAGCCCGCCGTTGATGCCGAGCGGCCTGCTGCCGAGGTGGATGAGGCGGGCGACCATTCTCATCTGGCTCATGAGGCCCGAGGTGAAAGTGGACCCGCCGTTAGGTGTGGTGATGGAGGTGTTGAAATGATTCAACCAAGGAGCTTCGCCGACGGTGTCGTTGAAGCCGAGAGCCGTGGTGAGGGACTCCGCCTGATCGATGGAATGATCGAAGATCTCACCATAGGCCTGGGTCTGGAGATTCGGGGAGGCTTTGTTAGCCGCGAGGATGGCGTCGAGCGCCACCCGCTTGTTGCCGGAGATGTTGCTGATCTGGACGGCACCGCCGGTGGTGATGGCGTAGGGCGGGGCGAGGTTGCTGCTGCTGACTTCGAAGATATTGGATCCGGCGAGAGTGACTGCCATCGAGATCCCACCGTTGAAATTGTAGTTGGCTGCGGTGAAGAGATCGGCGATGCGGCCGCCCCAGCCGCTGGTGTATGGCTGGTCGGGCAGGGAGGTCTGCCACTGGGTCTGCTGGTCGCTGTGGGAGAAAAGCTGGGGCGGACGCGGCACGCTTTTATCACTGTATTGGATCTTGGTTAGAGGAAAACTGAGGGTGCCGACATTGAAGACCGGGGCGACGACTCCGGCGTTGAAGAGCGTCCGCATCTCGGGCATCGCGGGGTGGAAACCGTAGTCGTGATAGTCATCCGCGGGATAGTTTCCGGTGCCGTTGCGCGAGTTCATGGCGAGGGCGGTCGCCGGATCACCGGTGATGGCGTTGGGGATGGCGAGCACCGGGCCGCGGATGGCCGCGTAGTTCTCCCATTCCGCCGGGATGGTCGGGATGATCATGTTGTTGGAATCATTGCCGCCGTTGAGGAAGACGCAGATGAGCGCCTTGTAATCCTGCGGATCCGGCCCCGCGGCCATGGCGGAATTGAGGATCTTCAGCTCGTTGATGGTCCGGGCCAGCACGGTGGTGCCGAGGGCGGCGGAGCCGAAGCGCTGGAGGAAGCTGCGGCGGGAAATGTAGGGCACGTGGAAGTCGCGTTTCATGGTCGGGCTATTTTTGAATGGCATACTCGGACGAGATGGTGATCAGGTGTACGATGGCGCGCACCCTGTCGCGCATCTGGGCGCTCGTCGGCGTGGGAGCGTTGTAGGAGATGTTGGCCGTGTTCGTGACGTAGGAGGAGATGGTGTTCTTCACCGAAGTGCCGAGGTTTCCGCCGGTTAGGAGGACTCCCAGCGTGTCCACCAGCGTGGGGATGCCGGCGTTGTTCGTCTGCCCGTAGGTCATATAAGGGAGGATATCCATGGCGATGGCATTGTTGCTGAAGAAACTCCCATAACCGTTAGTTGCGCCCGAGAAGTTGGTGTGCGCGCCTTGGGTGACGACATTGGTTAGATTCATGGTGTTGGAATCATTGGTGAGCTGGAACTCCGGAGTGGTCATGCCTGCCTGGGCCATGGGTCCGGGATACTGGTAGTCCGGATAGAAGAAGTTGAACACGGTGGTGGAGTTCAGGGGCGTCTGGTTGAGGCTGGACGAGGTGAAGCCGACTCCCCAGGTGCTGAGCCCGACGGTGCAGGTGCCGCTGCGCGTCCAATGGGTGCCCTTGAGCGGGAACACGTTCACGCTGCTGCTGCCCTGGGATCCGTTGGTGATCGGTTCCGGCGGTGTGACCCTGAAGGAATTGGGACCGACGACGGAGGTAACCTGATAGACGCCGCTTGCCGCCGGAGTCGGGGAATTGGTCACGGTGAATTTGAGTTGCACGGAGTCCCCCGCCACGAGGTTGTGAACGCCTGTGGTCTGGATGGTGATGGTCTGTGCTCCCGTGCTGCCCGTCACGTTGTAGCCGCTCACCAGCTTGGGAACCAGGCAACTTCCGCCGGTGGTGTTAGCCGGGGCGGATGACAGGGGAATGGTGAACACCGTGCCTGCTACAACGGTGTAAACGCCGTCATGGGCTCCTCCGGCGAGGCCGCCGCTGGTGAATTTCACATACACCTGGTCGCCTTGGACGACGCCTACCGGCGCGACGATCGCGGTGCTGCCGGAAATGGTGTAGCTGACGCTGCTGGTGCCGGTATTGTTCACCGTGAAGGTATTCGCGGTCACGTTTGAGATGCCGTAGGTCTGGGTGTTGGGAACGTTGGCGGAGGAACCCCCTGAATCCACGAAGTCAGAGAGCCGGACGCTGCCAGCGATCAGCTTGTGCGGGACAGGGGTGGTGACGAGGATGGAGCCCGTGCCGTTCTGGCTGTAGGTGCTGCCCGGGAAATCGGCGGCAGGAAAGGCGCGGGCCGGACCGGTCACCCGGAGCAGCGGCTCGCGTTGTTTTCCGAACTTGATATCCGCGGCTGCGGTGGTGCTGCGTGCTTCATAGTCCAACAGAATGGCGCGGAAGACATCCTTCATGTCGCCGCGGATGCCGGTGCGCACGCCATCGACGTTTTGCTCGCCATTGTAGGCGCGGACGACGCGATGCACGTATTCGGGCTTGGGATGGCTGGTGACCAGACGCTGGATGAGCTGGCGGCAGATGTAGGGAGCGACGGCCGAATTTTCCATGATGTTGTCGAATGTCTTTTCAAGATCCCGGAGGCCGTTGATGTCATAGAGATTGGTGATGCGGGTGTAAGGGGCGGTCTCGGGAAGCGCCTGCGGGTCGTAAGCCCAGTAGGGTGACGCCGGATCGGTCTGCGCGATGTTGGGAAAGGTTACGGTCGCCGCAGGAAGCTGGACGTTATCGAGCAGCCGCTTGGTTCCGAGTTCGTGTTTGGTGGGAATCAAGGTCATCGGCTCCAGGTAGTTTGACGAAGGATTGGAGACGGTCGGCAGCCTGCCGCCAACCAGTGGCTGGCCCCAGTTCCAACCGGTGAAGACGCGGGCGTAGCCGCTGATCTCGTCCTGCCCGTAGGTGGGGATGGCGTTGCCTTTCGAATTGAGGACCAGCGTGCCGTCCGGCCAGGTCCGATAGAGGCCGGCGGAGAAAAGCTGGAGGATCTCGCGGGCGTAGTTTTCGTTAGGGATTTGTCCGGTGATGACGTTGCCGGCGTAGTTGGCCCGCATGTCGAGGTAAACACCCATGGCTGGGCTGAGGGTGACCTGCTTGAGGATGTCGCGGAAGTTTCCGAAACAGTTATCCAGCAGGCTGTCATAGTAGTCGGCGAGGACGCGGCCGTTGTTGTTGAGCGGACCGGTGTCGGAGACGACGAGGATTTCGCTCAGGGCGAAGGCCGCGCGCTGGCGGAGCTGGTCCGGCGCGGTGACGGAGTTTTTCCACCACGAGTTGATCATGAGGGTGCTGCCGTATGGGTTCTGCGGATCCGCGCTCAGGTTTGCAAGGATGTAGGGGACGTTCTTCGTGGCCGGGGTGATGAATTGGTTTTCAATCCATGGCCGGTAACCGGTCGCCTTGACACTGGCCATGTCGGAAGGACTCGGACCGAAGGTGGCCTGGGTGAGGAAGCGGGAGTTTGCGGCGTCGCTGGTGGCGTGAAGATCCGGCGGCCATGTCGGATAGGCGGGTGTGGCAGGGGCGGTTTGGGAACCGGCGATCTTGCCGAAGGTGCCGGCGATTTCACCGCCGGGATTGTTGAGGGTGGAGATGCCCAGATAGACGCCGCCGTTGTTGAGGTCCGCGACATCGGATGCCTGCATGTTCCAGGTGTAGCCGCCGTCGGATGTTTTCAGGGCGGGGTGGTTTTTCTCCTGCGCGTTGATGTCGAAGAGCACAGTACCGGAGCTGTTGTAGATCTTCCGCGAGGTGGCGCCCGAGGTCAGTCCGCTGTAGTTGAGCTGAAGTACGGCGGTGGATCCATTCACCCGCAGGAAGGCACCGCCGGTGGCGGTGATGCCGGTCAGGCCCTGCACTCCTTGCAGGTTGGTGACGTAAAGCGTGCCGGGAATGGTGGTGGTCGGTGGATTGTCCCATGGCGAGAGGACATGGCTTGGCATGACTCCGCTGCCGTTAGCGACGGGATTGGCGGTGTTGCCGGTGGGATCGAGGAACCAAGCGACGGACAGGTGGCTGGATGAGCCGCTGGAGCCGGTGTTGTGGAGGACTTCCAGGTAATAGTTTTCCCCCGCGATGAGCGACAGCCATGGCGACTTCTGGTCGGGCTGGGCATTCCAGGTGCGCGGCGCGGAGTCCGCGACTGACGCGCGGCGCACTTTGTTGACCGGCTCCGAATCATTGGAAATCCACAGCTCGGCGGAGTTGCTGGCGGCGATCCAGAAGTAATAATTGCCGGTCGTCGGAGCGATGAAATAGCCGCGGAGGCGCGCACCGGTATTGTTGCCATAGGCGGTGGTGTCTTCGGCGGCCCCCACCGTGTCGGAGGCGGCGGGTGGAGTGGTCCACGGGACATCGGAAATCGCCGGGCCGGCGACGCCGGACGTCCAGGTTTCGCGAGTGAGCTGGCCAGGAGTTGCCAGCACTTCGAGAGTCATCACCACGCTGCTGGAGCCAGCGGCGTTGGTGGTGGTGAGGGTGAATTGATAAATGCCGGGGCCAGGCGGTGTGCCGGTTAGAACGCCGTTCACGAGGGTCAGCCAAGGAGGCAATCCACTGGCGGTGACGACTCCGCCATTGCTAGAAATGGGGGTGAAGCTGAACGGACCGCCCGAATTGAGCAGCGTGGTGACGTCCGTTTCGCTGGTGATCGCCGGGGGGCCGGCCAGCGGATCACCCGGCTGTGCCACGGTGCCGGTCATGGTCGGGAACAATCGGGCTGTCGGGATGACCTGCTTGGCCTGACTGGGGCTGAACCACGACAAGGTCGTGCTGGCGGTGCTTGTGCCTTCGAAGGTCTCCAGCCTGATGTCATTGCGGACGCCCGCCAGCAGCGGGATGGTGCAGTAACGATCCACGCCAACATATGTCGGCCAGTCGACTGCAAGATTGGCAGTGTCGATGACGCATCGGATGCTGGAGGTCGAGTCCGAAGCGGGAAGATCGGTGCCGGTCAGGCCCACCATGAAGTTGGTCCCGGTGACTGCGGTGATCGTGTACTGAAGGCTGGTCGAATACGCAGGGAACAATGTTCCGGAAGTGAAACGCAGCGGGATGACGTCGCCAACGGTCAATGGGGCGCTGTTATAGTTGATGACAATCGTGCCGTTGGTGGATGAGTTCCGGGTGTAGGTGTATTGGATGCTCGGATTGTCACTCGTCAGCCTGCGCAGCGTCTGGGGCTGGCCGTTGATCCAGAGCTTCGCGGAATCATCGGCATTCACGACGATGGAGTAGGTCTCTGAATATTGCGGCAGGATCTGGCCGGTCCAGCGGCTGCAGAAATTGTCCTGAAAAATCAGCGGATCGGGTGAACCCGCGCCCCAGACACCGTTGTTGCCGTTGGTGATGGCGCTGTCCGTGCGCGTGCCCGCCGCCGGCGGGGTGAGGGTGGTGTTGTTGTAATACTTCGCGGCCCAGCCCGTGGTGGAGCCGGTATTGGTCGTGAAGACATTGCTACTGGAAATATTGGCAAATGATCCGCTGTCACGCTTCCATTGGATCCTGCATTTCGCGTCGCCTGTGGTTTCCACAAACTCCACGATCATCCGGTAGCGGGCGGCAGGAGCGCCGGGGATGGAGAGGCTGTACTGGACGCTTTGTTTGTAGCCTCCGGTGGCCGCCGTGTCCCAACCGTTTTCAAGAATCTGCACCAATTGATCCGGACCATCCGCGGGATTGATATCAAGAAACACCCGTGCCTTGGCGTCCGCATCCAACTGGAAAGTGTAGTTGCCGGCTGTGGTGGGTGAAAGGTATCCTTCCCATGAGACGGAATAGTTGTCCGGCCCGGTGTATTGCGCGCCGTTCGGTGTGCCTTGGAGCCACGAGAACGCGACGGTGGGATCGAGCCGGGTGACGACAGGTGGATTCAGGACGCAGTTCGCGCTCCCGGTTTGCGAGTTCGGCACGTTGGCTCCCGTGATTGCCACGGTGACTGTGTTTCCGGACACGGCGGTGATCCTAGCGATGCCATCGTAAGTTCCGCCGAGGAGCGCGCCAGTCGCGAACTTCAGGTTGACCCGGTTGTTGGGTGAGGACGTGGTGAAGCCAGTGGCGCCGGTATAGGTGATCACCGCCGAGCCGGTCGTGGTGTTCGTTTTCGTGTAGGTGTAGGTGGCGGTGTTGCCGCCGAAGTTGACGTTGCTCGCGAAGTTGCTATTAGATCCGACGAAATAGTTTCCCGTTAGGCCGGTTCCCGTGGGATTTCCGGATGGATAAACCGTCACGCCTGCGAAAGCGGGGCTTCCCAAAGTATAATTACCCCCGGAACCGGCGGATCCCGGAGTGGCGACAGTTAGGAATGCCGTGGCAGGGCTGGTCCGATTGGCGTTGAACAGCGGTGTAACACGGACATCCAGCGAGTTGACCCCGGCCGGAAAGGTCAAGGAAGTGGGCAGGGACTCGATGTCGACTCCTTCCACCGCGGTTCCGCCCTTCGCAAGCGGAACCGTCACCGAGCCAAGCGTCATGAAACCCGAGCGGGTCACCCGTAGCACGCCATAGTCACCGGCAGGTGCGGACGCGCCCGGAGGCTGGGTCGCGACGGTGTCCACCGCGTTGATGGATACGATGTTCTGGTTCTCCAGATTGGTGGCGAGGGAATTGGAGTCAAAACTGGTTTGCGCGCTGATCGGCACGGATGGAGAGAGGCCGAGCATGTGCTTGGCCCAGTCGCTGACCTGGTCGCCTTGCGTCGCTTGGTCGGTGACCGAGATGTGGAAAAATTTCCCGGCGCTTTTCGGGACGATGAGCGTCTTGTTGGTTCCGTCACCCACGACGCTGGGCAGCGATCCCTTCGACCACGTTTCCACCAGGCTCATGCTGCTTTCCACGCCGTAGAGCTTGCCGGGCACGGTCGGAAAAGTGAGCGAAAGCGAAGTGGGGTTGGCGGCAACGACCGGCGGACGGAAATGAGCTTCCGTCGGCAGTTTGAGAAACGGATTCGTCCCGGCCACGAACTCACTGCGGTTGTTGATCCCGTCACCATCGGCGTCCTGGGACAGCCAGCCAGCGTAGGGCGGTTGCTCGTCCATCTGGGCGTCCAAAACGCCGAATTTCTGTTTCCAGACGGATTTGTTGATCTGCTCGTCCACCTGGGCTGCGGCGGATGCGGAAAAACCGATTGCGGCGAGCAGTCCGAACGGCACGACGCGGACACAATGCGGAAGGATGAATGAGGACATAAAATAGATGATGCTGCGGGATTCGAAACGCGGGACTTTTCCAAAAAAAGAAACCGGATCACGACTGCATAGCTGTCCTCTTTGCGGCGCGTGATCCATTTCCACCATCGGGCGGTAACTCTCGGATCGCTGAATGGGTGGGGTGGATTGGAATCCGCTCACGCAACTTTCAACAAACCTTGAAGGTCTTACCAGATGAAGATTTTGCTCGGTGAAGTCAAACCGAATACCGGTAAATTAGAAAAACTTCGTGGCTGTCGGGGCTTCCGGCAGGATTTAATAAAAAATGAATTCTTGCCAAGTCGATCAACCGCAGCCTACCAACACGTCGATCGAACGGCGTAAGTCAGTTTTCTCGCTCTTTGTTTGATCCGTGACGCCATGGTCGGAGGAAGTGTTGAATCATCATGGCGTCATTAGAATTGAATCAAATGGATATCTACGTGGGCAACCTGCCCTACACTGCTACTGAAGGAGATGTTTCTGGCCTCTTCGCCGCTTTTGGACCTGTTGAACGGGTCAAAATCATCACCGACCGTGAAACCGGGCAATCCAAGGGATTTGCTTTCGTGACCCTCGGTGACCAAACCCAGTTGAACGCAGCCATCGAGGCTCTCAACGACTACGACTACAACGGTCGTGCTCTCCGCGTAAACGCTTCCGAGCCAAAAGAATCACGTCCTAGCGGCGGTGGTGGCGGCGGCTACGGTGGTGGCGGCGGTGGCGGTGGCGGTGGATACGGCGGCGGCGGTGGTGGCTACAAAGGCGGCGGTG
>JBGSOI010000136.1:0-22996 GCA_041739215.1 Akkermansiaceae bacterium
TCTTCGAATACATCGAAGCCTACTACAACACGCACCGCAAACACTCGTCGTTAGGCTACCTGACCCCGGCCCAATTCGAGGCCAAAATCCACTCTCTTAACTGAACCAAAACCGGTCCAAAAATCCGTTGCATCTCAGAGCATTTCGAGTTCGGTCACTGCAATTCTGGAACTGGTGAAAAACTCATACGACGCAGACGCCACTCGTGTCCGTATTCGCTTTCAGGGCTTGGGCAGCAAAGATGCGACACTTGTGATCGAAGACGACGGACGCGGAATGACTCTCAGTCAACTCCGCGATAACTGGATGGTGATTGGCACAGCCAATAAGGCGACTGTTCGCAAGACCAAGAAAGGTCGCGCGCCTACAGGCGAGAAAGGATTGGGCCGTCTCGGTCTCGACCGGTTGTGTGCTGTTACGCGCGTTCAATCCGTAGCCGTCAATTCCACTCCGGTCGAACTGGAGATTGATTGGCGCAGCTATGAGCAAGCGGTTTCGCGTTTGGAGGAAGTAGTCCACAGCATTTACTCTATAACAGAAATAGAAACTGACCCGATTACCGGGCTGAAAACATCGTTCACCCAAGGTACCCGCCTCATTCTGCAAGGACTGAAGGACGATTGGAGCATTGAGGCTTTGGCCAATTTGAGATCTGAACTGGCACTTCTCGTCTCACCATTTGCGGCTCCCAATGACTTCGCTATTGAATTGGAATCCGGAATGATTTTGGATTCGTTAGACGGACCGGTGACCGTGCCGGATTTCGTTCTTGATGCAGCGACATGGAAAATCACTGCCAATATCCACGAGGACTCTACAGTGGAGATTCGGATGCAGTCCGGCCAGCATGATACCGAGTATCGGCTCAAACCGGTTCTTTGGCGGGAATGGGTTCGAGATGGAAGCGAGCAGCCAGCGTGCGGCCCTCTCGAGATGGAATTCTACTACTTCCCGCGTGAGAAAACTTACGCTGGCGAAAAAATACTCACAAAGGCAGACGTGGTTCAGTTTCTCGAAGCAAACCAAGGAATGCGAATCTATCGCGATGGCTTCCGGGTGAAGCCATACGGCCAACCGAATGGGGAAGGAGACTGGCTCAGGTTCGCCTTTTTGAAGGCTCGTAGTCCTGAAGGCCCGGCACAGAAAGGAACTGTGGGCGCTTGGCGGGTCAGCTACCATCAGGTTGTCGGAGCCGTCTTTCTGACTCACCATCTGAATCCAACACTTTCGGACCAAACAAATCGAGAAGGTCTGGTTGAAGGGAAGGCCTTCGCGCATTTGCGCACCTTTGCCACTAAGACAGTGCGTTTTTTTGAGTTGAGTCACCAGAAGTTCGCGCAATCGAACAAGCAGGATATATCCACTGCGACAGACGCCGAGAAGAAGGCCAAGGAGTCGGTAGCCGCTTCGGACGACGCGTTAAAACAATTATCCGATATGCTCGGTCGCCTCACAACGAGCTATATTGATAAGCCGACACCGACGACTGCTCTGCCTAAAGAGGTCATTGAAGCTGTAGCCAAGACGCAGTCGTTGGTGGAAAAGGTGCGAGCGACTGCTGCTGAGTCAGCAGAGGCAATCGCAGTTGAGAAGGCTCAAGTAGAGAAGCAGAAGAACATGCTTTCGAACTTGGCCTCGCTCGGCATTCTCGCGGCGGCGTTTGGACATGAAACCGTCGATTGGGCTGGAAATGTGGTGAAATATGCCGAGCGACTCGATGAGGATGTGATTTCCAAAGCGTGGTGGCTTAGTGAGGCAGAACGCCCTGATGTACAGAAAACGATGAAGTTTCTGGTTTCGGAATCCCGCAAACTGCGAAAGTTTGCCAAGTTCACATTGGGAAATGTGAGTCGGGATAAACGCACGAAGAAGAACGACGTGTGTCTCCGCCGGGCGCTCGATACGGTTTTCTCAGCGTTTCGGGAGGTCATTGAAGTTGAAAAGAAGATCCGGCCCGAGTATCCGGCCAGTGGCGACTTCTGCGTAGAGGGATACCCCATGGATTGGGAGAGTATATTCGTGAACCTCATCATAAACGCGGCATGGGCTATGGAGACAACCCCACCGGCAGAGCGCCTTATCTCCGTGGAAATCCGGACTGAAAACGGCTTTCACATTGTCCAGTTCAACGACAGCGGACGCGGATTGGAAGCAGGCACCGAGGAGGCTATATTCGAGCCCACCTTCACGACAAAGCGTAATGAGCGTGGCGAGGAAACCGGCACGGGACTTGGACTTACCATTGTGAAGGCATTCGTGGAAGAGCATAGCAAAGGCACAGTCGCCGCCACCCAAAAAGGAAAACTTGGAGGCGCAAGTTTCATCATCACTGTTCCAGCGGCCACCCAAGCATCGAAAAAATTCAACCCATGAAGCCAATCATTTTGTATCTCGTTGATGACAAGGAAGAGTCTCGCCACGCCAATGGTCCCGCTTTGCAGCGTTTCCTTGGGTCTCCGGACATCAAGGTTGTTGCGATGGAACCGTTTGCTGAATTTACCCAATTTGATGTATTGCTTGGCAATCCGAGTCTGGGAGGCTTTTTCATCGATCAGAAAATGCGTGGCGGGGGCGTGGTGAATTACAACGGCATCGAATTAGCCAGTCATCTACGCGCGCTGCACCCCAAGCTTCCTATATATATTCTAACTGGCTACCCAAATGAGGATTTCACGGGTACTGCATATCGTGTCGAGGATATTTTGGATAAGGAGGATATCGAGGACCGAGAGTCCGAGAAAGCTCAGGTTTTGAAGGCTAGAATCCTCCGACGCCTCAATGTGTTTGGCGATGTGCTAAACGCCCGGGAACAGAGATTCCACGACCTATTGGTGAAGAGCATGACAGAAGCTCTATCGTTGGAGGAGGAGAAGGAGTTCGGACTGCTGGAATCTGAACGCCTCGCTCCGCAGCACGCAGCAGAGATGAACGATGCGAAGTCTCTCGAACGAGCGGTGGCAGAGCTTAAAGCAAAGCTCCAAAATGAAAATCTGAATTTGTGATCCGTGATCTCTCAACCGACCAAGCCAGAATTTTTCCGCCAACTCGTCAGGCGCTCCTCCTACTCTAGGCCATCGGAAACGGAGTATTACGCCTATGCGCATTACCGCGCAAATTACCAACACGAGATTGCCGAGGATTGCGCTCAACGGTGCGTGTACTGCGATTCCCATGAGAACGAGGTTGGCGGGCGTGAGGCGATGCAGATCGATCATTTTCGGCCACACAGTCGCCAGGAGTTTGAACACTTGAAAGACGTGCCGACAAACTTCCTGCACTCTTGCGCCAGATGTAACAATTGGAAGCGGGCAAAATGGCCGTCCCCAAATCCCGACGCCTCTCATGATGGACGTGTTGGTTTTATTGACCCCTTTAACGATGACCGGCGTATCTACTTTGAAGTTCAGCCTGACGGTGAACTTCGCGCGATTCATCCGGTTGGCACATATTTGATCAAGCTGCTCGCTTTGAATCGTCCTTACCTTCGCCTGTTGCGACTCAAGCGAATTCTCCGCGCTCAGTTAATCGATTTCGCCAACAGTCGCATGCAAACTTGGGAGGCAGCGGCTAAAGGCGAAGGCACCTTGACCCGCGAGCAATTGGCTGCAGATTTGCTGACTTATCGCCGATTGTCAGAACTCGCATCGCCTGATTTCACTGGTTGAAATACTCTGGGAATATAGCTCCCAATCTCACCAATCCCTCGCGGCTTTCTCGGCATCGGCGAGTTCGGCGAAGCGGCGGCCGTAGTGGTGCTTGCGGATGAGAGCTGCGGCCATGGCGAGTTCTTCGCGGTCACGAAACAAGCGGGCGCGGTGAAGATGGACGTCGGCGAGAAAAAGCGGCATCGGCCCGCGGCGGGAAATGCGCTCGGCCTCGTCCAGCAAGCGACGGGCTTCCTCCGGTCGACCGAGGAAATGCCGCGCGTGCGCAGCGGTGAGGAGGGCGAGTGGGAGGTATTGGCTCTGACCAGCATCGCGGAGGCCGTCGAGGGCGGCCTGAGCCTCGCGTGCGAGGGGGGCCGTCTCCGTCTCCGGGGAAGCGTGGGAAAGAATGGCCCGGCAAAGCGCTGCCCGTGCGAGTGTCAGGTGGTCGAGGGCGATGGTGAGGAGGCCGAGATCATGCTGTATTCCCCACTCAAGGGTTTTGGCGGCGCGGCGGTTGGCTTCGGCACAGGATTCAAAGGAACAGCGAGGCTCTTGTCGCTCATCCCCCTCCCAGACGACGGGAATGTCACCTCTCCTTGCATTCCACGTCGCGCGCTCGGCGGGGGCGAGCAGCAGGTCGCAATAGTGGAAGCCCTGCAGCGAGTAGAGCAGGCTAAACTCCGGTTCGCGCTCGATCTGCATCATTTCCGCCTGCCCCAACAAATCCCGCGCCTCGACCCCCTCCGCTGACTCCGTCCCGCCGAACTGATGGAGGGCGTCGGCGGCAACGGAGCGGTTGATCATTTTCCACCCCTCATCCCCGCTTTGATCCGCGTAGTCGATGGCGCGACGGCCGTGCCCTACCGCTTCCTCCAGCAGGCCCAGAGTCATTTCCAGTCCGCTCAGGTTGTTGGCAGAGTTGGAAGCGTTCGTCCAGTCGCTTTGCGCGACGCTTCGCTCCATGCCGACCCGCATCGGTTCGCGGGCTTCGTTGAGGCGGCCGAGGGCGCGCAGGCGGAAGGCGGCTTCGCCAAATAGCCAGGCTTGAGCCCTTTCGCTCAAATTCGGCGAGAACCGGTGCCAAGGCTCCTCGAACAACGCTGCCACTGCCCCTAGGTCCATCCCGACCGCGCCGAGTTTGTGGATGCTGTAGGCTTCCCGTCCGCGCAGGATGCGGTCGCGGTAAACCTTGTCGCAGGATTCCTGTTGCCGCCCGGCTAGGCAACCGTGGATGACAGCTTGGTAGAGCGGCTGGAGGCCGTAGAGGGTGTCGGGCTGGTGTTCGGTGGTTTCGCACAGGTGGTCGAAGAGCCGGGAGTGGCCGTCGCGGAATGCTATTGGATTCGTCTCCTTCAGACGGGTGGCGAAATATTCGCGGAGCAGCGGATGGCAGTCGAGGTCGCCGTCGTCGTTCGCCTCGACGAGTTTGATTTCCCCGAGCCGGGAGAGGGCGATTTTCCACGCGGTGTCATCAAGATCTTCAAGCGGTCCGAAGACTTTGCGGACCTGACGCGCTTTCGCATTGAAGATTCGTTTAAAGAATCCGGGCATCGATATGGACCGCAGGGCCTCGATACAAGCGGCAGAAGCGGGTCTGTCGAAGAGCCCCAGCAGGTGGAGGATGGCGAGCTGCCGCCGGGCCTGCGCGTCACCTGCCGCGAACCATGTCTCATAGGCCTCGATGGCCTTGAAGGCGTGGCCGTAGGGGCGGGTGGCGTCGTTGACGTATTCTTGGTCCGCCTCGGCGAGTTTCATGCGGTCGCGGCGGCGGATGTCGCCGTCCTCGGTGAGGCGCAGGAATTGGCCGATGAGAAAGAGTGTGAGGGCGTGGCCCTTCACTTCCCGGCTGGCCTGTTGCAGCTCCTCATCCTCCGGGTCGATCGCCGCATTTCCGGCGCGCCGGGCTCCGGCGTGGTGGAGCAGCCGGGCTCCGGCGATGGGCGGGAGGAAGTCCAGCTCGTGATCGATGGCGCATTTTCCGTAGTGGGAATCGAGTTCGCCCACCTTCTCACGGGTGGTGACGATACAGAGGCCCTCATTCCGCGCGGCGAGTCCATGGAGCAGGGTGGCCATGGCCCCGTCCTTGAGCGCGCCGTGCATGGGGCCGGGCGGATATTGGAGCGGCTCCAGGCCATCGAGCACCAGCACGCAGCGCCGCGCGCCGATGAGCTTGGCCAGCCGCGCGGCCCGGTCCTCCGCATGGCCTTTTCCGGGATCGGGATCGCCGAAGTGCTCCAACGCCGCGGCGAGGAAGAACTCGGAAGTGGCGCTGCCTTGGTCCTTGGTGCCCTGGCTGTAGAAACTCCAGTCGAAGACGGTCTCCGCACCGCGCCAGTCCTTCATCGCCATTTCCGCCATCCAAGTGGCGACGAGCGAGGTTTTCCCCTCCCCGCCCTTGCCACGGATGACGACGACGTGGGTGCTCCCGTTTTCCCAAGCGGCATCGAGCATCGCGAGTTCCTTCTCCCGGCCGATGAGCTTGGAAGTGGTGTGGCGGAGCTTGGTGATGGGATGGGTGGGAGGAGGAAGCGAATTCCGGGAGGCTGCGCGGCGGGTTTCCAAGACGGGGACGCTACCCACCGGATTTTTCGCGACCCTCGCCTGCCCCGTGAGAAGCCGCAACAGGTGCTCGTAGCCCGCATCGTTGAGATCGAAGTCCGCCATCCGGCAAAAAGTCCAGCCACGGAGAAAGCGAGGTATGGCGGACTCTGCTTCCTGATCGAACAGGACTGGAATGAGCCGGCGGTTACCTTTCGCGTCGTAGAGGTCGTCGTCCAGCAAGGCACCTTCCCAATACACTCCCTTTCCTTTTTCGGGTGGAACCTTCCCTTCTATTCGTCGCCGATACTCCGCCGTGGCAATGCAGATGACGAAATCGGAGCACTCGCGACTTGTCTGTTCGTTGCACCATCTCGGCCAGTCCACGATTTCGTCCTGATGGAATTGGTCCAGCTCCACTTCGATTCCGTGATCCCGCAATGCAAACGCGAGATCCAAAACGCGCCCGCTGTGTTCCGGCGAATCATGGCTGTAAGAGATGAAAACACGGATCGGATCTGCGGGGGGAGTCTCTGGATTGCTCATGCGTGACGGGATAACAGTTGCTGCCAGACTCTCAGAGTTCGCGTACCTTGGCGAGGATTTCACTGGTCTCCTGATGATATTGCGCTTTCCCGGCTTGGAACCGATATTGGCTTCGAGTCCGATCCGCAAAGCGCCAATTTCGGCTACATCGGCGAGCTCCGCACCATGACTTCACAGCCAGTTCTCCATTGAGTCCAGCCACTACCAAACCTTTCGTTTGGATACCGCCAAGCTGGTACCCCAGAACCGCACCGGCAAGAATAAAGTTCCCATAAATTAAAACTTTTTTCTTTTTTGTGAATAAAATGTGAATCAAGCTTCGTTCATCAAGTGACGGTCGTCGGCAAACAAGTCATCGAAAAGTTCATACGGAAGCACGCCAACTCAAGGGCGTCGCTCGCAGCATGGCTGGACGATGCGGAGGCTGCCGAATGGAAAACACCGCAGGATATCAAAAGCCGCTACCGGTCTGCGGATTTCCTTTCCCGCAGCCGGGTGGTTTTTGACATCGGCGGAAACAACTACCGGCTGATCGTAATCGTCCGCTATCACCATGGAATTCTTCTCATCGAGAAAGTCGGCACGCATGCCGAATATTCGAAATGGAAGCTTTCCTGACCCCCGAACCCAATCCCCGCCATGAAACTGATCAAGAACTCCAATGACCATACCACGATGCTGAAGCGCCTCGAGGAGCTCATGATTGCCGATCCCAAACCCGGTTCGAAAGAGGATGAGGAGCTGGAACTCCTCGCTTTCCTGATCGCGGATTATGAAAGCCGCACCGTGAAAATTCCCGCAGCCACGCCGGCAGAGGCGATCCGCTTCCGCATGGAACAATCCGGACTTTCCCAACAAGACCTCGTGCCCTTCATCGGTTCGAAGGGTCGTGTCTCCGAAGTGTTATCCGGCAAACGTGAGCTCACACTCGCCATGGTCCGCAAGTTGCATGAAGGTCTCGGCATTCCGCTCAAATCCCTGATCGGCGAGGCGTCGACGGAACTTCCTCCAAGAATCGATCCGGGATGCTACCCGGTGAAAGAGATGTTCATCAGGGGATTCTTCGCCGCCGCATTCGGCACCGATTGGTCCAAGGTCAAAGAGAAGGCGGAAGAAATGCTTCAGAACTTCTTTCGCGGGCGGGAGAACGATCCTCTGGGAGCCTTCAACCGGCAAACCACCACCAAGAAATCGAAAGTGGACACTTCAGCGGTTCACGCTTGGCGTTGCCGGATTTTGGATCGGGCTTCTACTCTGGATTTGCCACCTTTTGATGAAAAAGCCTTGGATGCCGATTTCATCAAGGATCTCACCAAACTGAGTCGCTTCCCCACAGGCCCGGTGTTAGTCCAACAGGCTCTGCATGAGGTCGGGATTGCCATGGTCGTCGAGCCCCATTTGACCGGCACTCATCTGGATGGTGCCGCCATCTGGCATCCCGATGGATTCCCAGTGATCGCACTGACCATCAGGCACGATCGGCTCGACAATTTTTGGTTCACACTTTTTCACGAGCTAGGACACGTGAAACACCACCTCAGAGCGGATGGTGAAAATGGATTTATGGATACAGACATCGACGGCGCTTCGGAGAAGGAAATCGAACGCCAGGCGGATGGATTCGCACTGAACGCGTTTGTTCCGGAGCAGGAGTGGGATCAACTCAGTTCCCTCAACTATGCTGACGAAATCAAGGCTGCGGCCAAGAGGCTCGCCATTCATCCGGCAATCATCGCCGGAAGACTCCGTAGGGAAGCCAATGACTATCGAAAGCACCGCACGCTGATCGGGCAAGGTAAGGTCAAAGAACTTTTCGATCAGCCATGACCTCCGGGTCCGTCTCACCAAACCCGCACGTCCCCGCAAGGTCCGGCGTTTATGGGGTCGGGATGAGCATTTCGACAAAAAGCCAGATACCATTTTCAATGCATGTATTGCACGGACGAGTCGGACGGCCGTCCCGCAGAAGCGGAAACATTTTCGGAGCGGGTAAATTCAGGCCAGCGGATTCTCCACCACCAAACCAAGCGGGCGGAGCAGTTCGAAGTGTTTGGAGTTGTCCGTCACGAGCGTATGGCCTTTGGCAAGACATTGCGCCGCCAGCAAGGTGTCCTCACAGGGTAAAGTCCGGCGGATGGATTTCAGGAAAGTGAAAACCCGCTTCCACTCCAGCAGGCAATCGGTGTCAACCGGCTCGATCGCCTCGGCAAAATCCACTTCGGTTTGATCGACGCGTTGACCCAGCAGCGCCTGGTGAGAAGCATCAGCCAGTTTCACACCATAGCGCCTTTCCGCAATCGTTACGGACTGATGAAGCTGTCCGCCTCGTTCTTGCGCAGCCAGGCCTTGAATTTGGCGGGGAGGTGTTTCTTATGGCAGAGAGAAATCAGATGGGTATCGATCAGGAAGCTCATTTGAACGGCATGGTGTGGCGCTTCACCTTGGGAAAGGCGACCGTCTGGTCTTCCAGATGCGCGAGCAAACCCACCGCGCCGCGCCGTTTTTGTGGACGAGGGGTAATCAGCAGGCTCTGCCGCCCGTCATCGAGCACTCGGACATCGCAGGGGCCGCCTTGCATCAACCCCGCCTGCTTGCGCCAACTGGCGGGGAATTGGGCCTGTCCTTTTTCGGTGATGGTCAAGGTGTCGAGCGCTTTCATGGTGTAATGATTCATTACTCGCTTTTGCATATCAAACGATTTTAGGGAATGCGCCGGGCTCTCTTGAATCACGACAAACAGAATCATGAGGAGCTGGAACTCCTCGCTTTCCTGATCGCGGACGACGAAAACCGCACTGTGAAATTCCCGCAGCCACACCGGCAGAGGCAATCCGCTTCCGCATGGAGCAATGCAAGATTGCCAGACCCAGGCACCTTGCTTTACGTTTCCCACAACGATGAAGCAATACCGGCCCAACGTTGACCGTCAAAAATGGCTCTACTCGATGATGAAGTCGCGTGCCGTGATGCGCCGCCGCCAAGGCAAGCCCGAGGGCAACGCCGATGTTGCCAAAGGCAAAAAACAAATCCCCGACAACTCGGAACCCTGGCTCCCCGGTGGTGTGCGTTCCGTCGCCGACGCGCTGTGGATCTCCGATCAAATCAAAGAGACGATGAAGATATGGGGAATACCATTGCCACCGCAGAACTGACCCGGGAATTGGCGGCACGCCATCGGGTTCTGATGCTCGGCGGTCTTGCGGTCATTTCCCACGGACATTCGCGGCCCACCTACGATGCGGATATTTGGCTCGATGCCACACTCTCCCCTGACGACTGGGCCAAGGCGGTGATTGATGCTTTGTCGGGCCATTCGGATTTGCGCTTTGTGGCCATCGGCACCTTGTCGGAAATTCTGCCAGCCCAATTGGCCGAGCTGATCCAGCGGGACGGTGTGGTCCGGGTGATGGGTGCCAGTCAACCTCTCGACATCTTCCGCGATCCCAACGAGCTGGAAATTTCGGAATTCGACGATGTCTGGAACCGGGCTACGGCGCTCGACGACGGCACGCGGGTTCCCGATGTGATCGACCTGCTCGTCACCAAACAGGCCACGGGCCGCGACAAGGACATGCAGGACATCGCGTTCCTCGAAGCAAAGGCCGAGCGCGAATACCTCGTCAAACTCCCCACCGCCAGCGCGGAAGAGGCCGCCTCCATGCTCGCCCGCTTTCTTACGCCGAGAGTCGCGGAAGCCGGACTGCATCACCCCGAGGAATCCGTCCGCCACCTCTCGCTTGACTACCTCAAGGAGCTCGCCGACGAAGGCGATCCGTTCGCGCGGGACATCCTGGAGAAATAATCCCGCACAACGTCTCCGGCGACGTCATCACCAAGGCCAGGGACGAGGCACTCCGCGCGGCCAAATAACGGAGAGTTGGCGTCAGTCGGCATCCGTCTCAAAACGCCGTCGCCCCGCAAGGGCCGCCGGGGTTACATTTGCGGTCATGGCCGGAACTTCACGATTTCAAAAACCCCTAACACCCTGAAATCCCGCTCGTTGTTGGTCACAATCCGTTTCACCCCCGCGCTGTGAAAAGTCGCCGCCAGCATCGTGTCCAACAAGCGCTTCCGGCCGAGTTGATGGCGCGTCAGCCAGCCCAGGAAATCGGCGACCGCCTGGCCATCGGGAAACACCCGCACCACCTCCGCCGCCTGCCACCAGTGCTCCGCCCGACTGATCGCCTCGGCCATCGTCAGCGGCTGCGGCATTCGTTTCCCATCCGTCACGACGTGGATGAACTCCGCCAGCGTCTGCGGCACCAGCGCCAGATCATGTCCGTCCGTCAGCAGCGTTTGCAGCAGAGCGTCCGCCTCTCGGTGAAACGGATGATCCTGAATCTCCGCCGCCACCAGAAAATCCGTATCAATCCCGTGCGTCATCGAGCATGCCTCCCAGGATATCGTCTTCTTCCGTGATCGCCTGAATCGGCCCGCCGACACTCACGGGCCGCCGATCCCTCAATGAAGTTCGCCGCTGCATGTGCTGTTGCCGGTACAATTCCATCGCCTCCCGGATCAACTCGGAAGCCTTCCGCTCCGTCTTCCGCGCATGTTGCCGGAAATCCTCGTAAACCGGCTCGGATACATTGATGGTGATGGTCTTCATACATGGAATGAACTGCATCATATCGTTCTTGTCAACCATTCGGAGCGATCTTGCTGAGCGCACCTTACTTTCGCAGGCACCCGAGTCATTGACGAATCGCGAAACAAAGCGTTCTGGTTTTCGGATCGCATGGATTTCCTTGCGATCTCGCCCCCGGAAACGCGGAATCCTAAGAATGGGCGCGGATTTTTGGTACTCCGGAATGGTGTCAGATTCTTGATGGACGCCGCCCGCCTTTACGTCTACACCAGCCGCGGCATGAAATTGATCAAGACCTTCCTCCCCGCCTGCTTGCTGGCAAGCTGCGCGACCACCACCACCACCCCGTCTCCAGAGCAGAAATTCCAACGAGCCGACAAAAACGGCGACGGTTCCGTGAGCCGCATGGAAGCGACCAATCTGATGATCGCGGATGCGTTCGCGATGTATGACTCGAACGGGGACGGCTTCGTAAGCGAAACGGAGTTCGTGGCGTCAGGCGGCACTCCGGAGAGTTTCCGCAAGATCAACAAATCGGGGAGTGGCAAAGTTTCCCTCCAGGAAGCCAAGGCCAGCCCGGCGGTCTTCAACACCTTCGTCGTGTCCTTCGACGAAGCCGACGTCAACAAGGATGGCAAGGTCACTATGGCAGAATACCAGAGCTACCTCAAATTGAGGGACGCCGCCGTTCGCTGAGAAGACCAGGAATCCATCATCCCGCCTTCCTGTCCATCATTCGCTACTGTCCCAATCCCCATTCCGGTAAATTCATGAACCAATCATTGCGTTTTCTCGCCTCCATCGCCCTCGGCGGTGTCGCCATTCTTTTGAGCTCCTGCGGCAACATGAAGAGCACCTCCCGCTCAGGCTCGTCGTTCTCTTTCGACCCTCCGGCCAAGAAGCCCAGCAACATTTCCGCTGTGAAGATCCACATCAGCACCGGCGCCGGGAAGCTCTACGTGACTGAGGGCAACGAGGTCTTGCTCGCAACTCCCGTCGGCGTCGGGACGAGCGCCGCGCCGACTCCAAAGGGCAACTTCAGGATTGAATCGAAAACCCGCCAACGCCGCCGGCAGAGTAACCCTGGAGCAGGCTATCCGATGACTTACTGGCAATCCTTCTACAGTCCGGCCTACGGCATGCACTGGGGATTTGTGAAACCCTATCCATCCACCCACGGCTGCATCCGCATGCCTCTCAATTCAGCGCGAAAGGTATTCGACATGACTCGCATCGGCACTCCGGTGAACGTATCCACCACCCAGCCCTGGGATTCGACGATCGGCGCGAAACTTCCTCGCCTCGACGACAGCAGCCTTCCCAATCCACCGACTTCCTACTTGAACAGCAGCCAAGTCTTCGCCGACCAGGAAAAAGGCAAGATGTGGAACTTCAACTGACTTCGATCCATAAGGTTGTAATTCAGGGCTTAACAGGCGTGTGTCCCTCCGGGCGGCGGGCCACTCATCCAGAGTGTCACGCAGGGTTTCCGCCCCTCATTCCACCTGGCGAAGCTGCACGGTATCAATGACCTTGCCATGGGCGAGGGCGTTGGTGATGACGACCTGCCAGCTTCCGGGCTGACACCATTGCCTAGCCTTGAGGGTGTTGAGAGCGTTTTTGATCGTATGCTCCGGGTCGTCGGAAAATTCCATCAGGAAAGGCTCGACGCCCCAGGGCAGCAGAAGCTGGCGGAAAACGGACTCGATGTCGGTGAAGGCATAGATCGGCACCCCGCGGGCGCGCAGGGCACCGAGCACGTAGGCGAGGAAGCCGCTGCGAGTGAAGACTACGATGGACGAGTCGCCAAGTTCCTGTGCGAGCACGGCGGCAGAGCGGAGCATTTTCGATTTGGGGGCTTTGAGTTCAATGGTCCGGTTCAAGGCACCTTTCACGGAGGGCTCGATGCTTTCGATGATGTTTTTCATCACTTGCACGGATTCGAGCGGGTAGGCGCCGACGGTCGTTTCGCCGGAGAGCATCACCGCATCCGCCTGCTCGCGGACGGCATTGGAAACGTCGGATATTTCCGCCCGGGTGGGCATGGGAGAGGAAATCATGGTTTCCAGCAGGTGCGTGGCGATGATTACGGGTTTCCCCTCCGCTTGGCAGGCTGCGACGAGTTCCGTTTGCACCAGCGGCAGGCGGTGATAGTCGATTTCGATGCCGAGGTCGCCACGCGCGACCATGACGGCATCGGCCTCGCGAATGATTTCCAGCATGTTCCGCACCCCCGCCTGATCCTCGATCTTGGCGATGATCTTCGCCGACGAGCCGAGTCCGTCCAAAAAGCGACGCAGCGTGCGGATGTCCTCCGCCTGCCGCACAAACGACAGCGCGACGAAGTCGATCCCGGCGCGGACGCCGGCTTTCAGGTCCTCCTCGTCCTTCGCCGTGAGGCAGGGCAGGTTCACGAACACCCCGGGGAGGTTGATGTGCCGTTTGGAGCCGATGGTGCCGGGCGTGAGCACCTCGCAAAGCACGTGCGCCTCGTCCTTACTCAAGACCCGCATGCGGATCAGGCCGCTGTCGACGAGCACGATGGCTCCGACCTCGATATCGCCCGGCAGCCCCGGGTAGTTCACCGATACCGCCGGAACGCCGCCTGTCGGCGTGGCGCTTTCGATGTGGAACTCGAAGCGGTCCCCGACCCTCAGTTCAATCGGCGCCTCCACCCTGCCGGTGCGGATTTCCGGACCTTTCACATCCATCATCACCGATACCTGCCTGCCAACATCCGCCGAGGCCTCGCGAATGAACCACATGGCGTCATCCACCCACTGATGAGAGGCATGGGCCATGTTCAGGCGCAGCATGTCCACACCAGCGGTGATGAGTTTTGCCAGCATCTCCTTGGACTCGGTCGCAGGACCCAGCGTGGCGATAATTTCCGTGTGCCGGAAATAGGTCGAAAGGGGGCGCATGACCCGGCCGACTAGCAGTAAAAGGGCCATTCACGAAATCTGTGGTGTGCGCCAGGGAGAAATGGCGGGTCAGCCCGTGCAAAAGCTCGCGGAGCATACTCCCATTGCGTTAAAGACCCGACTGCTCCGCACTGCGATGCTGCAAGCCCAGCTTGATCAGTTATGAAAAACCCCGGATACTTTGTCGCCGCCAACCTGCTAGCCGCATGTGCCGCACTGCTGTTGTTTCCCGCCAGGGTCAACGGTGAGCCAGTCGCGGCGTCCATCAAGATCTCCGACGTCCCCCGCGACACGCAAATGGGCACGGGACCCGCCCCCGCCGGCGCACCTGGCAATGGCCGCTACACTCCGCCGCTGCCCGCAAATCCCAGCCTGCCGACTCTCTGGCTGATTGGTGATTCCACCGTGCGCAACGGCACCGGCGGCGAAAACGGTCCGACCGGCCAATGGGGCTGGGGCGCGCCGATCACGGCTTACTTCGATCTGAGCAAAATCAACGTCGTCAACCGGGCTTTCGGCGGTACCAGCAGCCGCACGTTTTACAACGGTTTCTTTTGGAAGGACCTCAAGCCCCGCATCAAGAAGGGCGACTTCGTGATTCTGCAATTCGGCGCGAACGACAACGGCGGCGCAAAGGGCAAAGGCGGACTCGGCGGCACCGGTGACGAGACACAGATGAATGGAGACGAAACCGTCCACACCTTCGGCTGGTATTTGAAACAATTTGTTAGCGAAACCCGCACGCAGGGCGGTACGCCGATCATCTGCTCGCTCACCCCGCGCAAAGGCTGGGACGGCAAACAATTCAAACGCGACAACGCCAAACACGCCGCGTGGGCCGCACAGGTCGCCAAGGAAACCAACACGCCCTTCGTCCCGCTCCACGACTTGATCGCCACGAGCTACGAAAAACTCGGCCCTGAAAAAGTGGACACGCTTTACGTCCCATCGCCCAAGGAAAACCTGCACACCGGTTGGGACGGTGCCGTCGTCAACGGAGGCTGCGTCATCTCCGGCTTGAAAGCCCTGCCCGGCGATCCCATGGCAAGGTTCTTCGCCTCACATGCCAGCGGCATCCGATGAAATCCACCAGCTCAGCCGATCGAATTCCTCCCATTGGAAAGGTTGCGATCATTGCGGGCCTCTTCCTCGGCTCGATTTTCTCCGGGCACGCCTTCGGTGCAGTTGATCTCGTGGAACCTGCGAATGCTGCCCCGGCTTTCCCGCTTGTCGCCTCCGGCACCGCAGCGCCCATCGTCGTCCCGGCCAACGCCCCGGAAGTCGTGAAAATCGCCGCGCGCGACCTCGCCGCCGACATCGCGGCGGTCTCCGGTGCCACGCCCGAAATCCTAACCGCCCCACCGGCCGACAAGAACCGTCCGCGCGTCGAGCTGGTGATCGCCACGGATCTATCAGGTAAATGGGAGGCCTTCCGGCTTTCCGCGAAACCGGGTGTGCTCACGATCAGCGGTTCCGACCGCCGTGGTCTCGCTTACGGGATCTATGAAGTTTCGCAACGCATCGGGGTCTCGCCGTGGAACTGGTGGGCGGACGTGCCCGCGACCAAACGCGCCGATCTGCATCTTTCATTAGGCGATGAGCCGATCGACCAACCCGCCGTGAAATACCGCGGCATTTTTCTCAATGACGAGGGCTGGGGGCTCGAACCATGGGCGTCGAATACTTTCGAACCGGATGTCGGCAACCTCGGTCCCAAGACCTATGCCCGCCTGTTCGAACTCCTGCTCCGCCTGCGCGCCAATTCCATCTGGCCCGCGATGCATCCCGGCACCACGCCGTTCCATCAGGTGCCCGGCAACGCCAAGGTCGCCGATGACTACGCCATCGTCCTCGGTTCCTCCCACGCCGAGCCGATGCTCCGCAACAACGTCGGCGAATGGAAACGCGACGTCAAACACTTCAACTTCCTCACCCACCGCGACGAGGTTCTAACTTACTGGGAGGAGCGCGTGAAACAACGCGCCTCCGGCGAAAGCATTTTCACCCTCGGCATGCGCGGAATCCACGACAGCGCCATCGTCGGCCCCAGGAACCAGGCCGAGCGCATCGCCACGCTGACAGACATTTTCAAAGAACAGCGTGAAATGTTAGCCCGTCATCTCGGCCAGGGCGACCCCACCCGCGTCGCCCAGATGTTCTGTCCCTACAAGGAGGTGCTCGCCGACTATCAGGCAGGACTCAAGGTGCCGGAGGATGCCACGCTGGTCTGGCCCGACGATAACTTCGGATACATCCGCCGTTTCGCCACGGCGGACGAGCGCAGGCGTTCCGGCGGCGGCGGTGTTTACTATCACCTTTCCTATCTCGGAGCGCCGCTGTCCTGGCTGTGGATCGACACATTGCCGCCCGCCCTGGTCTGGTCCGAAATGACGCGGGCTTACGAACAAGGCGCGCGCAACCTCTGGATCGCCAACGTGGGCGATCTCAAGAACACCGAACGCTCCACCGAGTTCTTCCTCGACCTCGCCTGGCACGCCGACCGCACGAACCCCGAAGGACCCGCCCGCTTCCTGCGCGAAACCGCCGCCCGCGATTTCGGAAAGCAACATGCCGACATGGTCGCAGATGTACTCAGCCGCCTCCAAGCCATCAACTTCGCCCGCAAGACCGAGCATCTCCAGTGGCATGGATCAATGACGCCCTATCAGCCCACGGAGCTCGACGAAGCCGAAATCGCCCAACGACTGAAAGCCTGCGCCGATCTCGTGCGCGACAGCGATGCACTCGCCAAACAACTCCCCGCCGTCGCTCAGGACGCCTTCTATCAACTTGTAGGCTATCCCGTCGTCATCACCGCCGCCGCCAACGAGCGATACTTCCGCTCCGAACTCGCCCGCGCCGACGAAGCCCGCGGCCGCGATTCCAAGTCGAACCTTGAAGCCGCCGCCGCCTCCAAAAAGCGCATCGCCGAAGCCACCGCCCGCTACAACAACGACATCGCCGGCGGAAAATGGCGCGGCATCGTGACTGAGAACGGCGTTGCCGCCAGAGACTGGAAACGCTTCCAACCCGATCCCAAAGCCGTCCCGCCGAAACCCGCCGCCGACAACGTCTGTCCGCCCGCGCCTTCGGAATCCGGTGCTCTTCTCCATCTGTCTGGCGCGCGTCCCGGAGATTTCGTGGAACGCGACGGCGTCGTCTCGATCCACGCCGGAAATTTCGCCGGGAAATATGATCTCCCCACCGGTGCTGGCTGGCACAGCGTCCCCGGCCTCGGCCGCACCGGTTCCGCCGTCACCGTGCTGCCATCCACCACAGCGATTACCCCGGCCGCCGCTCCGACTCTCGACTACCGGTTCCACATCACCACTAACAACCCGGCCACGCTGCACGTCCGCCTGCTGCCGACCCACCCGTTGGTCAGCGGCAAAGGTCTGCGTCTCGCCGTATCCATCGACGGTTCCGCGCCCTTGCCACTCGCTGTCACCAGCGGTTCCGAACCGAAAAGCGTGGAGTGGTCCAACCGCGTCCTCTCCAATGCCACCGAGGCCACGCTCAAGTTTCCAAACACTCTCAAGCCCGGCGCGCATACCCTGCGTCTGATCGCTGTCGATGCCGGCGTTGTCGTGGACAAGATCGTCCTTGACCTGGGTGGCCTGAAGCCGTCCTACGACGGTCCGGCCGAAACCCGCGTGCCGTAATCCGCCCAGGCGGGTCGTGCACCCTGCACTTTCAACAGGCATTCCACGCGATGATTCATCGGTTCATCGCCGTAACCCGTTGAAAAAACGCATGGCATCCCGCTTGCAAAGGGCAGGGTCAAATCCGGTCTCCCGGAAAACCCATCCCATACCATGAAAACCACCACCATCGCCACCCTCGTCGGAGCCTCCGCCCTTGCCTTGTTGTTCACCTCGTGTGACTCGAAGCAGGAACAGGTCCGCGAAGATCAACTTGAGCAGAAGGCCGATAACATCGATGCGGCTGCCACCCAACTCCGCAAGGACGGTGAGAAAGTCGCCGATATGAAGGAAGACAGCGCCACATCAATCCGCAAAGGCAGCGAGAATGCCGCGGACGCCAAAGAAGACAGCGCGGACGCCACCCGTAAAGCGGTCGAGAAGCGTGCTGACCAACTTGAGGAACGCGCCGACGAGGTCAGGGACAAGAAATGACTCGTTGAATCCTGATACACTCGCTCCAGCCGCCATCCGATTCAGGATGGCGGCGTTGTTGTTTTTATCCGTGGCTTTTCGCGGGCGCCAATCCATACTTCCGTCACCATGGCGAATCGTCCGGACATCCTGCTAGGTTCACTCATTGGCGACGCCCTCGCGCTCGGCCCACACTGGATCTATGATCAGCATGCGATCCGCGAGAAACTCGGGCGCGTGACCATCTATCAACCACCGCTCGCGATCTATCACACTGGAAAACGGGCCGGTGACTTCACCCACTATGGGGATCAGACGCTCGTCTTGTTGCGATCGATCGCGGGGACCGGCGGGTATGACTTGGCCAGCTTCACCAACGCCTGGCAGGCATTCTGGGAAGACCCGGCCACCCGGTCCTACCGGGACAATGCGACCAAGGCCACGCTCGCCCACCTCCGGTCGCCTTCGTCTCCGGCATCCGGTTCTGACGACATCGCCGGGGCCGCGCGCATCGCCCCGCTGTTTCTGCTGGATTGGGAAAACGACGACGCGTTGCTCACAGCCGTTAGGTCGCAGACCGCCCTCACCCACGGCGATCCCGCCGTGATCGAGGCCGCCGAGTTCTTTACCACTGTGAACCTTGCGGTACAGCGCGGGAAAACCATCAACACCGCACTGCGGAAAACGCTGGAGTCTGGAATCTGGCAGTCCCTTCCCGACGAATGGTTCGATAACGCCCTCGAATCCGCTGTTTCCAACGAGACCGACGCAGCCGCGCTTCACCGGCACGGACTGAGCTGCCGGATTGATGATGCCTTCCCCGCGATTTGCCACCTCCTGCTCCGCCACCCGGAAGATTCCGCCACCGCGCTCATCGAAAATGCCAGTGCCGGTGGTGACAGCGCCGCTCGCGGAATGATTCTCGGCCTGGTTTACGGAGCGGCGTTTCCCATTTCCACCTGGCCGGCCGAATGGCTAACAGGACTGAATGCCCGCGAGGAAATCGAAACCCTGATCCGGAAGCTGCCATGACCGAAGCTTACGACCTGATTGTCCTCGGTGGCGGCCGCGCGGCGACCCTTGCCATCGCCGCCGCCAAGGATGGATGGAAGGTGGCTCTCATCGAACGCGATCGGTTAGGCGGCGTCTGCCCGAACCGCGGCTGCGTCCCGTCGAAGCTGCTCATCGGTTTCGCCGACGCCGCCCGCCACGTCCGCCAGGCTGGACGGCATTTCATCGATGCCGGATACCAAGGTGCTGACATGAGGAAAATTTTCGCCAGCGTGAACGAATACGTCGGCGGGGTGGACGGTCGCTATCAGGGCAGGGTCCATGATGCGGGAGTCACGCTGATCCGGGGCGAAGGCCGTTTCACCGGTCATAAACAGATAGAAGCCGCCGGCCGCACCCTCGCCGCGGAGAAGATCGTCATCGCCACCGGCTCACGTCCGGCTCCACCGCCCTGTCCGGACCTCGGGGTCTGGACCAGCGATGATCTATTCCCCTTGGAAGGCGAGCCGCCGGCAAGCCTGCTCGTCATCGGCGGCGGTGTCATCGGTTGCGAGATGGCTGCTTTTTTCGCGGCGCTCGGTGTCGGTACCACGCTGTGCGTCCGCAAGGATCGGTTGTTAGGCAGGGAGGACGCGGACATCGAGCGGGTGTTCCAGCAGGAATTCGGGAAACATGTCCGCACCCGCTTTCATGCGGAGCTCAAGGAACTTGTCCGCTCGGGAAGCGGCTTCGTCGCCACCTTCGGAACCGGTGATGGTGAGGAAACGTTCCAAACCGACCGCGTGCTGTTCGCCATCGGCAGAATTACTAACAGTAAATCGCTGGACCTGGCGGAAACCGGCATCATCATCGACGACAAAGGTTTCATCCCTGTAAACGATCACCTCGAAACCACCATTCCCGGGATTTTCGCCGCCGGCGACGTTAACGGCCGCTTCATGCTGCAGCACGCCGCCGCGTTCGAAGTCCAGTTCCTCCGCGGGAAATTCCTCAAAGGCGAAACCGCTCCGATCAACGAGGCTCCCGTGGGTCACGGCGTCTTTTCCCACCCGGAGGTCGCCGCTGTCGGCAAGACGGAAGACCAGCTCAAGGCCAGCGGCACTCCCTACGTTGCCGTCTTCGAGGATTGGCTCGCCAGCGCGAGGGCGATGGCCATGCGCATCGAATATCCAAGGGTGAAATTGCTCGTTTCACCGGACGACCACTCGATCCTAGGCTGCCACCTCGTCGGCCCGGAAGCCTCCACCATTCTCCATCAAGTCATCACTGTGATGAAGTTGAAGAATGATGTCCGCGAGCTCGCGGAAACGATCTACATCCACCCTGCGCTCAACGAATGCCTCCTCGCAGCAGCGGTGAAGGCCATAGGGATGGTGAAATCGCGAAATTCGGAAACTGGCAATCGGGGTTGAACCCGGGAAAAATGATCATCTTGGCGGCATCCGGAGGGTGAGGCCATTTTCCCCGCCAAACGGTTATGGCGGAAGCGTCACCATAGATTGTTGTCTGCGGCAGTGTCCCGGCTTTATCGTTTCCCCAACTCCCGAATGGGATGTCCTCAGTTGTCTATTCCCCCACCACATTCATGAAACTCACACCTTCAATCCTCACGGCAGCCATCGGCTCATGCTTGGCTGTATCGTCACAGGCCGCCGTCCTTTCCGCATGGAATTTCGAGACCAACACTCCAGCAGACCTGGCCAATAGCGCCTCGGGTCCATCCGTCGTCGCGGAGGCAGGGTTGTTCACGACCGGCTTCACCGCCAGAGGCACTCACGCCTCGGCCCTTGCCGACTGGACAACCCCTGCCGGAAACGGTTCCGCCAACTCGTACAGCGCGAATGAGTGGACGGTTGGCGATTACATGGAATTCACCACCAGCTCAGTCGGATACGAGCAGATCACGGTGGTCTTTGACCAAACCGGTAGCAACACGGGTCCGCGAGACTTTAGGTTTTCGTACAGCACGGACGGAACTAACTTCACCCAATTTGGCAGCGATTACTCGATTATTAACGCAGGTTGGAACGGCACGACTCCGACTCTGTTAAGTCCCACCACCTTTTCCTTCGATCTCTCCGGAGTGCCTGCCGTGGACAACCAAAGCACGCTCTTTTTCAGGGTCAGCCAGGCGAACACCACGTCGATCAGTGGAGCAACCGTGGCAACCGGCGGGACCGGGCGTTTCGACAACATTACGGTCAGTGGGAACGCCGTTCCCGAACCCGCCTCGGTTCTTCTTGGCTCGTTGGGCCTCCTTGGCCTGTTGCGCCGCCGCCGCTGAACCATTTTCTTGCTGCATTGTTCGTGACATAAATGGCGGATCGCTCGGGCGGTCCGCCATTTTTATTGGTGGCCAATCCTCTTACGCGGAAATTCCCGAGAGAGGACTTTACAAGTGTAATAATTACGCTTAATAAACCGCCATGCCTTTCATCTATCAGCACCCCCGGGCCGCGCTCACGGTGGATTGCGTCGTGTTCGGCTTCGATGACGGCGCGCTGAAAGTCCTGTTGATCCGCCGCGGCATTGAGCCCTATCAGAACCGCTGGGCGCTGCCCGGCGGATTCGTGCGGCCGGATGAAACGCTCGATGCCGCCGCCCGCCGCGAGTTGCAGGAGGAAACGGGCCTCCGTGAGGTCTATCAGGAGCAACTTTATACCTTCGGCGCGATCAACCGCGATCCCCGGGAGCGCGTGATCAGCGTCGCCTACTTCGCCCTCGTCCGTCGCGCGGATCATCTGCCGGCCGCTGCGACCGATGCTGCGGAAGCCGCTTGGTTCGAAGTGGAAGCGATTCCCGCGCTCGCCTTCGACCATGCGAAAATCCTCAAACTCGCGCTCGAACGGCTGCGGGGGAAAATCCGCTGGCAGCCGGTCGGCTTCGAGCTGCTGCCCAAGAAATTCACGCTGACGCAGTTCCAGGCACTTTACGAAGCCATCCTCGGACGCGTGCTCGACAAGCGGAACTTCCGCAAGAAGCTGCTCGCGCTCGATTTGTTAGTCGCACTGGAGGAGTTCTCCACCGCCGCCTCGCGCCGGCCGGCGCAGCTCTATCGATTCGACCAACGCAAATACCAGACCCTCACCCGCCAGGGATTCATCTTCGACTTATGAACACGAACAGCCCGCTCCTCACCGACCTCTATCAACTCACCATGGCCGCCGCCTATCATGCCAGCGGCCGGGCGGAGCAGCAGGCCGCATTCCACCTGTTTTTCCGCACGCTGCCGTTCAAGGGCGGCTACGCCATCGCCGCCGGACTCGGCAGCGCGGTGGAATGGCTGAATGGATTCCATTTCGAAGCGGACGATCTCGAATACCTCGCCACGCTCCGCGACTCCGAGAACGCACCCTTGCTGCCGCCCGGTTTCCTCGACTACCTGGGAAACCTGCGGCTCACCGTCGATATCGACGCCATGCCGGAAGGCACGCTCGTTTTCCCGCACCAGCCGCTCCTCCGCATCACCGGACCGATCCTCCAGTGCCAGTTGCTGGAGACAGCGCTGCTCAACATCATCAACTTCCAAACACTCATCGCCACCAAAGCCGCCCGCGTTTGCCAGGCTGCGCGAGGCGAGCCGGTTCTGGAAATGGGTCTGCGCCGCGGGCAGGGTCCGGATGGCGC
>JBGSOI010000030.1:0-31654 GCA_041739215.1 Akkermansiaceae bacterium
AAGGCCTCAACCTGCGGATCAATCTGTGCATGAGAAAAGCTTATGGTTATCGCAGCTTTGATCTGCTACAAACATCTCTCTATCACACACTTGGAGACCTGCCCGAACCAAAGTTCACCCACAGATTTTGCTGAAGAGCCTTGTTTTCCTCCGCGTTGTGCCATCTCAGCCACTGGCATTCGTGACCTCGCTCGATGAGTGCGGTTAGAAAGCCGTCGCCGCGCTGCTCCTGCGACCAGTTGTCGATGTCGCTGTAGAAAAGGAAATTCTCGAAGCCGCGGGCCAGCACGTGCTCGGCGACGAGGCGGCCCGCTTTGTCGTGATCCAGAACCACATGCGCGAACGGCAAATGCGGCCGCCGCATCGAAAAATCAACGGTTGGTTTCTTCAGCGACAATACGAAATCCGCCAGATCGTCGCCCGCAGCCAACCAAGCGAGCACGCCATCGCCCTGCCAGCCCCAAGGAATCACCTTCTCGTGGATGATGCTGTGGGAGGCGATGTGCCACTGGTTTTCTGTCGCGTAGGTGGCGATCCCCTGCAGCAGCCGGTGGTCATACCAGCCGAGCGCGATGAGGACGTTTTTCTGGCTGTTGAGCATCTTGACGGGAGGCGGCGTGGATATTCCTACTTGCCGGGCTTGGCGCGTTGGATGGAGACATTGTCATAAGTGACGGGCTTTGCGGACTTCAGGAGATCGTCCTCCCGGACGCCGCGGAAGTCGCCATTCAGGAATCTAACGTTCTCGATGACGGCACCGGGAATCGAGGTGACCAGGCTGACCCGCTCGCTGGACTCACAGGTGATGTTCTCCAGCAGCACATTGCGCAGCACCGGATTGTGCGTGCCGTTGGCACCTTCCTCGTAGTCAAACTCGATGGACAGCACGGCTTTTCCCACCTGGCCGATGGTGACGTCGCGGACGAAGATATTCTCGATCACGCCGCCGCGGACGGCGTTGGATTTGAAGCGGATCGCGCGGTCGAGGTTCGGGCTGTCCATCTTGCAGTCGGAGACAAAAACGTTTCGCACGCCGCCGGAGATCTCGCTGCCCATGGTCACGCCGCCGTGGCCTTCGCGCATGGTGCAGCGGCGGATGATGATGTTTTCCGATGGCACACCGATCCGCCGGCCGTCGTTGTTGCGGCCGCTTTTGATCGCGATGCAGTCGTCGCCGGTGTCGAAGAAACAATCTTCTATCAGCACGTCCTTGCAGCTCTCCGGATTGCAGCCGTCGTTGTTGCTGCCATGGGTCACGACACTCACGCCGCGCACCGTAACGTTGGTGCAGAGCACGGGATTCATCTCCCACATCGGTGAGTTGATGATCTTCACGCCCTCGATGAGCACGTTCTTGCTGCGGTAGGGCTGGATGAAAGCGGGCCGCAGGAAACCTCCCTCGCCGTGGATCCGTTCAGCCACCGGCACGCCGTCGGTGCCCTGTTTGTCGAGCCGCTTGCGGGCGGCGACCTGTTTGGTCGGACTGCCCTTCTCCTTGTCATTCCACGCCCACCACGTCTCCAAACTGGCGGAGCCATCGAGCGTGCCCTTGCCGGTGATCGCTAGATTTTCCTGCTCGAAGGAATAGATCAGCGGCGAGTAGTTCATGCATTCAATTCCCTCGAAGCGGGTGAGGACCAACGGCAGATACTTCGTCGGATCCGGGCTGAAACGCAGCGTCGCGCCCTCGGCCAGGTGGAGGTTCACATTGCTTTTCAAATGCACTGCGCCTGTTAGCCATACTCCGGCGGGGACGACCACGCGCCCGCCGCCCGCCGCATTGCACGCCGCGATGGCTTTCTTGATAGCTTCGGTGGAGTCGCCGTCCTTGACGGCACCGAAATCCGTTATCGGGAAATCCCGTTCCGCGAACTGCGGATCTTTGATCCTGGCCAGAATGGCGGTTTCCTCAGGACTCACGACGGATTTGGCTCGGACTGTTACCGTTCCGCTCAAGGTGAGAACACAAATGCAGAACACGACGAAGGTGCGAATGGGGCGCATAAGCTCAGGTTTACCCACCGCTGTTGTCCGTGACAATGCCGATTTCTGCAAGTCGTGTTGAAATTTAGGATGCCGAAGGTTTCTGGATTCCGAATCGGGCGACAGCAGATTCTTCAATCCAATTTACAGAAATCAGCGTTTCCTGCATCCGCGCGGAAGCCTAGCCTGTTACCCCGATTTGGCGGCTGTTTCATCCGATCCGCTTGTCACGGTCATGCTCGTCCGATCTTTCCCGTTATGAATAGCTTTATCACCGACGACTTCCTGCTCCAGTCCGACATCGCTCGCGAGCTCTATCATGAATACGCAGCGCCGCAGCCTATCTTCGATTATCACTGCCATCTGCCGCCCCAGCAGATCGCGACGAACCGGAAGTTCGGAAATCTCTATCAAATCTGGCTTGAGGGTGACCACTACAAGTGGCGCGCCATGCGCTCGAACGGCGTGCCAGAACGTTTCTGCACCGGCGATGCGAGCGACTGGGAGAAGTTCCTCGCGTTTGCCCGGACGGTGCCGAAAACGCTGCGCAATCCCCTCTATCATTGGTCCCATCTCGAACTGAAGCGCTACTTCGGCATCGACGAACTTCTCAACGGGGATACGGCGAAGTCCATCTGGGATCGCGTCAACGAGCAGCTTCCGGAAATGCCGGTCCAAACCCTGATGGAGAAAAGCCGCGTCAACGTCGTCTGCACCACCGACGATCCGACTGATTCCCTGGAGTATCACAGACAGATCCGCGAAGAGGGGAAGCTCATGACTCGCGTCTATCCGACGTTTCGCCCGGACAAGGCGCTCATTGCCGATCAACCCCGGGCATTCCGCGCCTGGGTGGACGCGCTCTCGAAAGCCAGCGGCGTGGAATGTGGCAGTTTCCCTAACTTTCTATCCGCATTGGAGCAGCGCCACGATTTCTTCCACGAAATGGGCGGCCGGATTTCCGACCACGGGATCGCAGTCATGGATGCGGATGACTGCACCGAAGCCGAGGCCCGGCGCTTCTATGAGGACGCGCTCGCCGGCCGCCAGATCACTCCCGCGGAGGCGGCGAAGTTCCGCAGCTACATGATGCTGTTCTTTGGCCACCTCGACGCGGAAAAGGGCTGGACCAAGCAGCTTCACCTCGGCGCCCTGCGGAATAACAACTCCCGCCTCATGCGCCAGCTAGGGCCGGACACCGGCTTCGACTCCATCGGCGATTGGTCGCAGGCCCCTTCACTCGCCCGTTATCTGGACAAGCTGGATAGCGACGACCGCCTGCCGAAGACAGTGATTTACAACCTTAATCCGGCCGACAACTACGCGTTTGCCACCATGATCGGCAATTTCCAGGATGGAACCATCCCCGGTAAGATCCAGTTCGGCAGCGGTTGGTGGTTTCTCGATCAGAAGGAAGCGATGGAAATGCAGATCAACTCGCTGTCGAGCCTCGGCCTGCTGAGCCGCTTTGTCGGCATGCTAACCGATTCCCGCAGCTTCCTTTCCTATCCGCGCCACGAGTATTTCCGGCGCGTGCTGTGCAACCTGATCGGCCGGGATGTCGTGAATGGCGAGGTGCCAAACGACATGGAACTGGTCGGCGGAATGGTCCGGGATATCTGTTATGGAAACGCTCGCGAATACTTCGGGCTCGATGTCGGATCAAACATGGCCGTAAAAAGCGCTTCCTCATTGGTGCCGCAGCTTGTTTGATTGAGTCATCTCATGAAATCCTGGCTCACATCGCTCATCCTTCAAATGGTTGTCGCGGCACCCGTCGTCTCCGCCGCGGAGCCGGTCATCGTGCTGGCCGGCGATTCGACCGTCGCTCCTGAAGGCGGTTGGGGCGATGGCTTCGCCAAGCTCCTGGCTCCAGGGGTGAAATGCATCAACCTGGCAAAAGGCGGCCGCAGTTCCAAGAGCTTCCGCGACGAAGGGTTCTGGCAGAAAGTCCTCGATGAGAAGCCAACCTGGGTCTTGATCCAGTTCGGCCACAACGACCAGCCGGGCAAGGGACCCAAGCGGGAAACCGATCCGAAGACGACCTATCGGGAAAACCTGGCCCGCTACGTGGACGAGGCACAGGCCGCCGGTGCGAAGCCGGTGCTGGTCACCTCGCTCACCCGCAGGAACTTCGACGAGCATGGAAAAATCAAGCCGGATGCCCTTGCGTCCTATGTCGAAGCTGTGAAGGCGCTGGCCGCGGAAAAGCACGTGCCTCTAATCGATCTCAACGCGCGAAGCGTGGAGCAACTGGAACTTCTCGGCCCGGAAAAGGCTGCGGCGTTCGACCGCCCGACCAAGGCCCCGGCGAAGGTCACAGTTCCGGCGGAACCCAACAGTCCGACGAACCCCGATGCCCCGGCACCGGTCGATCGCACGCATCTGTCTTCGAAGGGAGTGACCGAAACGGCGGAGCTGGTCGCGAAGGAAGTGCGGAAGTCCGTGCCGGAATTGGCCAGGCTGCTGGCGACTCCCTGATCCGGCTATTTGATCGTCACGGCATCTTTCGAAACGCCTTCGCCGAGTTGAACGGGTTGCTTCGATGCCGACAGGTCGCTCGACTGAATGACGACATTGCCAGAGTCCGCGCCTTGCAGCTTGAGAAAGGGGTTGCCGCTTCCGGACAAAGAGACATTTTCAAGGATGATCCCGCTGGCGTTGGTTAGATCGAAAACGGGGCCGGTGGAAGACGCGATCCTCACATTCCTGAAGGTGAGGTTTCTAACGTTCTTCGCGAACACTCCTTTTTTCGAGATGATCGTCATGTCCTCGAAGTGAATGTCCTGGATCGGCGATTCCTCGACGCCGGTGATGATGATCGCAACCGGGGCCCCGTCCGCGGTGACGTTCTTCACGTGGACGTTGCGGAACAACGGGGGCTTCTTCACCAGGATCTCCTGGCGGTCGGCGCTGTAGTCCATGTTCAGGATCACCACGTCGCGCTGCATGTTTTTCGCCCGGACGTTTTCCACCCAGACATTCTCCACGATGCCGCCGCGGTCGATGCGTGACTTGATCCGCAGGGCGTGATCGGTGCCGTCGTATTCGCAATCGTGCATGTAGACATTTCTAACGTCCCCCGACATCTCGCTGCCGATCACCAGTCCGCCATGGCCTTCCTTGCCGGTGCAATGCCGCATGACGACATTCTCGGTGGGTTTCGCGACGCGCCACCCGTCCTGATTGTAGCCGGACTTGAGCACCATGCAGTCGTCGCCGGTGTTGAAGGTGCAGTATTCCACCAGCAGGTTCCGGCACGAGTCCGGGTCGATACCATCGTTGTTAGGGCCGTGGGTGTCCACGTTGACACGGCGGATGATGATGTTCTCGCAATAGATGGGATGGATCGTCCAGTTAGGGCCGGAGCCGATTTTGAAGCCTTCGAGCAGCACGTTCTTGCAACCAATCAAACCGATGAAGCTGGGGCGGATGGCGGACTCGGGGGTGCCGAAGACCCGCTTTTCGAGCGCCACGCCGGCGGCACCCATTTTGAACTGCTCCTTGGTTTCCTTCTTGCTCCACTCCCACCAGGTTTTGGCGTTGCCGTTCAGGTAGCCGGCGCCGGTGATCGCGATGTTCTCGCAATCGCGCGCATAGATCAGCGGCGAGTAGTTGTAAATTTCGACGCCTCCCGCCCGCACGAACACCGGCGGCAGGTAGTCTTCGAATTTATCGCTGAAAATGATCTCCGCGCCGTCCTCCAGGTGGAGGTTGATGTTGCTTTTCAGATGGATCGGGCCGGTGAGCCATTTTCCCTTCGGCACGACGACACGGCCGCCACCTTTCTTCGCACAGGCATCGATGGCTTTTGCGAAGGCTTCGGTGTTCTTGGTCGCGCCGCCTTCGACGGCTCCGAAGTCTGTGACGCCTACTTGGGTGTTAGGAAACTTCGGACGCTGGAGCTGGGGCATGTCGAACGGTGCTTTGATGGGAGCGATCGGCTCGTTGTCCGCATCCGCAGCGGATGCGGGGGCGAGCAGAATTGCGATCACCGACAGCACGACTGCGAGTCGTTTTCCGGCGGGGCGGGGGTGGTTCATCATCATGGGGTTCATTCGGTGGGGGCGTGGCCCGCTTTTGCTTCGACATCGAGCGGACCTGGTGGTTCCTGGCGGGTGTCGCGGATTTTTGGAATCAGGAGCTGGATTGCCAGCAGCGAGAGCAGGTAGGTGCCGGAGAAGTAGGCGAACACGGTGACGTAGCTGCCGGTCTCCTGCAAAATCTCGCCGGTGATGCCATTCACGAAACCGCCGGTGAAGTAGGCGACAAACCCGCCGAGACCGATTGTCGAGCTGATGGCGTCCTTTGGCATCGTGTCCGAGACCACGCTGAACAAATTCGCCGACCAACCTTGGTGGGCCGCTCCGGCGATGCCGACAATGATTACCGCCATCAGCACGGTGGGGGCGAACGGCGCGAAAAACACCGGCACCACGCACAGCGCGCAGATCAGCAGGGAAACCTTGCGCGCGGCGTTGAGGGTCCAGCCGCGGCCTAACAGCGATCCCGCGAGCCACCCGCCGACGATGCCGCCGATCATCGCGATGCCGAAGAAGGCGCCGGTCCACCAACCCGTTTCCTGGAGCGTCAGGTGGAAGCGTTTGTCCAGGAAGTCCGGGATGAAAAACTGATAGAATCCCCACGCCGGTCCTGCCAGAATGCTGGCAATCACGTAGGCCCAGACCGCGCGATAACGGAAGAGCGAGAGCCACGGCACTTTGACCGCCTTTTCCTCAGCGGCGGGCTGGCCGGTGCGGATGTGGTTCAACTCATCATTCTTGATCCAGCGATGGTTCTCCGGTTCGTCGTAGGCAAACCACCAGGCGATCAACCAGACGAAGCCGGTCGCGCCCGTCACATAGAACGTGTTGGCCCAGCCGATGTGTGAAAACAACCACGGCACCGCGATCGGGCAGAGGATCGCGCCCACGTTGGTTCCCGCGTTGAACAACCCGGTCGCGAGCGCCCGCTCCTTGACCGGATACCATTCGGCCACCGTCTTGATGGCCGCGGGGAAGTTGGCGCCTTGGGTCAGGCCGAGCGCGACCCGCGCCAGCACGAAGCCGGCGGCGGTCATCGGCATCGCCAGCGTCATCCAGGCGATGCCGCCTTCCGCAAACGAAAGCCACGGATAGGTCATCTGGAATTGCTGCTCCTTGCCGATGAAACTGACGAGACCGTGGGCCGTCGCCGCGAGGCTCCACAAGAAGACGAAGATCGGCAGGCCCTTTTTCACGCCGAGCTTGTCGATCATCCGTCCGCCGACGAGGTAACCGAACGCATAGGCGAAGGAGAAGAAGGCGGCGATGTATCCAAAGTCCTTGTCCGACCAGCCAAGCTCCGCACTGATAGGCTTTTTCAAAATGCCGATGACCAGGCGGTCGATGTAATTGACCGCGACCGAAAAGAAGAGAAGCGCGCAGATCGCCCAGCGGACGTTGCCATTTGGTTGATTCATTGGGAGTTGGGTTTATCGCGCCATGTGGACCATCGGGCGGAGGAAGTGCCGGATTATGCTTACCCAACAGCGGATGGCAACAGAGGTGACGGCGATACACCTGTTTCTAGATAAAAACTGCACGATTTTCACCATCCGGGAGCGCGCGGGAATGCCTCGTTTCCTGCATATCATCTTGAATAATGTGAGATCGCCAATTGCGGCCTTGATGCGCGATGTCTATCCAGCGAAAGAGAGGGCTTGTCCGCTCCGTTGCTGGCTCGTGGTCTTGTCAGCCCGCTAGCCGTCGGTTCAAATGATCGCGGTTGACGCAATTCTTTCTGGCAGCGACAGCTGGAGACCCTATTGAGCTTCCCATCTCGCCATTTTCCGTCTCAGACTCTCACGATAACCCATCATAACCCAAGACATGACGACATTCCGCCATTTTCTCGCTCTCACCGGCGCACTCGCCACAGTGGCTGTCAGCAGCGCCGCTGACAAGATCACCCTCACCACCACCCACGACCTCGGGATCGCCCGCCCGGCGGAGACGATCGTGATCCCGTGGACGGATATCATCAGCCGCCTTCCCGGCGCGCTGCCGGACCATCTGACGGTCCGCGATGCGCAGGGCCGCCTGCTGCCATCACAATATACCAATTTCAAACCGGACGTGCGGGAAGGTCATGTGGATGATTTCCTGTTCCAGCATGATTTCGCCGCCGGCGAGAAATCCGCCAGCTTCACGATCGAGATGACCGCCGACCCGGTGCCGCCGTTTCCAAGCAAGACCTTCGCCCGCCACGTCCCGGAGCGGCTCGACGATTTCGCCTGGGAGAACGACCTCGTGGCGCACCGCATGTATGGCCAGGCTCTGGACTCACCGGCCGCGGGCGGCAGCCGGATGATCAGCAGCGGCATCGACGTGTGGAGCAAGCGCGTGGGCTACCCGATAGTTGATCGCTGGTATCTCAAGGGGCACGACAACTATCACAAGGACACCGGCGAAGGACTGGACATCTACAGCGTGGAAACCACCCGCGGTGCCGGTGGCACCGGAGTCTGGGATGGTGGGAAACTCCACGTCTCGCACAATTGGAAAACCGCCAGGGTCCTGGCGAACGGCCCGTTGCGCACGGTGTTCGAACTCAGCTATGATGCCTGGGACGCGAATGGCGTGAAGGTCACCGAGACCAAGCGCTTCATCGTCGATGCCGGCCGCTACCTCGATGAAATCCAGAGCACATTCACCTTTACGGGAGCGCCGGAGATCACCGTCGCCGTCGGTCTTCCCAAGAAAACCAAGGCCCGCTCGTTCGGCTCCATCCCTAACGAAAAATCCGGCTGGCTCGCGCAATGGGAAAACTACGACCCCCACGGGCACATCGGCACCGGACTGGTGCTGCAACCGGGAGGCTTCGCCGGCTTCGCGCAGGACGAACGCAACCACCTCATCCTCGTGAAAGCGAAGAGCGGGGAACCGGTGAGATACTTCGCCGGAGCCGCCTGGGATAAAGCCGGAGGGATCAAATCGGGTGCCGCCTGGGAGGAATATCTCAACGCATGGGCCCAACGCCTGGCATCTCCCGTGAAAATCACCTTCAAAACCCCTAACTGAATCCCCGATGAAGACCTCGTTGCTTTTGCTATCAACCGTTCTCTTGTGCGCCACCGCCCGCGCCCAGACCCCGATCGAATGGTCCAAGCGCATGGCCGCTTCCCAGATCACGCGGTTCGGTGAGGATGCCCACTACAAGGAGGGCAGGAAGTGGGACTATGCGCTTCACGTCACGCTGTTAGGCATGCTCGAACTGAGCGCGCACGCCGGCGATCCGAAGTATGCGGAATTCGTGGAAAAATCCACCAGCACCTGGATCGGTCCCGACGGAGCGATCTCGGGCTTCAAGATCGAGGATTACAACATCGACAACATCGCTCCCGGCCGCACGTTGCTGGCACTCTACAAACAGACTGACGACGAGCGTTACAGAAAGGCGGCCGGCATTCTGCGTTCGCAGTTCGAAAAGCACCCGCGCACCAGCGAGGGCGGGTTCTGGCACAAGAAGCGATACACCAGCCAGATGTGGCTCGATGGCCTTTACATGGGACAGCCGTTCCTCGCCAAATACACCCGGTTGTTCGGTGGTGGCAACGACGTGTGGGACGACATCGCGAAACAGTTCCGGCTCATCGACAAGCACCTCTACGACCCGCAGACCAGTCTCTACTATCACGGTTGGGACGAGGCGAAGGTGCAGAACTGGGCGAACAAGGAGACCGGGCGCTCGGCCAATTTCTGGGGCCGCGCAGTCGGTTGGTGGGTGATGGCGCAGGTGGAAACTCTCGAATACTTCCCGAAAGATCATCCCGCCCGCGCCGAACTCGTCGCCATTCTCAAGAAGACCGCGGACGGCATCGTCAAGTTCCAGGACCCCGCGACCGGTCTCTGGTGGCAGGTGCTCGACCAAGGCAACCGCAAGGGCAATTACCTCGAAGGCACCGTCGCGTCGATGTTCGTCTATTCCCTCGCCAAAGCCGTGAATGACGGCCTGCTGCCGTCGGAGTTTCGCAAAGCCGCGCGCGCCGGCTACGAGGGGATCGTTCGTGATCTCATCCGGGTCGGCGATGCGGGCGACGTGAATCTAACCCAATGCTGCCAGGTCGCCGGTCTCGGCCAGCCTGAAAAGCGCGACGGCACTTTCGAATACTATATCAGCGAACCCATCGTCGAAAACGACCTCAAGGGCGTCGGCCCGTTCATCCAGGCCGGCATTGAGTTTGAACAGCTCGGTTTGGGCAAGGAGAACTTCAGCCCGAAGGCTCCCACGAAGTAGACCGTTTGCCAGATAGATTGCCGGAATGAGAACAGAGTGACGGCCGTCTGGCGATGGTCCGGAGTTCAAGCTTCAGCTTGTCTTCAGGAAGAACACGCTAAAGCGCGAACTCCGGACAATCTGCTTGGCGGCCAATACCACTCCAATCTATCAAAACGTCACTGTTTGATGACCCGCAGTCGGGCGAGCAGCTTCGGCTGGCCCTGGGGGATTGTGGCGACGAGCGTTTCAGTGGTTGCGGTGGAGGACTCCAAGGTGGTCGCGAGGGTGCCGCTCCAGTTCACGAGATCGGTCGAGGTTTGCACCGTGTAGGTGAGGCCGCTGAGGTTGTTAGGGCGGGTGAAGCGGAAGATGGATTGGTCTGCGATGACCGGCAGGCCTTGGGTGGAAGCTTGCAGCGGGTGGAGACCGAGCGCGAATTCAAGCAGGTTTTCTATACCGTCGAAGTCGGGGTCGCCATGAGGATCGGTGACCCCGAAGCGGGTGGCCCAATCGGCGAAGGTGTCCGTCGCGGGGTCGATGTAAGTGGTCTTGAGCCAGTTGGATTTGTCCCAGAGGAGCGTGCCCGCTCCGGCTCCGGATGCTAGAATCGCAGGCAGATCCACGGGGTCATCCATTGGTGGCGCAGGGTAGGGGCGGTTGCCGTCGGTCGTGTTCCATGAGAACGGAATCGCAGGCGCTTGGAAAGGCCCCATCGGGTTGCCGGCATCAGTGCTGTCTCCGCGGATGTTCGTGGTGGAGCCGTTGGTGTTGTGCATGATGTAGATCGTGTCGGTGGATTTGATCTTGCCGGTATAGGTCGGGTCGTTGACGTCGGTCTGGTTGTTACGCAGCGGGGTGAGGCAGTCCTGATAGATGGATTTCTCAACAAGGATGGCCCCGCCTTCGGTCGAGATGGAACCATTGAGAAAAGGATTGAAGCTGTAGGTGTTGTTGAGCGCGGTTTTCGCTGCTGGGCTCATGGCATTGGCGCGGGCGTCGCGCAGGCGGCGGGCGACGAGGGCGGTGGTGTTGTCCACCAGGAGGTTGTAATTGTGAGCTTGTCCGCCGCGCAGGCGCGGCACGCAGCGGTCCCACACGTTCTGGAACCACAGGTGGTGAAAGGTGCCGGAGAGCACGTTGTTTTCCGCGTCTTTTTCCGTGGCTCCCATCAGGTGGCCCTTGTCGTGGCCCTGGATGACCTGAATGACTTCCTCCTGCGAGAATCCGTTCGTGCGGAGGAAATTGTAGAACGTGTGGGAACCCTTGTTTGCCTCGAGCACGGCGATCTGTTGGCGGACGTGGCTGTTAGCGTTGGTGGCGCCGTCGTCGCCGGTGTATCTGCACCAGGAAAGGGTGATGTTCTGCGTGCCCTTTTTCATGTCGGCGATGCCGTCATAGGCCTTGGTGAATGTGCAGTGATCGATCCAGACGTTGGACACGCTGCCCCCGTTGCTGAGAACCATGAAGTCCCAGTCGTTGCTGTCGTAGTCGCCCTTGGTGGCCTCGTCCCACTCCCACATTTCGTCGAACTTGAGATTGCGGATGATGATGTTGGAGGTGTTCTTGATGTTGAAGGTGACGTGCTTGATCGTCGCTCCGTTGGCGGAAAAAATCGTGAGGCCGCTTTTGGCGACGATGTCGATCACGCTCACTCCGCTGGCGATCAGTGTGGGGTGGAGTTTCGGCGCGGCATGTGCCTTGACGGGATTGGAGGCAAGCGCCTTGGTGGCGGCGTCGATTTCATTCCAGCCGAGATTCAGATTGGCGGTGATCTCGATGACTCTGACGGCATTCGCCGTTTTGTTGGAGTCGCGGATGGCGGTGACGAACTCCAGCGGAGTGGCACATTTCCGATAGGCCGCGTGGGTTTCCGGAATCTCTCCGCCGCCGGTGGTGCCGCTGCCGAGGGTGGCAAATCCGGTTAGATTGTATTTCGAGTATCCGCTGGCGGGTGGCGGGGTCCCGATGGTTAGAATGGCGGGATTGCTGGTGATGGAGTTGACGGAATTGGTCACTGTCACGGTGTAGCTGCCGGTGTTCACGGTTTGCACGTTTGGAATGACAAGACTGGGACCGGTTTCGCCGGGGAGGTCATCGGTGCCGAGTTTCCACTGATAGGTCGGCGCCGGCGTGCCGGTGGCGAGGACGGAGAACGTCACGCTGCTGCCGGCGGTGACAGTCTGGCTGGCGGGATGGGTCGTGATCGCCGGGGCCACGGGCGGCGCGGTGGTGACTGTTAGCATGGCGGGATTGCTGGTGGCGGAGTCCAGGCTGTTGGTGACGACGCAATCGTAGCTGCCGCCGTTGTCGGCGAGTGTCAGATTCGTGAGCGAGAGCGTGGGGCTTGCGGCGGATGGATTGGCGACCGTGTCTATGTCTTCTGAATTTTTCCGCCATTGATAGGTGAGGGGGGCGGTGCCGGAGGCGGCGACCGTGAAGTTCACCGAATCACCGACGAAGCGCGCTTGAGAGTCGGGGTGGGAGGCGATGGCCGGGGGGATGGCGACGGAGGAGGAGTTGGCGGCGAAGGCAACGTTGTCGACGGCGAGAATGTCGTGAGCATTGGTAGCGGTGGTGGCGGTGTTTGAAAACCGCCAGCGGATCCACAACGAGGAGCCGGATGGGACGATCAGCGGGATGTCCGAGGCGGTTAGAGTGGTCGCGGATGAGACCGAACCACCGAACGTTGAGAACTCCAGTCCGGGGATGGTGGTCCAGCCGCTGGCGGCATGGAGGTCCGCGAGCGTGGCGCCGACCCGATACTGGACGGCGACGGTGACGCTCCGGTTGGTGGCCGCCTCCCGCCATTGTTCGGGCGAGTAGGCGAGGGTGAAGGAAGTGAGCTCCTGGCCGGAGTTGTTGGCGAAGGCGAGACCGAGATGAGTGGGCGTGGAGTCAACCTGGGTGTGATAGGCGAGGGCGCGGTCGCTGCTGCCTGAGGTCCCGACGCTGGCCAGAATGAGAGCCGCGGCATTTCCAGAGCCTGTAATGGTGACGGCGGCGGTGTTGAGATTTCCGGCGATATCGGCGGCAAACCAGCCCGACAGGGTGGTGTTGTTAGTCCAGGTAAAGGTGCCCGAAGCTGGCAGGGTGTCGAAGGTCTGGCTGTAGGGACTGCCGTCGAGTGCATAGGTGGTGCCGCTGGTCGTGCCGGAGGAGATAATCGTGATTTGGGAGAACGCGGTGTCGGACGCGAGGAGCCCGGCGGCGAGCAGGATACAGAGGATTTTCATCGAAATGCAGGATACGTGGGTTTTTGCCAAGCCTCGCATGGCCGGAGCCGTCAATCGGATCAGCGCTGGCCGCAATCCGATTGTCCGGCCCAAGTCGCTGGACCCTTGGGGAAAATATGCCAGATGAACTTGGTCCCCGCCATCCGCGATTCTGCATTCCCTATTGAACCTTGTGCAGCGTGGAACCCATGGCGTGCCACAACTAACAATTAGTTGGTTTTACGGTCGAACCGGTGCGAGTCCGGTCGGGGGAACTTTCCCGCTCACTCGGGGAGCGCGAAGGCGACGTAAGCGTCACCGCTTTTGGTGCCGATCTTGCCGCCGCCACAGGCGATGACGACGAACTGGCGGCCATTCACCGAGTAGGTCGCCGGGGTCGCGTAGCCGGCGGCGGGCAGTTTCGCCTGCCACAGTTCCTTGCCGGTCTTGCGGTCGAAGGCCCGGATCTGCTCGTCGCGGCTGGCGGCGATGAAGACCAGCCCGCCGCCGGTGACCACCGGGCCACCGTAATTCTCGGTGCCGGTTTGCGGAATGCCCTTTGCTGTTAGCTCCGGATACTCGCCCAGCGGCACGGTCCAGCGGAAATCGCCGGTGTTGAGGTCGATGGCGTTGAGCGTGCCCCACGGCGGCCTGACCGCCGGGTAACCATCGGGATCGTGCCAGCGGTTGTAGCCGGTGGTGGTGTAGGGAATCGCGCCGAGTTCATCGTCTCCGCCCGGTTCGGCATTGCTGCTTTCCCCGTTGAACAAATGGTTGGTTAGTTTCTGCTTCTGTGGTCCGGTTAGAAACGCGAACGACGGCATCACGCCCTTTCCGGTCTCCAGCAGGGCCAGCACGTCGGGCTGTTTCAAGCGCTGTGCCACGTCGGCGAGCGATGGCACGTTCTGCGCCTGATTCCCCTTGCGGTCCATGCCATGGCAGGCCGCGCAGAGCTGGGCATAGATCGCCGCGCCGCTGGAGGTGGCCGGGTTGCCATCGGCGGCCGTCGGTTCCATGGTTAGAATCCACGGCATTTCGTTGGAATTGACATAGAGCACGCCGTCCGGGTCCGCGGCCGCGCCGCCCCACTCGGCTCCGCCGTCGAAGCCGGGAAAAATGATCGTCCCCTGGGTGCTCGGTGGCATGAAGGGCGTGTGTGGTCTCACCTTGCTGAAGCGATCCAACACAGCGCGATGCGCGGCTGGGGAAATGTCGGTGATTTCATCGAACGTGAAGAGCTGTCGCGCAAACGGTGCGGGCTTCAGCGGAAAGGGCTGCGTCGGCCAGGCCGATTCGCCTTGGAGGTCAGAAGGGGGCGCCGCCCGTTCTTCTATCGGAAACAACGGTTTCCCGGTCGCGCGATCGAATAAGAACACATGCCCCGATTTCGTCACCTGCGCCACCGCATCGATTCTTTTGCCATCGTGGGTCACGGTGATTAGATTCGGCGGCGCGGGCGGGTCGCGGTCCCACAGGTCGTGATGGACGAACTGGAAATGCCACACCCGCTTGCCGGTTTTCGCATCGAGCGCGATCAGGCAGTTGGCGAAAAGATTCTGTCCGGTGCGGTCGCCGCCCCAGAAGTCGAATGCCGCCGAGCCGGTCGGGCAGAACACCAACCCGCGCGTTTCATCCAGCGCGAAACCGGTCCACACATTGGCCCCGCCGACGGAACGGTGGGCGAGGGGTGGCCAGGTTTCATGTCCGGCTTCCCCGGGCAGCGGGATGGTGTTGAAGCGCCAGACGAGTTCGCCCGTGCGCACGTTGTAGGCGCGGATGGGTCCCGGCGCGGCCGGGGCCGGACCTTCGCCCACGCGCATGCCCATAATCAGCAGGTCGTCGTAAATGATGCCGGGAGTGTTGGCTGACAGATAGAGTCCGTTCAATTCGCGACCCATACCTTCCTTCAGGTCCACGCTGCCCTGTTTGCCGAACGTCGGGATCCGCTTGCCGGTCCGGGTGTCGATCGCATGCAGGAAGTGGGCGTTCGCATAGAAAATCCGCGCCTCGTCGCCTTCGCCCCAATGGACCAAGCCGCGGTTCACCCCGGACTTTGTCAGGCCGTCCTTCGAGGGATCGAAACGCCAGCGTTCCACGCCGGTCGCCGCATCCAGCGCGAAGAGTTGGAAATCTGGCGATGTGCCGTAAAGCACGCCGCCGACCACCAGCGGATTGCATTGGATCTGCGAGCGGTTTTTCGCATCCGCGCCGCCTGACTGATAGGTCCAAGCGACCTTGAGTCCCGCGATGTTTTCCGGGGTGATCTGCTGGAGCGCGGAATATTGGCTGCTGGCCTTGTCTCCCAGATAGGTGTTCCAGTCGGCACCCGCCGCCGCAGCGACGGCGGTTAGGAGAAGGACCGGAATTTTCATGAGCGTTACGCCGTTACGGCGCTCCGGTCGTCGTTCAATCCGCTTTTCTCGATAAAGTAGTCGTAGCCGCCGGTGTAGCGGGTGACGAGCGCGCCGTTTTCCGGAGCCTTGTCGTTGCGGGTGATGTGCAGCGTGGTTTCCGCGAGGGTACGGATGAAATGCACGTCGTGGGAAATGAAGACGAGCGTGCCTTCGTAGGATTTGAGCGCGTTGACCAGCGAGTCGATGGACAGGATATCCAGGTGGGTCGTGGGCTCGTCCATCAGCAGGAGGTTCGGTGGATCGACGAGGAACTTGACCAGGTTGAGGCGGGACTTCTCACCACCTGATAGAACGCCGCAGCGCTTCTCGACATCGGTCCGGCGGAACAGGAAGGTGCCGAGGATGGACCGGGCGTCCTCCTCGCGCAGGGTGGTGCAGGCGCCCATGACCTCCTCGAGCACGGTGTTGTTCTCGTTGAGCGACTCGATGCGGTGCTGCGAGTAGTAGCCAAGCTTGGTCGCGTACCCGGGCTCGCGCTTCCCGGCGTCGATCGGGAGGATGCCGGCTAGGATCTTGAGGAGCGTGGATTTGCCCGCGCCGTTAGGGCCGACGAGGACGACGCGGTCGCCGCGCTCGATGGTGAGGTCGAGGTCCTTGTAAATGCGCTTGTCGCCGTAGGACTGGCCGACCTTGTCGAGTTCCATGACCTTCTGGTTGGACCGCGGCGGCTGGGGGAAACTGAACTTGAAAGGCTTCCGCGGGGCGCGGGGCTTTTCGACACGTTCGAGTTTTTCGAGGAACTTGATCCGTGACTGGACCTGCGCGGCCTTGGAGCCGACCTGGCGGAAGCGGTCGATGAATTCCTGATGGCCCTCGATTTCCTTCTGCTGGTTCCGATAGGCCTGGACGCGCTGGTCGTAGGTTTTCTCCCGTTGGTCGAGGTAGGCGCTGTAGTTGCCGGTGTAGGAAATGAGCTTCGCGGCGTCCGGATCGATTTCGATGACGGTTTCGATGATGGAGTCCATGAAGTCCCGGTCGTGGGAAATCATCAGGATCGCACCGCTGTAATTGAGCAGATAGCGCTGGAGCCAGAGCAGCGAGAGCAGGTCGAGGTGGTTGGTCGGCTCGTCGAGCATCAGCAGGTCCGGTTCCATCACGAGTAGCTGGGCGAGGTGGGCGCGCATGACCCAGCCACCGGAGTATTCGCGGGCGGGTTTTTGGAAATCCTCGTTCTTGAAGCCGAGGCCGTGGAGGATTTTCTTCGCCTTGGGTTCCAACTGATAGCCGTTGAGGGCGGTGAACTGATCCTGGGCGTGGGCGAAATCCGGATGCGATAGATCACCGGTGGCCTCGTGCTCGCGCATCGTGCGCAGGATGCCGATCATTTCCGGCGTGATACCCATCGCGATCTCGATGACCGTTTCATCCGTCGGCTCGCCCGCCTCCTGCGGGAGGTAGCCGGTGATTGAATATTCGTCGCGCTCGATCTTGCCTTCGTCTGGCGAGTCCTCGTCGAGAATCATGCGGAAGAGGGTGGACTTGCCGGCACCGTTCGGGCCGACGAGGGCGACGCGCTCGCCCCAGTTGATGGACATTTCCGCCTCGCGGAGCAGGCAGCGGCCGCCGAGGGTTTTCGTGAGCTTGTGAATCGTGAGCACGCGGCGGTTTAGAACAGGAGCGGGCAGGGGGCAAGGATTTCGGGAGGAAGCTGCATTTAGTATGGAAAAGTTAAGGGACTAGCCGCTATTGACCTTGACGAAACGGGGGGCTGGCGGGCTTTATAGCGCAACCACATCAACTGCATGCGCTTCCCCACATCCCCTTCATTTCTCATGCCGCGTGGCTTGGGCCAATTCGCCGCCCTCACCTCGTTGTCCGTAATCGCTCTCGCGGGCACCTTGCACGCGCAGGACTTCGAAGGAAAAAACATCTCGGAAGTCGTGATCCGCTACAGCGGTGCGAAGACGGTCGATGAAGCCCGTTTGCGGAACCTGATGTCCACCAAATCCGGCACTATCTATCGAGCGGAGAACCTGGACAACGACATCAAGTCACTTTACGAATCCGGACTGGTCGAGGACGTGCGCTTCCTTGCTGAGCCGGTGGGCAACAGCGTGAAGTTGATCGCCGAAGTGACCACCCGCGACGCACTCGGTGGTGTGGGCTTCGTGGGCAATACGATTTTCACCGATCAGAAGCTGGCCAAGGAATCGAAGATGAAGGCCGGTGGTGCCCTCAGCGACGAACAGATCCTCGAAGCGCGCCGCAACATCGAGAAATACTATCAAGGCTACGGCTATCCCGACGTAACCGTCACCCACCGCACGCAAGCGACCGGCCAGTCGGGTCTATCCGATTTGATTTTCGTCATCGACGAGGGCCAGAAGAACGAGGTCCGCAAGATCCGTTTCGAGGGGAACAACGCCCTCACCGATCCCGAACTCCGCAAGGAAATGGAAGTGAAGGAAAAAGGCTGGTTCTCATGGCTGACCAAGTCCGGCCGTTTCGACTCCAACGAGTTGGACAAGGATCTGGACTCCATTTTGGATTACTACCGCAGCAAGGGCTATCTGCGGGTCAGCAGCCCGGGCTTCCGCCGCGATCCGGTCGGCGATGGCCGCGTGGACCTGGTGCTCCCGATCAACGAAGGCGAGAAATACACCGTCGCCGGTGTCGGCTTCGGGAAGATGTCCGTTTTCAAACCCGAGGAACTCTATCCGTCGCTGACCTTGGTGGGCGATGCCGCCTACTCGTCGAAGAAGATGCGTGATGACATCACCACGATCCGCAGCTTCTACGGCTCGCGTGGCTACGCCGATGCTCTGGTCACTCCGGACATCCGCGACGCCGGACCTAACCGGGTCAACATCACTTACCGCATCACCGAAGGTTCCCGCTTCCGCGTGGGCCGCGTGAACATCGCGGGCAACACCAAGACTCAGGACAAGGTGATCCGCCGGGAAATCCCGCTCAAGCCCGGTGACCAGTTCAACTCCGTCGAACTCGACACCACCCGGGCGCGTCTCGAGAACCTGCAATATTTCAGCGAGGTCCAGGTCAGCGGTTCGCCGGCCGGCTCCGGTTACCGTGATGTGAACGTGCTGGTTGAGGAAAAAGCCACCGGTTCTGTCGGCGTCGGCATCGGCTTCAGCTCGATCGACAGCATCGTCGGCTTCCTGACGCTGGAACAGTCCAATTTCGATATCTTTAACCCCTGGAACTTCACCGGCGGCGGCCAGCGTTTCTCGATGAGCCTGCGCGCGGGTGCCGAACGTTCCGAGTTCAGCATGTCGCTGGTCGAGCCATGGTTCATGGACCAGCAACTGGCTCTCGGCGGCGAGATTTTCTACAAGCAATCAACCTATTTCAGCGATTACTACGAGCAAACAAATTTCGGCGCCGCGGTCTCTCTCAGAAAACCGCTGGGTCCGAAAAGCTCGATCAAGGGTGAGTATCGCCTCGAACAGGTGGAGATCGATTCGGATGTTCGCAACTCGGATTACAAGGATGCCGCTGGCAACAACATCGGGGATCAATCCGAACTCTCTGAAAAGAATATCGGCGGCGAGTTCCTGCGCAGCGCCCTCTCGGCGAACTATGTGTATGACAGCCGGGATAGCAGCATCCTCGCCCGCAGCGGCCACAAGTTCGATGTCGGACTAACGGTTGCCGGACTGGGAGGGGATGTGGAAACCATCACGCTTTCCGGCCAGGGCCAGAAGTTCTGGAACCTCAAGTGGGATTCGATATTCTCGGTCAGTGGCGAGCTTGCCTTCGTGGACAGCATCGGCGACGGGGACATCCCGATCTTCGAACGCATGTTCCTCGGCGGTGGCCGGACGCTGCGCGGCTTCGAATTCCGCGATGTCGGCCCCCGCGACGACGGATTCACCGACGAGGTTTACGGTGGAAACTCCCTCGGCTATGTCTCCTTCGAATACACCGTGCCGATTATCGAAACCGTGCGTGCCGCGGTGTTTTCGGACATCGGTTTCGTCAACTCCAGCAGTTGGGACATCAGCCCGAGCGATATCTACTCCGACGTGGGCGTGGGCATCCGCCTGAAGCTGCCGATCAGCCCGCTGCCGCTCGCGCTCGACTATGCGATCCCGGTCTCATCGCCGGACGATGAAGCCGACAAGGGCGGCCAGTTCAACTTCTCGCTGAGCTCACAGTTCTAACTCCCAACCGGGGGGGAGCTTCACGCAAACCGGCCCTCCGTCCGCAGCGAGTCGGTTTTCCATGAGGAAGCGGGTTGTCTGGCACAACGATGAAGCTCAGACACCCCGCTGGGGATGTCCGGACACCATAGTCTTCTCAGATCTCTTTTCGAGCCATCGGGGTTGTTTGAAGCGCTTGGTTTGCCCTCTTCTTTCTAACGACTGTTCCGATGTGTCTGGCGACGATCGGACTCTCCAGTCGATCCCGCCAGAACCCTTCCTTCAGAATCTCCGGATAGACGGTCATGTTCTTCATCATCTCTCGCGAAAACCAGCCGACCTCAGCCACTGCAGGAGAGTCATGGTCGGGAGGTCTCGTCTCGCAGACCTCCCCTTCTCCTTCTGCAGCATCCGCAAGGATGAAGAACTCAACGTTTCGAAACTCGTAAGCGTGGTCCACGAACTCCCGAACGTAGAGTATCGCGGATCCAGAGATCGTAACGCCCGTCTCCTCCATCGTCTCGCGAGCCGCGCAGGTGAAGACAGATGAGTCGGACAACTCCACTCCACCGCCGGGCGGCAGCCAATAGTCGGCACTCGTCCGCCTCTCAAGGTGATGAATCAAGAGGAGACGATCGTTTCTGACCACTAACGCTGCGGCTCGGATCCGGTGCTGCATGGCTTTCTGGCGTGACCTTGTGGCTGCGACTGTTTTCAGCCAGACGCCGTCCGGTCGATTGGATTGTTGAAAGGGAAGAAAAGCCGCTAGGGATTCGCTGGGAAAGCCTTGCCATGCCGCGCCATTTCGTCAACATGTTCAAATGAACGATTTTGACGAGGGTCTGCCAAGTTCGCGCATCCATGACATGCCATCCGACCGGCGGCCGCGGGAGAAGCTTGCCGCGCTTGGCCCGACCGCGTTGGACAATGCCGAGCTGATGGCGTTGTTCATTTGCACCGGCCAGAAAGGCCGCAGCGCGATCGACATCGGCCGCGACTTGATCGCGAAATACGGCTCGATGGGCGCGCTCGGCAGCCTGCCGGTTTCCGAGTTGTGCAAGGAAAAGGGCCTCGGCCCGGCAAAAGCCTCGAAACTCGCGGCAGCCTTCGAACTCGGAGCCCGCGTTGCCCGTGAGCAGGTTCGGGAGATCCCGCTCGATACGCCGGAACTCATCCATGATTTTTTCGGCCCGCAACTCCGGCATCTGGCGCAGGAACAAGTGGTGGTCGCCACTCTCGACGCGCGCTTGCGGCATGTCGGCACGACCGTCATTTCGGTGGGCACCGTGAGCGATGCGACCGCCCATCCGCGGGAAGTCCTGCGGCCGGTGATCACGCGCGGGGCTTATGGATTCATCCTGGTTCACAACCATCCGTCGGGAGATCCGAGCCCCAGCCGGGCCGATGAAATGGTGACCCGCCGCTTGCTGGAGGCGGCCACGTTGATGCAGGTCACGTTTCTGGACCACGTCATCATCGGCAAGCCGTCGTCCGGCAGACTGGCGTATTACTCCTTTCGCTCGGCGGGACTCATCCCGTGAGTTGCATTTCGGAGTTCGCGGCCATAGGACTCCCCCATCCCAATCATGTACCGCCTGCACCTGACCCGGAACCTCCAATCGTTCGCGTTTTTGCTGATCGTGGCAGCGGTGTTGGGAGCGATCGGGCTGCTGTGGTGGGCCAACCGGACCGGCCTGCCCGAACCGTGGCGGGTCGCCATCGAGCAGGAAGTCGCCAAGCGCGGCGCCCACGTGAAAATCGGCGGGCTGCAGTATGTCCCGCTGCAAGGAATCGTCGCCACCGATGTGCGGGTGTTTTCCGAGCCAGAACACTTGCGCGAAATTTCCCGACTGGAGCGCGTCATCCTGGATTTCGACAAAACCAAGCTGGCCCGCGGCATGATGCACCTTACCAAGATCCAGCTTGCCGATGCCCGGCTCTCGATGCCTGTGGATCCGAAGAATCCCGATTCCGAAGCGCTGCATGTGACCGGTGCCAACGGCACGGTCTTCATGCCTGGCGACCGGCGGTTCGAAGTCCGCGACGCGAGCGGGAGAATCGCCGGGATCGACGTGAAGTTCAACGCCCGCATGATCGGCTATCAGCAGGATGGCCAGCACCCGCCGGATGATTCCAACATCGGCAAACGCCGCGCGCTGCTGGCAAAACTGCTGGCCGAGTTGGAGAAATGGCAATTCGCCGGGGATCGTCCGCCGGCGATCCAGATCACCGTGGAGGGAGACGTCAACAACTGGTCCTCTCTAACGGCGAAGGTGGCGCTGCAGGTCAAGGATATGGAGAAAAACGGCCATCGGTTGGACGAAGTGACGGCCGAGGCCGAAGTGTCCGGAGATTTGCTGACCATCACCTCTCTTCGCGCCACCGATTCCGGGGGGAGGCTCAAGGGGAGCATCGACTACAACATCAAGAGTCGGGAGGGGCGTTTTGATATCTCCTCCTCGCTGGAAGTCCCGGAACTTCTAACGGCATGGCTCGGGCTGCCCGCACCCAAGGGCGTGCGGCTCGGCGGAAAACAAATTATGGAAGCCGACGGGGACTTCCTGTTGGACGAGCGGAACGTCCCGCAGATCCGGATGACCGGTCATGCGCGCTGCGAGGCGGCGACGCTGCGAGGGGTGCCGTTCGAGGTCGTGGAAAGCGCGTTTTCCTGGCGGGATGGCATTCTGTTTCTCCGCGACCTGCGACTTGCCCGTGCGGACGGCAAGGCTGAAGGCAAGGCGATGATCGAGTGGCCGTTGTTCCGGTTAGGGCTGCACAGCACCCTGCCGGTTCCGGTCTATCAGCAGATGGTCGCCGGGCTGAAGCTGCCGATCGAGAAATTCCTCAATGACCTCGAAGAGCGGGATGGGGCAGCGGTCGATGTCAGCGCCGAGGGCGGCTTCGACGCGACAAACAAATTCGCGTGGGCCTACACCGGCGGCGGATCCGTGAAAAACGTGAACTTCCGGGGAGTGCCGGTGAACTTCGCTGGCAGCAAATTCTCACTCAATCACGGCGAACTCGATTTCCTGGATGGCACCGTGGTTTTCAACTATTCGAAGTATGCCCTCCACAAAGCCTTCAACGGTCCTGTCGAAGGCACCGCCAAAGTGGCCAGGGTCCGCTTCGATGCTCCCAACAAACTGGTGGAAGTCGAGGAGGTGCGCGGCGCGATGTGGGCCGCGCCGCTGGTCCGGCTGTTCGCGCCGAAAATCGCGGACACGCTGGAGCAATACCGTTTCCATCAGCCCCCGGAGCTCAAGGGATCCGGCGTGGTGGATGTCACGCCGCAAGGGCGCACCGCGCTGGACATTTCCTTCAGCTCGGACCAGCCGGCGGATTATGTGTTTCTCGGTGAGAATCTAACGCTGGGCAGGCCGCGCGCCCAGGTCGGCATCCGCGGCGAGCGGGTGTCCATCAGCAATCTGAAGGTCGATGCCTTCGACGGTCCGGTGGCTGCGGATATCAATTACCTTGGCGGCGGCAAGCTCCAAGGCGAGCTGAACTGGACCCGTCTCTCGGTGCCCGACCTAACGTCCACCTACGGCTTCGAGATCAAGGGCGGCGGGAATCTCACCGGGCGGCTCGATTTCTCGCTGACAGGCGGCAAGGTGGAGACGATGGACGGCGAGGGCCTGATCGCGCTGGACAAGGCGGAACTTTTTTCCGTGCCGATGTTCGGTCCCCTCACCCCGCTCATCGGCGGGGTGCTGAATGACGACAAGGCCGGCTTCCAACAGGCGAAGCACGCGTTCTGCACTTTCGAAATCCAGAACGGCGTGCTTAGCACCAACGATTTTCAAACGTCCACCAGTTCCCTCAATTTCGCGGGTGACGGCTCCGTCGATCTGAAGGAGCGCACGCTCGACATGACCATGCGGATGAACGCGCGAGGTTTGTTAGGACTGATTACGCTGCCTTTGCGCCCGTTTTCCGGGATGTTCCAATTTCACGGGACCGGTCCGCTCAAGGATGCCAGATGGGAGAGCATGAAGGTCACTCCGCCGCCGGAATCCCAACGGGAAATCCTGTTGGCTCCGCCCAGAGCCAGAGCTGTCTCCGGGGGCGGTTGAATCACATTTCTGAAAGTCACTCCTTGCACCCGCCAGCGGGAGGTGCCACTAATCTTCCCACAAAGGTGAATCACGATGGTTCCCCTCAAACAGAAAGCCAAACGCCATGTCCAATCCATTTTCAGCCCCTAACAGTACCGATCCGGAAGCAGGTTTCTCCCAAACCCCATCCGTCTCCCAAGCGGCAAATGACCTCCGGGTGGCCGCCGGCGAAAAGGCCCGCGAACTTGTCCACACCGCCGAGGAAAAGGCCGCCGCCTTGAAAGAACGCGCCGTGGAATCCGCCCAACAGTTCCGCGAAACCGCCGTGGAGCGGGCCAGTCAGTTCAAGTCCACAGCCACCGAGAAGGCCTCCGCCTTCAAGAGCGCGGCCACCGACAAGGCCCAGCACATGAAGGAATCAGCCACCGAACAATGGCAAGACACCCGGGTGAAAGCCAAGGAGTTGCACATCACTGCGGAAGATTACATCCGTCAGAATCCCACCAAATGCGTCGTGAGCGCTCTTGGCGCTGGATTCCTGATCGGTCTCATCGTCCGCCGCTGAGAAGCAGTGCCTCCGGTCAGGTGCGTCTCCTTGCAGCCTCATGAATCCGTCATCTGACATCGGGCCTGACTCGCCTGCAGCAGCCGCTGGTTCGCGTCTTTCCGGTCAGGTTCCTCCTGCCAATTGGCGTGAGGCCTTGATGGACCTGCTGGCCTCGCGTTTCACCTTGATTGAACTGGAATCGAAAGACGCCGCCAAGGAAGGTGCCAGGCGTGCCGGATTGATTGCCGCCGCCTGTGGCTGTGCCGTTTTCGCCTGGGCACTGCTGCTGGCCGGAGGAATTCCGCTGATCGCCGGATTGTGCGGATGTTCGTGGAGTCTGGTGGCCCTTGGTGCCGCCATTCTTCATCTGGTGACCGGTTTCATCCTCATCAGCTTGGCAAAACCCTCGGCAGGCCCCTCGTTTCCCGTCACACGCGCAGAATTTCAAAAGGACCGCGAATGGATCCAAAACTTCCACACCACCAAGAGATCGAACGACTGATCCGCGCCAGCGCGGTGTCTCGTTCTTGTTTACAAAGCGAGGTGTCCGTGCTCAAGCAGCGACTGGATTTCCCGTCACGGATCCGCAGCTCATTGAAAAGCCACCCGACTGCTTGGGTGGTCGGGTCGCTTGCATCCGGATTTGCTACCAGCCTGCTCTTCCGCCGCAGGGCTGTGCCCACCGGCGCGAAACCCCGCGGTTTAGCGCTAACCCTGCTAGGTCTCGCCTTGACCGCCGTCCGTCCATTCGCAAAGGTCTGGCTTGCCGACCAAGTGAAGCAACACTTGGTCGGGCGCTCAGGTGCCTATCCATCCAATCCTCCCGGGGCAAAATCCGGTTCGTAAATCCAATCTAAAATCCAATTTCATGTCAGTTCACACGGTTCTGGATCACGTCGATCAATACCTCCAACTCGGTCGCGATTACGACTGCTCCGACCTTCACCTCCCGACGGCCTATCCGCCGGCTTGGCGGCGCTTCGGGCAGCTTTCACCGATTTGGCCCGATCATCAGCCCCTCACCGCCGAGGATACCGATCGCCTCGCCCGATCGTTCCTCACTGAAAAGGAATGGGCGCGCCTCGACACCCAAGGTGATATCGATTTCGCATACTCCACCGAAAACGGCCGCTACCGCGCCTCCGTCGTGAAGCAGCGCCTCGGGCTGGACCTGGTCTTCCGGATCATCAATGACAAGATCAAGACTCTTGAGGACATCGGACTGCCCTTGGAACACATCCTGCCTCTCACCCGCTATCAGAACGGGCTCGTCCTCGTCACCGGTTCTGTTGGCTCCGGCAAGTCCACCACCCTCGCCGCGCTGGTCGATTTCATCAACCGCGACCGCGAGGACCACATCCTCACGCTCGAAGACCCGATCGAATACGTCTTCGAATCCAAGGGCTGCCACGTCAACCAGCGCGAGGTCCACAAACACACCGAGTCCTTCGCCCGCGCCCTCCGCGGCGCGCTGCGGGAAGACCCGGACGTCATCATGGTCGGGGAAATGCGCGACCTCGAAACCATCCAGCTCGCTCTAACTGCTGCCGAGACCGGTCACTTGGTGCTCGGCACCCTCCACACCGGCAACGCCCCGCGGACTCTCGACCGGGTGCTCGACGTGTTCCCCACCGACCAGCGCGAACAAATCCGGATCATGGTTTCCGAGTCGCTCCGCGGCATCCTTTCCCAACAGCTCGTCCCTCGCGCCGACGGCAATGGCCGGATCCTCGCGCTCGAACTCCTGGTCAACACCCCCGCCGTCTCCAACTGCATTCGCGAGGGCAAAACCTTCATGCTCCCCGGCGTCATGCAGACCGGTAAAAACGTCGGCATGATCACCATGGACGAATCGCTGCGCCAGCTCTACGTCAAGGGCCTCATCTCCAAGGACGAGACACTCTTCCGTTCCGACGACAAGAACCAGATGAAGGCATTCTTTGAGTCCTGATTCCCCTCGATAGCCGCCTCTATTCAGTCACTCGCAAAAACTCCTTTCGCTCCCCTTCTTTCCGCCATGGCTCAGATCGATACTCTCTTTCGCTATTTGATTTCTAACAAGGGTTCCGACCTTCATCTTTCCGAAGGCAACCCGCCAAAGATCCGTGTCCACGGCGCGGTGGTGTCCGTCGCCGATCACCCTGTGCTGGAAGGTGAGAGCTTTCGGGATTTGCTGGCTGAAATCTGCGAACCCCGAGCCTTCGAAAAATATCTGGAAAGCGGTGACCTCGACTTCGCCTATGAAATGGACGAAGCATCCCGGTTCCGGTGCAACTACCTGAAGCAACAGAACGGTCTCGCCGCGGTGTTCCGGATCATTCCCACCGAGATCGCCACGCTCGAAAGCCTCGGAGTGCCGAATGTCGTCAAGGAATTCGGCCACATGCGGGCCGGCCTGGTCCTCGTCACCGGTCCCACCGGCTCTGGCAAGTCCACTACGCTCGCCGCGCTGCTGGACTACATCAACATCAACTTCAACCGCCACATCATCACGGTTGAGGAGCCCATCGAGTTCGTCCACCGCAACAAGAACTCGATCATCACCCAGCGCGAGGTGCCGATCCAGACTCCGTCCTTCGCCGATGGTCTCCGCGCCGCTTTGCGTGAGGATTCCGACATCGTCCTCGTCGGAGAAATGCGCGACCTGGAAACCATCTCGCTCGCTCTAACCGCCGCGGAGACCGGCCTTCTAGTCTTCGGCACCCTGCACACCAACAACGCCCGCAAGACCGTTGACCGGATCATCGACGTGTTCCCTGCCAACCAGCAATCACAGGTCCGCACCATGCTCGCGGCCTCGCTGCGAGGCGTCGTCGCCCAGCTCCTCTGCAAGCGCGTGGACAAACCCGGCCGGACCGCCGTTCACGAAATCATGTTCGCCACCCCCGCCGTGGCCGCCATCATCCGCGAGGGTGCCACCCAGAAACTTTACGACGTCATCACCGGTGGTAAAAACGAAGGCATGCAGTTCATGGACGAATCGATCTGGTCCAAACTCCGCGAAGGCATGATCTCGCCCGAAGAAGCCTACATGAAGGCCATCGACAAAACCCGCTTCAAGAAGTTCCTCCCGGAAAATCTATCGCATCTTGGCGACGCGTCCGGAGAAAGCCCGATGACCCATTGAAATGGAGTCGTGGACTTCAGTCCGCTCTTCCGTGCCGTTGATGCGCTGTGGATTTCACCTCAGTCCACGGACTCCAATGATTGGATTGCCGTCCGGCTCAATGAGGCATCCGGGATCGGTGAGCCGCTTGATTTCCGCTGACCGGGCGGACAGGAATGTGGCAATCAAGGGAAGCGAACTTGATCAGCTCCCCGCTGAAAATGAATGAACAACTCAAACTCGCAAAAAATGTGAATCCGCGAGGACTCGAATGGCGGAGGCGGACTAACACTTCTTGATGTTGATCCGCGAGGCCTGACCCGAATCACGCGAGGTCTGACCCGATTCATGACCCGATTCATGACCCGATTCACGAAGTGGTCCCAACTGGCGAATCCCTTGCGCGCCGCTCGCTGCCGGTCTCGCGCACGAGCTTGGCGAAGCGGTTGCGATCCATGAGAGAAAGAAACTGGCTGAAAAGACTCGAGGTGGCTACATTCATCGCCGCCCAACCTGTTCGGAATGTGATTGGTTTTTCATTCACCCCGATTCCATCCGTTCAGGGCGGGTTTTTCAATCCGCTGTCTTGGACAGTAGTGTGACCCCATCGACGATTCATCTGGATTCAATATCATGGGGCCATAATTGATGCGCGAGGCTTCTTTCCAAGGCTGCGGAGTGAGGATACTTCGATGCCCATTCTGGACTTTTATCAACATTGCTCATGAATAAAATATAAAATACAGCGGATTGTATCTCAGGGCGCATCTTTGACAAGCTCGATGCAAATTGATCATTGCCCAATTTGACGAGAAGGTCATATAGTGGAACTGAGTAAGATGCCATAACGTCACCACTTCGGATCGGGAGATTTGCTATGGTATAAGCCATCAAAAATGTACTCCTGATTCCAGAAATATTGCCATATTTAATATAAGACTGTGCGCAGTCTTTCATGAGATTTGGGTCATCGAAAGCTGGGCTACTTGATCGATGCATTGGAATATTAAATCTACCAGGATGCGCTTTAGATTCTGCCCACTCCCTTTCGCCTTGTATTTCTATTCTCGCGCGTGCGTATGACGATCCATCATTCGTGCATGATAAAGATGCCATAGCACAAAACGAAATCCCAAAAAATCGATGTGTTTCCATGTCGTGTAATTTTTAAGGATCAGATGCAGGCACCTGTTTTCCGTCCTTGCAAATACAACCAACATCTTTGATTGTTTCTGTCGTTTCACCAGGATTTCGATCCATCATTTTCCGAATTTCGTTAGCCCTATCTGTGGCCGTGCACCCGCTCGATAAGCCTTTCCCGTGAACTCTAACATTAGAAAACTCGTCGCGATATCCGGGAAGATGACCTGGTTCATAAGCTTTACCCTGTCCAGTGAGTGATGGCGTGCCGACTGGGAATTCTGACCCGCCTGGTCCCGTCACGGCATAGCCGTTCCAATTGTCTGGAGCCTTGAGATTTTCGTTTCCCTTATTCATCTGACCTTGTGGCTTCGGTTTTAAGTTGTAAGTTCCCTCTGGAACTTGCCCTGTATTTTTGTTATCATTTCCATCTTTATCCTGCCCGTCATTCGTCGTGAAGGTATCACTTGTCTTGCCATTTTCAATCGTCTTGCAGCGCATAATCCCGCTTGTCTTGTATCGAGTGCATTTGACTTGCGCCTTTAATCCAAATAGATCGATCCATCCGATGGGCACATTATATACAAACCCATAGAGGTTTTCTCCGCCCTCTTCCCCAATCGGATCCCTGGATGGCCACCTGCCCGTCGCCGCGTCATAGTCGCGGAATCCGTAATAGTAGAGTCCCGTTTCTGAATTCAATGGCTTCGTGCTGAAGCGGTGGGGGAACAGTGCCTCGTGGGTGCCGGCGGAAACGAGTGAGTTCCCGAAGCCGTCGTATTCGTATTTCGCCACGGCGTTGCCGGAGGAGTTGACGTACTGACCAATGTTGCCGTTGCCGTCGTAGAGCGGGTGATAAACGCCCGCGTCGGCTCCGGTTTCGAGGTTGACGGCGAGCAGGCCGCCGACGCCGCCCGCGCCCTGGAGGGTGCCGGACAGGTCGGTGCCCCAGAGCCAGGTTCTTTCCAACGTCACCGCAGGGGCGCTGCCGCTGGTGTGGACGGCTCCGGTGAATTCGGCGATGGGATTCCAGCCGTCATATAACCCGTAGGTGCGGGTGCTGCCCACGGTGCGGGCGATTCTGCGGCCGAAGGCATCGTAGTGGTATCTCGACCAGTCAAAGCTGCCGTTGGAAACCATCTTCAGACGGTTTTGATTCATCATGCGGGGCGTCGCATGATGAACCCTTCGGGCTACGGCTTCGCCTCCGTCCAAGATGCTTCCTGGCTGGTCGCATCGTTCACCATCCCAAAAACGCGAGCCAGGCGGAACTCTGGAAGTGTGGAGAGGCGAGGTGCCCGAGCGTATCCTCCCACCGGCTTTGTTGGGCTCTGACAAGCTGATGGAACCGCCCGCTACACCAGCTGCGGAAAACCCGGTCTTGATCTTCTTCCTTTCCACTCTCCGAACGTGAATTCAGGGTCGGCGGATTCAAGAATGAAATTCACCGGTCCACCGCTGCGCGTTTCTCCCGAAATTCCCGCCGAACCCTTCGGACTGCGCGACCGCGCCATCCTCGAACTCTTCTATGCCACGGGCATCCGCCGCACCGAGATGGCCAACCTCGATCAGGGCGATTACGACTCCACCACCCGCACCCTGATCGTGCGCAAGGGCAAGAAACGGCAAAAGCCGGATGCTGCCCGTCGGTGAGCGGGCCGCCGCATGGCTCGACCGCTATGTCGCAGAGTCCCGACCTATCTTCGCCCACCTGCCCGCCGAAACCGCTCTTTTCCTCAGCGGCTACGGCACGCGATTCGCACCCGCCTACCTCGGGAACTGGATGAAAAAGCTCATGAGACGCTGTGGCATCGACAGGCCCGGCTCTTGTCATTTGTGGCGTCATTCATGCGCTACGGACATGCACCGCGGCGGTGCGGACATCCGCTATGTGCAGGAGATGCTGGGCCACTCCCGGATGGAAACCACCCAGATTTACACCCACGTCCACATCGAGGCCTTGCGCGAAGTTCATGGGCGTTGCCACCCCCACGGCAAACTCGGCCCCGACCGCGATCTCAACGGCAGACTCACCCCACCCGAAGACCGGGACGCCGATTTCGCTTCCCGCAGAACCTCCGAAGCGCTAGATGCCTCAGCCATGGTGACGGTCTGCGAACAAACGCCTATTGTATCCGCCCACAATGCGGCGATGGCCCATCCCTCGCGCCCGCAAGACCCGCCCGAAGACGATCCCCCTGCCGGCAGCGCTGGAATAACCCCGACTTCTCCAACCAAGCCAACATCGGGCGGATTTACTCATCACCTACTGTTTACCAGCGATCCCACCGAGAAATCCCCATCGCCGAAAACAGCGGGTGTGACTTACTACGGATACCGCGACTATGACTCGCTGACGGGGAGGTGGCTATCCAGGGATCCGATTGGGGAAAAGGGAGGGGTGAATTTGTACGGGTTTGTGAGGAATGATGGAGTGAATGGGGTCGATTTCTTGGGTCTCAAGATAAAGAATAACGGGAAGCACAAATGTGTGGATGAAGCCTTGGAAAAATTAAGAAACAGCCCATCTGATGAGGTTAAAAAAATGATGAAAGAGTTGGATGGATCCCCCATGGAGCATGTGGTTGATGCAACCGGTGGCCCGTCGATCAATAATCCAACGCCGTTTGGATCGCATACGGCTTGGAATCCCCAAGGCGATACGGGTTTCACTTCGACATCTACTTTAGCTCATGAACTTAGGCGGCGTAAATAAATAAACTTGCCAAACAGATTAAGATTTCTTAACTGTTCTTTCCGTGAAAGAAAGCGATGCCCTTATGCAGAAGTTTGAATCGATTTGGCCGCATCTGGACGAGCGTGGCAGGCGGATCACCG
>JBGSOI010000077.1:0-61496 GCA_041739215.1 Akkermansiaceae bacterium
GGCGGACGCGGCCCGGGTGGCGGCGGACGCCGCGAAGGCGGACCACGCCCACCTGGCGGCCCTCCAGGCGAATAAGCCATTTCCGGTCTAACCAACGACCGGAATGTTCAACCACCGCAGACCGGTTTTCCCGGCCTGCGGTTTTTTGCGTCGTGGAATCAGGCTTTGGCGAGCTTGCTGACGTCCCAAACCGGCTGCCCGAGTTCGGCGTTGATCTCGTTGAACTCGCCGATTTCCGCCTCGGTGAAAAGCAGGCCGCCGGCTTCGTCGGAGCGCTTGCGGGCGGCGGCTTCGATCTGGCCGGGGAGCATGGAGGCATCGTTGCCGTGGCCGAGGATGTCGTCGATGACAGCCTTGAGGTTCTGCATCTGGCTGCGGCCTTGGGCGAAGTTTCCGCCGGAGAGCGCGTCCGGGTGGATGACTTGGAAATAAAAGACCGGGGTGTTCTTTTCACCTGCCATGTCCAGTTTGCGACCGCGGATGGTGGGCAATGAGCCGCCGATGAGTCCGCCGATGATTTCGTTGAGGAGCGACATGCCGTAGCCTTTGTGACCGCCGAAGGGGAGCAGGGCGACGACTTCATTCGGGTCGATGGTCGGCTGGCCGTTGGCATCGACGGCGGCCCCGGGAGGGAGCATTTTTCCCTCGCGCTTCAAGGCTTGGACTCGTCCCATGGCGACGGTGGAGGTGGCCCAGTCCATCACGATCGGGAAGCCGTTGGCCTCGGTGCTGGGGATGCCCCACGAATGCGGGTTGGTGCCAAGGGTCGGGAATTTTCCGCCGAAAGGTACGACTTCCGCGAGGGCGGAAGTGCAATTGGTGTAGGCGTAGTAACCGCGCTCGGCGGCTTCCATGACGTAGCCGCCGCCCCAGAGGTAATGGAAGGCGTTGTCCACGGCGATCTGGGCGATGCCGTATTGGTCGGCGAGCTCGATGGCGCGGTCGATGGCGCGGTAAGCGACGGATTGGCCGAGTTTTTTGTTGGCGTTCCAGCGCTCGGAGGCGGGGAAGCGGGATGGCAGGACTTCGATTTCCGCGCCGGGAGTGCAGCCGCCCACCCCGGAACCGAACAGGTGGTCGAGGTGCAGGGCCTTGAGCGCGTGGTGGGTACGGATGCCATGGCGGGCGGCTTCGGCGGCGAGCTTGGCTCCTTCCGAGGCTTCCTCAGCGGTATAGCCGCGTTGTTGATAGGCGAGTGAAACCAGGGCGTCGTGGTCGTGGCGGGGAATGACTAGGAAGTCGGACATGAGGTGTTTTTTGTGTGATGGAGGGCGAATGATGGCGCGATCGCGAAGCATGTCGAGTGAGATGGCATCACCCGTATGCGTGATGGATGGCGAAAAAAATGAGCCGGCCGGCGGACCGGGAGAATGCGTGGGTCAGGGCATCCTCCGATCACACCGACCGGCCATTTGTTGGGGGGAGATTTGAATTAATGTTCGGTGCCGTCCGTGAAGTTGACCTGCATCGCGTTGACCTCGATGGTCCGTTTCACCGAGAAAGTGATAGGAGTGCATAACAGTTCCGTGCCATAGACGGTCTCGCTCATGAGGGCCAGGGTGTAAGTCCCGTTGCGGGTGATCGCGGAGGAGACCTCGGGAACGTCAAGGATGATGCTCGTGCCGGTGTCGCGATCCATCGGATAGGATTTGATGAGCTTGCCCTGGACGCCGTTGACCTCGGAGCCTTCGTAGAGGATCAGCGAGGTGTCGCTGCGGGGGTAGAGATCGTGGAGGTTGATTTGCAGCGAGGGGACTTGATAGCGGAGTTCCTGGCCGGCCGTGATGCCGATGATCTCACCGGAGGCGACCGGCCATACCTGCACATGGGCGGAGGCGATCTGGGACTGGCTGATAGAACCGTCAGCCAGGGCGTGGATGACGAAATGTTCCTCGCCGAGGGCCTTGGTGGGATCGGTCGCTTTGAGCGACGAGGCTGCGAATCTCAAGACGGTGCTGCCGTTCTGGGAGATGTAGGCGGAGTTGAGCGGTGTGTTGGCGACCACCGCAGCGGGTTCCAGCGCGGTTAGTCCGGTCGGATAGGAAGCGACGTGTTGTTCCAGCAGAACCTTTGTGGCTGCTTCCGGCAGAGAGCTGCCCGTAAGCAAGTCGGCCACCTTGATCTCCACCGAGAACGGCTGATCCACCCGGGTACGGGGTACGATCGTGTAGGGGTCGAGGGTGGTGATCTTGATGTCGGCTTTCGGCAGATAGGCACCGACGAGCTTCTGATCCAACAGATGGTCTTTCGCGGTTGTCTGTGCGACGGTCCAGAGTTGGAAGAGCGAGCCGCTGCTTTCGTGTGCCAGCGCGGATGGGGCGGTGCCGGCGGCGGCTACCGGCATGTCCCAAACGACGCTGGTCCCTTGCTGGTTCTGGCGGATGAAGTTCACGTATCCGCTGGTCTGCGCGGAGGCGTTGAGGGAGGAAAGGGCGAGCAACAGGGCGAAGGGTTTCATCGTTCCGTGAGGGTTTGATCTTCGGTGGAGACGCGGACCGAAATCGGTCCGTTCTGATGGACTGCGACGACGACCTTCTCTTGCATGCACCAGAAGGCGACCCGTTCGGCCGGGAGCGGTTTGGTTCCGGCGGCTTGGTCGAATGAAACGTCGTTGGTGGTGATCCAGGCGTAGTTTCTGGCCAGGAATTCAGACCAAGCGAGGAGCGTTCCGACGGGTTTGACGTTGACCCGGCTTCTCATCGCTTCTGGAAGAAAGATCACCGCGCCCTTGGGGACGAGGGTCCAGTTCTTCCCGTCATGCAGGATCATCGATTGCTTGATGATGGATTGATCGTCCGGACGGCTGACACGGGCTTGGCCCGGTGCGGGCTTTTGCAGGGCGGTCATCGGCGAGGACTGCTGGAGTTTTGCCAGCGCTTGGGGAGTGATGCGGGCGAGGATGGGTGGTCCGGCGTAGACGCTTGTGGCAAGCGCGCAGCAGAGTAGGAGTGTGGTTTTCATTGGGGGGGATTCAGGGGGAGTTAGAGGGGGGAGTTAGAGAGTCGTGACGGCCTCGAAGCTGACGAGCACGACGAGGTCCTGCATGTCGAAGTAGGTGGTGCCGGGGGCGGCGGTGGAGCCTTCCCAGAGAATGATCAGATCTCGCTCGCCGATCTTGATCCTGCCGGTGGAATCCAGATAAGGTGAGAGGAAGCTCTTGATGTTTCCTTGGTTGTATGCCGGGGCGTAGCTGGGTGGCTTGTCACCGTTTTTCAGGACGACCGCGTTTCGGTCGGAGTTGTTGGTGGCGTGGTAGCTGTACCAGGAGGTGCCGGTTGCATTGGACGCACCGCGGCCCCGGAATTTGATCTGGTCCCCCTTTTCGACGGTGGTTTCCACCAGGACTTGGGTCGGGATCACGGCGAGCGCGGTGCCCCGGAAAAATGTCGACCAGGCGCTACTGTTCTTGGACCAGCCGCCCTCGAATGGCAGCAGCGTGGAGCCTGATTGGAAGGCCACACCCAACGTGCGGACCCGCATTTTCACTTTCGTCGTGGGAACGAGATCCACGCCGACGGGCGGGGTCGATGGGTAGTTGATCTGCCAGTCGAGCTGGGAACGGGTGCCGACGCGGACCAACGTGCGATCGACGTTGAGCTTGCCTGTGGGAATGTCTGAGGCTTGGGCGGAGTGCAATGAGCAGAGGCATGCAAGCAGGCCGATGATCATGCGGCCGCCACGGGGGGAGTGGGAAGGCTTCATGTGGGATGGGGGGATGTGGGGTGTCTGCTCTTGCGAACTGACGAGGCCATTGAAATCCCGACCTCAACGAAAATCAAGAAGTCCGGTATAATCTACGTGATCACGGGGGGATTTCCAAAGACCCGTCCTGCTCGAATCCGATTTCGCAACTGTCTTATCTAAAGCGGTTTGTAAGTCCGATAAAAAATCCCCGCGGCTCCCTGTTAGGATGCGGCGGGGATCGTATGAAATTTAAGGAAACTTAATTAACCTGATTTTTCCCGGATTCAGCGGTCCAAAATCGAGTTCCAATGCTCCAAATTGTCCTTCTGGGACTCGAACAGCGCGGTGGTGTCCTCGTGAATGGTGATGGAGTTGATCTTGTCGCCCTTGGCGATCTTGTTCACCACCTCTTGTCCGGTGATGACTTCGCCGAAGACCGCGTGTTTGCCGTCGAGGTGCGGGGTGGCGACGTGGGTGATGAAGAACTGGCTGCCATTGGTGTTAGGGCCGGCGTTGGCCATCGAAAAGATGCCGGGCTTGGTGTGCTTGAGCGAACGGTCGATCTCGTCTGCGAACTTGTAGCCAGGGCCACCGGAGCCGGTGCCGGTCGGGTCGCCGCCTTGGATCATGAAATTGGCGATCACCCGGTGAAAGGAGACACCGTCATAGTAGCCACGTTTGGCAAGGTTCAGGAAATTGGCGCAGGTGATCGGGACCTGGGAGGCGAACACCCGGGCATTGATGTCGCCAGCGGTGGTGTGGAGTGTGAGCTTGATGTCAGACATGAGCGCTAGGAAATACCGGTTTCCACCGTCTGGCAACTCATGCGTTGGCGAATACCCACACGTATTCCCCGGCGATTTGCTCTTCCACGGGGCGTTGTAGTCCTTCCGGCAGCACGCCCCAAGTGTAGGTTTCGATCTCGTAATGCTGGCAAACGTCCGGATTGTCGCGACGCCATGCAAGCAGCGCCTCGACATCGCGTCGTGTCGAACGCAGTGGCGCGGCTGGCTCCGAATCCAGCGGAATGTGGAAATGCACCCGCGCTTCCACCGCCTCCGAAACTTCACCGGAATTCAGGAAATCCGGCAAATCCACGAAACGCGTGATCGTCGCAGCGCCTCCGAGCACCAACACCTGATGGAAATACGTCGGCTCATCGAACGCGCGGATGGCCGCGACGGCTGCCGGATCGCGTGGATCCAAGGCGAGCGCGTTGGACAGGTGGATTTTGGAAATGCGGATGCCGGAGTTCACTAGGATATCCAGCGATGCCCGGACGTCGTCGTATTCGACGGCGAAATGACAGGTGTCGAAGTTCACGCCGATTCTGCGCCGGAGGATTTCGGCATCCGGAGCCTCCGCAGTTAGACGCTCGAAAAACGCCAGCGTCTCCACCGTGTTCTCGAAATGACCCAACGGCTCCGGCTCCAGGCCGAGATGGAAATCATGGCCCGTTTGCTCCGCAAGTTCCTCCAGCCACGCAGCGAACTCGATTAGATTCCGCCGGATTGCCGCTTCGTTTGCATGGAACGTCTTGTGCGAACCCGGCAATGTCGAAACCGAGGCTCCCGTCTCCGGCCGCGCGATCGCTGCCAGAATCCGGAACAGATCCTTCGTGTAATCCACACGCGCCTGCTCCGTCCAATCCGGCTTGAAGACCTGCTCCTTCACCCGCGTCCCATGGAAGCTGCCGTAGGGAAATCCGTTGATGGTGAAAACATACGTGTTCGTTTCCTCCAGCCATTTCTTGAATTCAGCAAGGTGATCTCCTTCCAACAGCTCCCGCGCCGCCACCGCCGACAGCCGCAGCCCGATGGCGAACGGCTCGTCGGCATCTAACGATCCGCCTGCCCGCAGTAGCTCTCTAACGGCCAAGACGTGTGTATTCAGAACTCCGAACGTTTCAGCCCAGCTCTCCGCCGGGTGGATGTTTGTGCAGTAAGACAGGTGGGATTGATGAAATTTCATGCGCCTTCATTTCATGAACCTCGGCGACTGGCCTAAGAAGCTCCGCGGGTTCTGATAGACGATCTTCTCGATCTCCTCCGCCGTGTGCTGGCGGCGTTTCATTTCCAGCGCGCACTTCGGCACGGCGAGGGGATCCGAGTGGCCCCAGTCGCAGGCGGAATTCATCCAGAGTCGCTCGGTGCCGTAAATTTCGAGCATGTCGATGGCCCGGTTGGGCGAGCACTTGCTTTCCGGATAGAGCGTCATGCCGGCCCAGTAGCCGGCATCCAGCACGTGGGAAATCGTGTGTTCCTCGACGTGGTCGATGATGACTTTGCCGCGATCCAGCTTCGAAAACGAGGCGAGCGAATCGAGGATCAGCCGGGTGCCCTTGAGCTTGTCCTCGAGGTGTGGCGTGTGGATCAGGATCGGCAAATCGCGATCCAGTGCGAGCTGGACGTGGGCCTCGAAAATTTCCAGCTCGTTGCGGGTGTTCTTGTTCAGCCCGATCTCGCCGATGCCCAAAACCGTCGGGCGATCGAGGAACTGGGGGATCAGGCTCATCACCTCGCGGGCGAATCCCGGATCGTCAGCCTCCTTCGGATTGATGCACAGCCAGCAGTAATGCCTGATCCCGTATTTCGCCGCGCGCTTCGGCTCGTATTCCGTTAACTGGCGGAAGTAGTCGTAAAACCCATCGGCCGACGAGCGGTCGAAACCGGCCCAGAACGCAGGCTCGCAAATCGCCTCGCAACCGGACAACGCGAGTTTTTCGTAATCGTCCGTGGTCCGGCTGACCATGTGGCCGTGTGGCTCGATGTATTTCATTCAGGGAATGGAGTTGAGAGTGGATGGTTGAGAGTTGAGAGAAAGAGTTCAGAGAAGAGGCATTCATTCATTTTCCGCCTCTCAACCATCAACTCGCAACACTCTTTCGGAAAGAGCGGCTCCGAAGGCACCTTGGAACGGCGCGCTTTCGGAAACTTCGGTGGTGTGATCCGAAAACGATTCCAACACGGCACGGGCGCGGTCCGGGCGGTCGGACAGCAGGATCGGCAGTGCGTTTTTCATTGCGGCGAACCGGTAATCGTCGTCGCCGGGATGGCGCTCGATCCGGTCGAGAAACGCGGCGATGTCGATGAGCTTGTGGCGCGCGTCGATGAATTGGAGGTCAAGGAGTTCCTTCTTGCTCGGCATGGGGAAAGTTTGTCGCTCGTGGCGCTCCGGTCAATGGGGAAGACGGAGGATCCCCGCTTGCTAGCCACGCGGGGATCGTGTGGACTCCGCCCGTGTTTGCGACCTATGTGCATAATTTGGATCCGATCGCCCTGCCCATCTACGGGGGCTTGGCCCTGCGATGGTATGGTCTCGCCTATCTGATGGGTTTCGTCGCAGGTTTCCTGCTGCTGAGGAATCTCGCCCGACGCGGCCTCTGGGTCCTGAAACCGGAGAAAACCGCCGACTTCATCGCGGCGGCGGCCTTGTTCGGCGTGTTCCTCGGCGGGCGGATCGGCTGGGTTCTCCTTTATCTGAAGGATGGCATGTTCCGGAACTGGGGCCTCAATCCGGAATGGCTGGCCGCGATGAAGGCTGATCCGCTGCTGGTCTTTCGCGTTTGGGAAGGCGGTATGGCCAGTCACGGCGGGATTCTCGGACTGGTGATTTTCACCTGGTTCTATGCCCGCAAGGAGAAGGTGACTTGGACCGGTCTCGGTGACGGGCTTTGCGTTGTTGCCCCGCTTGGTTTGCTGTTCGGGCGGATGGCGAATTTCGTCAACGGCGAGCTCTATGGACGGGTCGCCAATGGGGTCGGCTGGGCGATGAAATTCCCTCTGACTCTGGTGGATGGCAAAGCCCCGGAATACGACCGTTTCAACGATGCCGCCACCGCGGCCGTGCAGGTGGAACCGAAACTCGGTCCTGCGTATCAGGCCTTGGAAACCGCGACCAACCAGGACTTTCCCTACGCCAAGTCCGCGTATTTCGAAGCACTGCTTGATGCAAACCGCCACTCGGACAAGGTCACCAATGCCATTGAGCCCTACCTCGAGCCGCGTCACCCGTCGCAGCTTTACGAGGCTATGTTAGAGGGATTGCTGCTTTTCACCATCCTCTACCTCGTGCGGGTGAGATTCCCGAAAGCCCCGGACGGCTTGCTAACCGGATTGTTCTTCGCGCTCTACGCGATTTTCCGGATCTTCGGCGAACACTTCCGTGAGCCGGATGCTGCCATGGTGGGAGCGTTCACGAAGGGACAATTCTTCTCGTTCTTCATGTTCCTCTTCGCCGCCGCGTTCTTCGTCCACGCCTGGCGGGGGTGGAAGAAAGTTGATGGTTGAGAGTTGAAGGTTGATACGCAGAGAAGAGGAAGAGCCGGGGCTCCTTCTTTCCATCAACTATCAACCATACACCATCAAAGTCTCTTACTGAAACAGCTCCTGCGCCGTGTAAGCCATCCCGATCGCGGCCGCGGCGTCGCCGCCCATCGCCCATTCGAATTGGGTCGTCACCTTGTTAGGATCGAGCGGGCTGCGCAGATAGGCCGGCCACGCGCGCTCGGCGAAGCCTTCCTGGATCCACACCATGTATTGGTCGCGGAACGAAGTCTCCGCCAGACCGCCGCCGATCACGACGAGGCCGGGATCGAGCGTGCGGACCATGTCGGCGATGGCGTATCCGAGGATGAATCCCTGGCGCTTGAAAATCTGCACGGCCAAGGCGTCGCCCTTTTCCGCGAATTCACGGAGTTTGAAGGCTTTTTCCTCCACCGGTGCATCGCCTTCGTTGAGCGCATGGCTTGCCCATTCCGGTTTGTCCAGTTCGAGCCGCAGGCGGCGCCGGAGAGCGACGAGCGAGACCCAGGCTTCGGCGCAACCCTTGAGTCCGCAGGAACATTGCGGCAGTTCGCCGTCGTCTTCGCGGAAGGGCACACTGATGTGACCGGTTTCAAGAGCCAGGCCGTTGGCTCCCTCATAGCTGCGACCGCCGGGAAGGACCAGGCCGGCACCAAGGCCGGTGCCCGGAGCGACTAACAAAAGTCCGCCGATGTGCTTGTGGCGCAGCGCGTATTCGCCCAGCGCGGCTGCGTTGCCGTCATTGGTCATGAAAACCGGGATGCCGGTGCGTGCGGAAAGTTTGCCCCGGATGTCCGTGCCCACCCAGTCCTCGCCGAGGTTGGCGCGGCCCCAGATCACCCCGTCGCTGCTGGGCGCGGGGACGTCCAGGCCGATTCCGGCGATGGCGCTCCGCTCGATTCCAGCTCCAGCGGCGAGTTGGTCGAGCGCGGAATCCAGTTGTCCGAACGTCGCCTCATAGCCGTCTTTCACCAGGCTGCGGACTTCTGCCAGAGGCCCGACCTGCTCGGCGAGGTGGTTGACCAGAACCGCCTTGACGGTGGTGCCGCCGATGTCGAGACCGGCGTAGTGGGATGTGTTGCTTGGCATGAATCTGAGACTGTTTTCCGGGTTGGGAGGTGTCAAGGAATTGGCAACTATCAGACCAGCGTGGGATCGGCACCGACCATGCCGACGAGGCTGGCGCGGTAGGCGGGCGAGCTGACGTGAGCAAGGGTGGTCTTCGCCTTGGTGATGCGTTCCTGGATGCGCAGGCGTTTGAGCTCGCCCTGATAGTTGGGATTGCCGAGGAAGGTTTCCAGATAGGTGACGTGGCGTTTCCACAACGCTTGATCGACGCCGGCCTTGGCATCGAGGCGGGCCTGATACCAGTCGGAGGCGATGAGCGACTCGCGGGTGAACAACGTGCGGATCGCGGGATCGGTGATGGTTTTTCCCTCGAATTCCCCATACGCCATCAGATGGAGCAGCGCCTTGAGCGGCGGGCAGGCGACATCGATGCTGCCGTCCTTGAAGTAATTGAGCGCCACTAACCGTTGGGTCTCGATGATGTTGTCCAGTCCGTCGATGAAGTCCTCCTTCGACTGCAACTCGGGCCGCAGCATGTCTTCGCTGAACACCGTGTCCGCCGCGGAGAACATTCGGCCGAAGAAGGTGGTCACGAAACTCTCGGTGATGCGGTAACCGAGACGGCTCGCTTCGATGAGCTTGCCCTCGTGCTCGAAGTCCGCGATCTTTTCCAGATAACCGTTCTTGATGAGATAGTCGGGCTCGCGTTCGGGGATGAACATCCGCGACCAGACTTCGGGAACCAGCAGGCTGATGTCGTGATCGACCCGGTATTTCCGTCCGATGTGGCCGGCGGCGCTGGTGAACCCGTGGTAGTTCGTCAGGAGGAACGAAACCAGCGCGACGTTGACGTCGTGGATCGGCAGGATCGCGTTGAACGGCCCTTTCGTCAGCGCTCCCTCGCTGCCAGCGCCGGTGGTGGACGGGCTTTTGCCGGTGAGCGACGCGATGAAATCCATGAACAGCTCCGGCAGTTCCTGATAGTGAATCGGCCCGTAAACCGCGAGCGCGCGGATCCCGGCGGCCTCGTCCGGCGGGTTGTTGCGGCGTCCTGCCAGAACTGAGTTCACCGGCATCGGCACCGCGGCATCGAGCGGCAGGCGGCGGTAGAAACGGGCACCAAGCCCTGCCAGATAGACCGAGCGTGGATCCTCGAGGTCCGGGCGGTTCTGCAGGTAGCGCGGGTTCTTCGTCGGCTTGCCATCGACGATCCGCGGTTGGTGCGAGCTGATCACATAGTCCGGCTTTTCCGCCTCGACGAAAGCGGTTAGCATCTTGCGCATTGGCGAGGTGAACTGCTCGAAGCGGATCGCGTCCTTGACCATCTTCCCGGCCTTGGCGCGGGCGATCGGTTCGTAGTTGGAGAAAAACAAACCGCCGTGGCTGAAGTCGCTCTCGGTCTTCTTGTCGTAGCCTCGCAGGATCGCGTCGTCCGGGCGTTGGAACAGCCGGTATTCGCAGTTCTTGATGAACTTGAGCGACGGGTTGATCACGTCCGGATGGAGCCCGGCCACCGCGTCGTGCGGGACGACCATCGACGCGCTGATGTCATCCTCGGTCTGGATCTTTTTCGCGGGCGCGAAATCCTTGCGGATGCTGAAGGTGCGCCAGGTGCCGTCCTCGCTGAAGCCGACGCGCAGGTATTGGGTGACCAGCCGATCGCGCCGATAGATGAGCTGGCGGCCGGGTTGGCCGTTCACAAGATCGACGCTGAAGCGCTTCGTCCAATCGCCCTCCCAGTTCGGCTTGTGGAAACGTTTGATGATGAAAACGAGGTCACGCACCGAGGTCGGAATGGTCGCGATCCAGCTGTTGTATTCCGGTGTGTAATTCGGATTGGGTGTTAGAAGCCGGATCACCGAGCCGAGCGATCGCTCCGGGCTGAGCAATGACCGGCCGGGTTTGCTGGGATCGGTCCGCGCCGCGTAACGGTGCGAGAAGTCGTGTTCGATGATTTTCACCGCGGCAGCGAGATCCTTTTTCAAATCGTTGACGATCACCGAAGCGGTGATCATCGCGTCTGACAGAGACTTGGATATCTCCGATTTTCCACCGCCCGAGACGGTGCAGGGCTTGTGGCAAAACGTGCCCTCGGCCGTCGTGCCGATGAGCCGCCAGCGCTGGCCGGCCGTGGGCTTCACCATCTCCACCTTGTAGCCGGATGGCAGGACATAGGTGATCCCCGGTTGGAGCGAGATCTTCTGCGGGCCGTCGTCGTTGGTCCACGTCACCGACTGGCTGTGCAGGTCGATGTGGACATCCTCCGGGACGTAAAAAATGTCGGGGTAATGTTTGTCGATGCCATAGCCCTCGGGTTGGAGGTTGAAGATTCCGCCATAACGGTTGCTGAACCCTCCTGCAAACTTGTGGTCCACCGGACGCGAATAATCGCTGAGCGAGAAATCCTCGCCGAGGTCGAAGCTCGGGAACGCGATCGCTCCGCCGGCGTGCTCTTCCTCCGCGTTGCCGAAGAGGTTCGCCGCGTAGCTGAGCTGGGTTTTCACCTCCTTCTTGCAATAGCCGTAATAGTTGTCCGCGATGATCGTCACGACGATCCCGCGCTTGTCGCGGCAGGTGATCTTGAACGCGCTGCCGTCGTTGTAGAGTTCGTCCGGCGAAGTCCAACACATGCCGTCGGCCTTCTGGTGATCGGTGGCGTCGGCGATGTTAGGAAGCCCGAGCTCTTTCTTGTTAGTGGTGACCAGGTGTGGCGCGAGGATCACGCAACCGGTGTGGCCGGACCAATGCTCCGCATCGAGGCGGGCGTCGTTGTCAGGCAGGAAGGGATCGCCGGCGTTGCCGAAAATGCTTTCCACGAAATCGAGGTTGCTCACCAGATTGCCCGGCGCGAAAAAGCGGGTTTCCATCGATTTCTCCGCGGAAACGCCCGGCACTTCCGGCGTCACCACCGGCCGCAGCAGCAGCGAGACAAACACCTTTGCCGGATTCTCACTGGTCCCGGTGAAGGGCAGCGTCATGATTTCCCGCGGGGGAGTTAGAGCGTGCTTTAACAGGCGCGCGAACACGCCCTTCGGCACCGCTTTTTTGTCGGCCGGGACCGGCAAGCCGCCCTCCGCCACGTGGAAAACCCCTTCGGTCGTCCGCCGGTCGCTCGCCGGATTGTGGCAAACTCCCTGATGGACCCGGTAGGAACTCAGGATCGACGATTTGAATTCATCCTCATCCGGCGGCAGCGACAGCATTCGCGCGATCCCGTGCCTCTCCATGATCAACGGCGAAGCCGGCAGCAAATGCCCCGCATCCGGGAACACTTCCGTCACAATTTCACTTCCCAAATAGTCGCGCAGGAAGGCATCGATCGAGGCATCCGCCGGGCACAGGTAGTCCGAAAGCAGCCGGCTCTTCTCTTGGAAATTCGCGATCAACGAGCGTCCGAGATCGAGGAACGGATAGTCCGCCTCGTCGCCAACGATCGGATACCCCCGCGCCGCCAGCTTCAGATTCACGAATTCCCGCAGGCGGTTTTCTTCGGCCGGTGAAGCGATTGCGGGGCCGTTGTCAGTGAAGCCGATCTTGTCTTTGAGGTTGGGCATGGTGGGATGCGGACGGTTTAAATGGGTAGCCGTGCAATAAGCAAGCTCCGGGCCAGATTGGAATAGCGATTCCAGTCAGGATGGCGGACAATTCCGTCCGCCAAGCCGCCCTGCCAGACTCACCAATCGCACAGGCTTTCCAGATACGCCGCCGAGCCGTCGCGGAGCCAGCCGTCGAGCTGGGATGGATCCTTGAGCTGCTGGCCGCGGAGGCGGGGGACGGCGATGTATTTCGTCTCCATCGACGGCAGGTTGCTCATGTCCACCCAGAGTTTTTCGAACTGACAGACGGGGAAGATGTCTTCCTGGCCGTGGCCCCAGCGCTTTTTGACTTCCTTCAGGGTGATGTAGGTGGGCATCCGGGCGGCGAGGGTGCGGATGGCGGTGTTGACCCGTTCCAAATCAGATAGATCGGCGCGGGTGAGCTGGAAGGCGTCCAGCAGGGCGTCGATCTGGATCCAGCAGGTGTTGCTGTTGTAGTAGGAAAGATTGAACTCGTCTTCTTCGCGCGGCATGGCAAGGCCTTCGACGAGTTGCGGCCGGCCGTTGACGCGGGCGAGACCGCCGCCACGGTCTTCGAGGCGGCGGGTGATGACCTCGAAACTGAGACTGGCACCGCTTTCGAGGTGGTGGCCTAGCAGAGCGGGGTCCACGTTCATGCCGACGGTGTCGATGTTATGGAGGACCAGTGTCTGGAGCTGCGGGCGTCCGGCTAACAGGGCGGCGAGGGTGCCGTTTCTAAGAAGATTGGGGATTTCATACCAATGTCCGACGGGGTGCAGGCACTGGAACGGGAGGTTGTCGGTGTAGTCGCTGGCTTCGCCGGTGGTTTCCGCCCAGTGGAGCAGGGCGGTGCGGAGCGAGTCACGGACTTTCTGTTGCTGCACGTCGAGCACCTGTTGGGGCATTTCCTCCCAGGCGAAGCGCAGATCGCGAACGGTGGGCACGGTGCGCAGACCGATGGATTTACCTTGGGAGAGATAGAGCGGACCCTGATAGTTGTAGTTGCCGTAGTGTGTTAGGAAACGCTCCGTCGGGTCGTGGGAGAAGTAACTGGTGGTGAAAATGTGCGGAATCGGCGTGCCCGCCTCGCGCCCGGTTTTGCGGCTCTTGGCGAGGTGGGTCTCGATGAACGAACGGTGGCGGCCTCCGAGTTTGCAAAACGGATGCAGGGCTTTCACGACTCCGGCACCCTGCGTCCAGCGGGACCCGGCACCGGCGGCAAGGGTGACGACGGCAATCTCACCATTCTTCAATGCGGTCAGGCCTCGATTCCGTGAGGCTGCTGAAATGGCCGCGGCCTGGGTGAGGTCGGACTCGTGGACGTCCTCGATGATGGCGTTCGCCGGCAGCCGGTTCTGGGCGAGGCCGATGCGGCCGGCCTTCAGGTCCTCGCGGATTTGCTCGTGGGCGGTGCGGTCGAAGCCGTGGCTGGCGAGGATTTCGGTTAGCGATTCACCATTGCGGCTGTTTCCCACGCTGCGCGGGAAGATGGAGTCGAAAAGCGTCTGGACCATGCCGCGCAAATCGGGGTGATCGCGGCAGGCGGTGGCGAAATGATCGAGCTCGGCGAGGCGGAGTGACGAGAGTTCGTGGCGGTCTTTCCTCAGGAGTTGGGGGACGATGTAGCTGTAGTAACCGGATGGCATCAGCGTGTCCTCGCCGGTCAGCAGATCCGCCCAGGTGCCACGCTCGTTGATGGCAAAATCGTAAACCACCGGTTCCATCGCAAACGGCAGCGCCGAGGCTAGCATTTCCTTGGTTTCGGACATGATCGCCTGGAGCCGCTGCTGGCCCTCGGCCTTTCTGGCAGGAGCGAAAATGAAGCCCATGCCGCCGCCCGCCATGCCGCCTAACATCCAGAAGCCCCAGAAGTCCGGGCCGAACTCGGTGCTGACTTTTTCGATGAGTGTCTCGGTGTAAAGGTTGCTGGCCCAGGGGATGATGGTCTGTATCGGCTGGCGGAAATTCTCGGTCGTGGCCGCACCGATCGCGGGGATGTCGCCGGTGTGGAGGGCTGCTAGAATTCTATCGAGAACCCCGTGGGTCTGTTGGCGGGCGAGCCACTCGGGGCCGCTGCGCAGCAGATACTTCTCGGTGACCATTTCCAGGATGGGACCGACGTTCTGCGCCATGCCGCCGTGGACAAGGACCAGCGAGTCCTGGAGTTTCTGGCGGGAATTGGCCGGGACGTCTACCTCATCAAGGACCTTGTGGGTGGGCATCAGGCGGCCGCGCGAAATGCCGTGCTCGGGATCGCCTTCGTTGGCGAAGGTGCCTTGGATGAGTTTCATGCCGGGCCAGACGCCGCCGGAGTCCTGCCAGCCGCCGCCGGAGCCGCCGATCCATTCGCCTAACAATGCGCGGGCGAGCACGACGCGGCGCTCGCTTTCCTCCAGCGGGCCGGTGAGCGAGTGTGCCTGGCCGGTGGCGCGCATGCAGACGCTGATGAGCGCGGCTAACAGGTTGGTGGAAACGGCGAGCCGCGAGCCTTTGGGGATGTTGTTGACGTTGGAAACCAGTTCAAGGCCTTTGCCAGGACCGACGACGCTGGCTAACAAATCGGCAAGGCTCTGGCCGGAACCCTCGATGCCGGGCGGGACAATCCCGCTGGCGATGACCGCTGCCTTGAGAAGGCCGAGATGGTCTTTGGCGAAATCAAAAACCTCGTTGAGGCTGGAAATTTCCGCGCTGCATGCCAGATCGACGCTTGTGAGGCGGAGGATCGGCTCCTCGATGATCCGCAGGCTGGCTTCGACAGGTGGGCTGGGGACCTTGTCGCGACCATGCACGGCGAGGTCGATGGAGATATTGAGCACCTTGGCGCCTTCGGGATAGTCCATGCCGAGGAAGAAGATGTCGCTCCAGCCGCAGTGCGTCAGGTCCATGCGCACCGGCGTGCGCTCGCGAAGAATCGGATAGGTGCCGGTTGCGGGATCGCGTTTTGCGATTTCCTGGCGGATGCGGAGCGGTTGGTCGGACGGGTGACCCATGCGGAACATCCATTGGTTGCCGCTCACGCCGCGGACACTGCGGCGGACCTGATCGGCGAGCGTCTGGAAAGCGAGCCGCTGATAGACCGAGGCGAGGGCGCTGGAAATGCCGTCGCTGGCACCTTCGGCGCGCTGGGTTTTGAGAAAAACGTCGATGGCTTCCTCGAAGCGGCGTTCGAGCAGGTTTTCATAACCTTTGAAGGGAATCGCCCCCGGCTTGTCACCGCCGGCAAGACGCAAAGGGAGGTGGAAGCGGTGGATCGAATAAAGAAACAGCAGGGCGCGGACGCGGTGATAGAGATTCTCGCTGGTGCGTCGGAAGGCGTCGAGGGCGTCGGCCTCGGCGAGGAGTTCTTCGAGCGATAGTTTCTCACAAGTGGTGTCGAGCGAAAGATTACGGATGGATTCTTCCGGCGAGGTGATGAGGGCGGTGAGCTGAGGTTTGGCGGGGGAGGCGATCACTCGAAGAATCGTGATGCAAGGCCGGCCCGTTGGCAATCATTCGAAGTGGGGGGACTCCGCGCGGTTCTCCGACTCGTCTGGAGTTGTTGAAATGCCCGGCTCGCGACCGGCCACACCAGGCACGCCTTGTTGGAGAAGCGGGTTTCATTTATGGCCTTGCATCTGCTTGGCTCGGCAGGGCTTTTTCGTCCAATCAGACTTGTTGCAAAACCATGACCGCTTCCTGTCACACGGTGATTGCTGCGGATGACCACCCGGTCGTCCTTTCGGGGATCCGCTTGGTCTTGCGCGGAGCGAAGGATTTCAAGCTGCAGGCGGAAACCAAGGATGGCGTGGCGACGTTGGCTGCCATCCGCCGGAATGTGCCCGATCTCCTGATCCTCGACCTTTGGATGGGGAAAAACGACGGTCTCGAATTGCTTCGACAGGTCCACGAGCACTGGCCGACCATCCGCGTGCTCGTCTATTCCATGAACGACGAAAGCCAGTACGGCATCCGTGCCCTGCGCGCCGGGGCCGCGGGCTATCTGATGAAGTCGCACGGGCTGGATGAATTGCTGCGAGCGCTGCGAATCGTCGCAAGCGGTGGTCGCTACGTGAGTCCGGTGCTGGCGGACGAGCTGATAGGAAATGGTTTGCACCCGAATCCCGATCCCCTGAAACCCGCGGCGCTCTCCATTCTCAGCGATCGGGAAATCCAAGTGCTGCGGCTCATTGGCAAGGGATACGCCACTGCGGCCATCTCCAGTGAGCTGGGCATCAGCGTGAAAACGGTGGGCGCGCATCGCGAGAATTTAAAAAACAAACTCAACGCCAGGAACGCGGCCTCACTTGTCCAGAAGGCGGTCCTGTTGGTCGAAACCCGTGTCCTCTAGGCATGAGCGCCCCACGTTTCCATCATGTCGCTATCGTCGGATTCGGTGCGATTGTCTATGCGTTCGTTGGCTGGTTGTCACTGCGGCTCGCCTTGAGCCAGGCCAATGCCTCCGCCGTCTGGCCGCTTGCCGGGTTGGGAATCGGCACCATTGCCCGGTTTGGATTTCGCTTTTGGCCGATCATTTTCCTCGGAGCGTTGATCACGAATTTTCTGGTGAACCTGCAAACCGGCGTCGCGCTGCTGCCCGCCGCACTGGCCGCGTTGGGCATCGCCATGGGAAATTCAGCGGAGGCACTGGTGGGCGCGCGACTTGCCCGCCATGCTCTCGGCGATCCGCCGAATTTCTGGTCGGTGGAAGGCGTATTCCGTTTCGTGATCTACGCCTGCTTGTTGCCGCCGATCCTCAGTGCGGCCTGCGGAGTGTTCAGTCTCCAGGCCGCCGGGATTCTACCCGCAGCGCGCGCCGGAGATACGGCGATGACCTGGTACACGGGAAATGTTGCCGGCATTCTGACCTTCGCCCCGCTCTTCTTCATCGATTCGTTCCGGACCTCGCCATGGATTGGTTCGCGGCGGAAAGTCGCTGAAGGGGTGGTGGTACTGGGGTGCCTCGTGTTCGTGGGCCAAGCGATCAGCGGCATGCAATTCGCCGAGATTTTCCCCCGTTTGCCCAAAACTTACATGGCGATTCCTTTGGTGCTGTGGATCGCCTGCCGGTTCGGGCGACGCGGGACTGTTATCGGCATGTTGTTGCTGATGGGCATCGGCGTCGCCGGCACCATGCGGGGTTACGCCGCATTTCCATCGGATTCCCCCGAGCAGTCGTTGTTGTCGCTGCAGATTTTCATCAGCGTCGTCGCCGTTATCGGTCTAACCGTGTCGGTGCTGGTCTATCAGTTGCGGCTCCAGCGCAAGGCCTTGGAATCCGCGCTGGCGGACAAGTCGATCCGCTTGGCCGCCGTCACTCAGGAGAACGCGATCCTCACCGCTAGCGCCGTGCATGATCTCCAGAGTCCCCTGAGCGGGATGAGGAATTTGCTTCAATTCGTGCGGAGGACGCCTGAAGTCTTCGCCAGCGCCGAGGGTGATCGATTGCTCTCCGACATGCAGGCGGCCGTGGAGCGGATGTTCAGCCTGGTGACGGGAGCCCTCTCGGTCGCAAGCCCGGAGGCCACCAGTCTCTCGGCTTCCGCGGCCGCACTCTGCGATCTGACCGCCTTGCTCAACCGGGTAGTCGAGGCGGAAAGCGCGCACGCGGAGATCAAGCAAATCAAGATTTGCCGCAGTATGCCCGTCAGGCCGGTCGTGATCTCCACCCACGGCTCCGTGCTCGAGCACATCGTCAACAATTTCCTCTCCAATGCGGTCAAGTTCTCGAAACCCGGAACCTGCGTTTTCCTCGACCTTGAACAAACCGATCACGAAATCACCATTTCCGTGACCGATCAAGGTCCCGGAATTACCGAGGCGGACCGGGCGGGCATTTTTTCAGGAAGAAACCACTCCAATCGCGCCAAACCGACCGGTGGTGAAACATCCAGCGGCATGGGGCTCTATCTGGTTGGCGAGTTGGCCCTGCGGCTGGGCGCGAAAGTCACCTGCGGGCCGACCCAGGCGGGTGGCAGCGTTTTTGCGGTTAGCATTCCCTTTCCGGTTGGCGGTCCCGCCTAGGTGATAAACCTAGCAAAAAATAGGTTCCGGTGCCCGATGCGTGGCGGCACCCGTTTTGTCTAGTCTGCTGGCCTCGCGCATGAACTCTCGACCGTTCTCCAAGCCATCCACCAAGTTCCCGGGTTTTCATCCATTCTGGGCGCGAGTTTCAAGTCCGGTGAAAATGCGGGTTGGCATCGGGTTCCTGCTGCTGTTGTTAGGGTCGCGGTTGCAGGCGTTTCCTCCGGCTCCCTACTACACACTCTACGGCACCGTGCGTGATCAGGTCGGCCAGGCCGTCACCACCGAGGGGGCCGAGATAATCCTGCTCAAGGGCGGAGTGGAAATCGGCCGGACTCCCATCACCTCGGGCGCTTGGCCGGATCGGAATTACGAATTGGTCGTCCGCATCGACCAGAACCGCAGCGGCACGACCTTCTATTCGGACAAGGCGGTGGCGGCGCAGGGATTGTTCAGCCTGGTGGTGAGGATCGACGGCGCGCTTTACTATCCCATCGAGGTCACCGGCAACCTGACCGCAGGCAAGGGCAGCGAGCGGGTGAAACTGGATTTGAATCTGGGGGAGGATCTCGACGGCGACGGTCTGCCCGATATCTGGGAACAATGGCAACTCTATCAGGCCGGCTACCAGCCTGATGGCAACGGCAACTGGCCGATCAACCTGATCACCCGCAACGGCGACTTCGACGGCGACGGCCAGAGCAATCAGTTCGAGTACATCGCCGGCACCTTCGCCGGCGACGCCACGGAATGGTTCAAAATGGAAATCAAGGAAAAGCTGGCGGAGATCGTGCGCTTCGAATTCTACGGGATCACCGGGAAGGCTTACATGATGGAAAGCAGCACGGATGCGAAGACATGGACCAGGATTCCGTTCTCCGTGTCTGCTGCCTCCATTCCTTTTACGGGGGACATGACCTACACCGCCACCGGTGTGGGAATTCTGCCTGCTTTCACCGCGCCTGCGAGCGGCGCTACCGAGGAATTCTACCGACTCAGCGTCCGATGAAATCGATTTCCCTGACCCTTTTACTCAGTGGTTTGTTGCTGGCCGCGTCGGCCCGGGCGCAGTGGCAGACCACCACCTACGCGCTGAAAGGCGGCTGGAACGCCATCTATCTCACCGGCGACGCGCGGCAGGACACCCTCGACAATCTGTTTCCCGCGCAGGTCACCGAAGTCTGGCGTTGGAACAGCAATCCCTCGCAGGTGCAATTCACGGATTCGCCGTTGATTCCGTCCGCAGGCACGCCGGAGTGGAGTGTCTGGAGACGCGGCTTGCCGGACCAGAGCACTTTCTCGAAACTGACCGGCCAGTCCGCCTATTTGGTGAAGTGCACGGGAACCACCGCGAACAACTACAATGCGGCCATCAAACAATCGCCGGTGATGCCGACAGCCGCCTGGGTCCGCGATGGCGCGAACCTGCTAGGTTTTCCCAGTCTGAAGAACGGATCTTCATTCCCGACGTTCTCCAGCTACTTCGCGCCGTTTCCGGCGGTCATTGCAGCGAACCTGAAGATCTTCAAATACGTTGGCGGAGATCTAGGGGCGGCGAATCCGCTGCAGGTTTTTTCCGCCGCTTCCGAGCAGCTCGACCGCAGCAAGGCTTACTGGTTTTCCGCCGAGGTCGGGGGCGAGTATTACGCTCCGGTGGAGGTCTCCGTCCGTGGAGGTCAGTCGCTGGATTTCGGCCGCAGCGGAACCATCATCACGGTGGCCATCCGCAATCGCACGGCTGGTAGCGTGAACGTGAGATTCGCGGAAATGCCCAGTGAGAGTGCGCCAGCGGGACAGGTCGCCATCGCCGGGAGGGTGCCGCTCACCCGGCATGATTTCGACCCCGTCACTCTAACTACGATCATTACCCCGATCGCGCTTGCCGATACGGTGTCCGTCCCGGCGCAGGGGTCTGTGGAACTGCAACTCGGCATTGATCGGTCCTTGATGACAGGAGCGGCGAATTCACTCTATGCGTCGCTGCTGCGGGTGACGGACAGCGCCAACCTCATGGAACTCTACCTGCCGCTCAGGGCGGAGAAAACCTCCCCGGGCGGACTTTGGTTAGGCGACATCGAGATCACCAATGTCAGCAACAAGGTCTCCAATGGCGCGGTGGCAAGTGCCGGGATCTCATCAGGAAAAGTCTCCGGTATTACGGTTTCCAGCGGTGGATTCGGCTACTCTAGCGCCCCGCCAGTCACAATCGAGGCCCCTGTTTCCGGTGTCACCGCCACCGCTACAGCCGTTATCGCCGGTGGAGCTGTTTCCGGAGTTTTCGTGACCAATGGCGGCAGCGGCTACACTCGTGTTCCCAAGATCAGCTTCGGACCGCCGCCGGTGCTCACCGGGACCAGCTTGCCGGGTAGTTCCCGCTTCCGGCTGCGTACCTTGCTGCACGCCACCACCGGCGGCTCCGCGACTCTGCTTTCCCAGGCATTCGTCGGGCAGTTGAACAGCGTTCCGCATGACGTCGGCATCTGCACGGATGAGTCGCTTTTAAAACAGGATGCCAAGGCCACCGCGCAGAGGTTTGTGTCGGCCCACCTGCCTCTCAATCAGATCATCAGTTGCAGCGGCGCTGTGACCGGCACGCTCACCTGCACGGTCACGGTCCCCGCCAACGACCCGACGAATCCCTTCGTCCACCAGTATCACCCGGACCACGACAACAAAGACGCGCGGGGCGCACCGCTCCCAGCGGGCGACGAAAGCTACGACATCACCCGCACCTGCTCCTTTTCTTTCACGTCTTCGCCACCCCCTGGCAGCACGGTGACCAACGGTTGGGGCACCACCGTTCTCGGTGGCACCTACCGGGAAATCATTTCCGGAATCCACAAGAATCCGCTGCAGGTGGACGGCACCTTCGAGCTGCGCCGTGCCTCGGAGATTGGAATCCTCACCAGCAATTGATCGATCTAACATTATACTTTCCGACTCACAACCGCCCGCCTACATTCCCATGAAACATGCCACCATTCTTTTAGCCTCCCTGGGACTTTTCCTCGGGACCCTGCACGCGCAGACCGTGCCGCTGTTCATCAATTACCAAGGCAAGGTCTCCGACAGCAATGGCACCGGGGTCGGAACCGGCACACCGGTGAACCGGAAGGTGATTTTCCGGCTCTGGAGTCATCCATCCGATGCCACGCCGGCCAACCGCCTGTGGACCGAGGAGCAGACCGTGACCATTTTTAACGGCGAGTTCAGCGTCTTGCTGGGACAGGGAATCAACCCCACCGGCACCGCCGCCGGCGAGGCCCACGGCCCGCTGGAAAGCGTGTTCACCGCGGGCGGCATCGTTCCTCCTTCAGGGCCGTTGCGGTATCTCGAAATCACGGTGGACAACGGCGACAACATCATCAACGCGACGGACGCGGCCATCACCCCGCGCCAGCAAATCACCACCACCGCCTATAGTTTCCGTTCAAGAATCGCGGACATGGTCGTTGGCTCGTCCATCGATGCGACCGCCCTCGCGGCGAACTCCGTCACCTCCGCGAAAATCGCCGACAGCTCGATCAACAATTTCAAGATCGTGGACGGCGCTGTCAACAACGCGAAGATTGCGGACGCTTCGATCAACAGCTCCAAAATCCAGGATCTCTCCATCGGCACCGCGGATCTGGCCGACGGCTCGGTGATCAACTCCAAGATCTCCGACAATGCAGTCACCACCAACAAGATCGCGGACGGTAATGTGATCTCGGCGGATCTTTCGGCCAACTCGGTGGATGGTTCGAAGATCGCGGACGGCACGGTCGGCACTGCGGACCTCGCGGATGGCGCGGTCGGCACCGCGGATCTCGCGAACAACGCGGTCACGCTCGCGAAACTGGACGGATCATCCATCGGTCTTTGGACGGCGAGTGGCGCGAACGCCTACCGCACCTCCGGGAATGTGGGGATCGGGACGCCCGTGCCGGGATTTCCCTTGAACTTCGCCAACGTTCTCGGCGATAAGATTTCTCTTTGGGGAAATGCCGGAAACAGCTTTGGATTTGGTATCCAAAATTCGTTGTTTCAGATCCACACGGACGGGGCGAGCTCAGACATTGCGTTCGGCCACGGCAGCAGCGCCGCCATGACCGAGACCATGCGGATCAAAGGCACTGGCAGCGTAGGCATAGGCACGAACAATCCCCAGGTCAGACTCGATGTGGTCGGGGCCGGGACGCTCACCATGTCTGACAATGGCTATGCATCCAACGTCAATACCTATAACTCCGCTACCAATACATTCACTGCATCGAACTTTATCAGATCTGGTGGTGGGAGCATTGAAGTTTATGGCATGGATGGTGGGGGGAATTTTAACAATGGCGCGAACTTCAACGCTCCCGTCGGCATCCGCAGCAACCAATGGATTGCCAGCGGCATGGGTTTCACGGCCTATTCCGACCGCCGCATCAAAAGGGATATTCTCGCAAGTGAGCCAGCCAGCGACCTTGCGGCCATCCTGAAATTGCAAGTGACCGACTACCGCATGGTGGACCCCGCGGACGGCGGCATGATGTGGCGGAAAGGCTTCATCGCACAGGAGGTGGAAAAGGACATTCCCGGCGCAGTCACACGCAGCGTGGAATTCATCCCGGATATTTTTTCGGTCGCCACGGCCGTCGTGTATGAATCTTTCGCGAAAACCCTCTCCCTCACCCTTGTCAAAGATCATGACTTGAAAATCGGCGAGTGCGTCCGGCTGCATCTTGATGGCAAGCGGCTGGATCTGCTAGTGAGCGCCGTGCCTTCCGCGCGTGAGTTCATGGTGGAGAATTGTGAAAGCGCCCCGCAGAAAGTCCTCGTCTATGGCCGCCAGGTGAATGACTTTCGGACAGTGGACTACGACCGCATCTTCACCACCAGCGTCGGTGCGCTGCAGGAGTTGAAGAAGGAGAAGGATGCCGAAGTAAACGCTCTGCGCGATGAAAATACCGCCCTGCGCAATCGTCTGGCTGCACTTGAAGCGGATGGCGTGGCCCGCGACGCCAAGCTGGAAGCTTTGAATCAAATGGTGCTTTCCATCAAGCCGCCCGCCAGCCGGACCGTGTCGCTCAAGACCGGTGAGTAACAGCCGGCTCCATTCACCTTTCGTTCATTCGAATCCACGGCCATGAATCTGCTGCGCATCATTTTTCCCTTCGCCTTCGGATTGGCATTGTTCGCTCCCAACGCGCGAGCGCAGAACTTCGAACTCAAGGCGGGAAACTTCAACAATATCTATGTGCCGTTCAACTCGGGCATCGCCCCGCCGAATGCTGCCGCACCGTCCGGCCCGCCGAACGTCAGCAATCCGGCCCCGACGGACCGCCAAAGCGCGGCGGTTGGGCAGGTCGCCGGTTCGTCCGGGGCGATCGATGCCACGCCAGTTGATCCCGTCGGCAATCCTCCAGCCTACCCGGCCACCGTCCATGCGGACATTTTCCCATCCAATCCGGGAAACACCTATGTCCTGACGCGTTCCACGATTGGCTCGGTCTTCGCCTCCGGGGTGCCTCGTTATTTCCTGGCCGACGTGATCACCCCGCCGATGGTGCAGGCCGACGGCGTCACCCCTGCGGCGGCGAATTACTGGCGACAGCAGCCGATTCTGCCGGGCGACAGTTTCCAAGGGGTGAATGGCGGCGTCCCCTTGGTCCCGCTTGGCTCAGTGAACGTGCTAACGGCATCCGTGAACACCACCACGGTCACCATTTCCAACAGCCCCGCGCCCACGGGTCTCGTCGTGGGTGCCTCCTTGCTTGGACAGCCGATCAGCAAGATTGTCGGGACGACCGTCACGCTGGCCGGGAATGCGAATACCTCGATCAGTGCTTCCTCGATCCAGAGTATCATCCCGGTTTTACCCTACTACTACAGCCCTCACGCCGAGAAGGTTTATGCCTCCCAGCCGGGCAGTGTCACGATCACCTGGGTTACCCGCCTCGCGAATGGCGGAGGCAACTATTCCAGCAGACAGGAAACCTTCGCCGTTTCCTCCAACACCACGCGTCCGGTCCGGACGATTTACTGGACCGAGGGGTCTTTCGACGGGCCGAAGGTGCAGATTACAGATGCGCGCATCGGCACGGTCAACCCGGTCTTTAACAACGCCGTTCCCAAGGCGGTGCCGGAGGAGGTCAGCATCCCCGGCTACAATCCGCTGGTGTCGAATCTATCCACCCTTTACTTCGAGAAGTTCAATGGAGTCGGCCAACTCCGTGCCTACAATTTGGAAGGACGCATCCTGATCGAGTATCTCGGAGACGTGCGCCTCGCGAACGTCTATGAATCGCTGGGGATCGACGTGGTGGAGCTCAAGCGCGAGCCGGACGTGGTCCAGGTGGTCCAGAATCTCGGCAAGGAGCTTCTTCCTCGGGTGCCGGCGCAGGTGGGCGACGATCTCCTGGTTGCGTCCCCGTCGCTGAGCACCAGTCAGGGTGCCACCAGTTTCTACGGCACGAGCGTGCGCGCGGATGGCAGTCTCGCGTATTTCGCCGAGCGCGAGACCAGCGCCGCCAACAATCCGGACAACGGCGAGCCGGCTTCCTCGGACGCCTATAACAAGGTGGTCTTCTATTGGCTGGAGACTCCCGAGGACGGCTTCGGAATCAAGTGGCCGAAATTCCAGTCCCGCTACTGGCAGCGGTGGTCGCCGAATCTCGGTGACTACGCGCATTACACGGTCGGGGCGTCCGGGAGCACTCCGGATACGGGCATTTCCTTTGCCGGAGGAACCTTGCCGACCATCGTCTCGCAGGACGATCCGGCGCAGGCGGAGGCAAGGATCGATCTCGCCGAGCAGAAACTTTTTGTCACCTTCTCGCCGTCTAACGCCTACCTGCGCAACCGCTCGCTGCTCAAGTTCAGCAACAGCGGCAACAACTGGTATGTGAATCTCTACAGCCAGGCGGAGACCCGCCAGATCACGGTCTCCGCGCAACAGCGGGCGCGTGGCTTCAGCGTGACCACCTACCAACCGCTTGCAGGTGGCGGCCTGCTGGCACCTGTTTCAAACCTGATCGCCGCCACTCCCAAAGCTTCGTTTGGCAGTGTCGCCGCCATCGATTACAGCAACAACTTCAATCTCCCCGGACTCACCGGGACGGATCAATTCGCGGTTCTGTGGCAAGGCTGGTTCGATGCCAGCCAGAACGGCCCTGGAGACTATACGTTCGGCACGAACAGCGATGACGGCAGTGTGATCTATCTCGATCTCAACGGTGACGGTGACTTCAGCGACCCCGGTGAACTGATCGTCGATAACAACGGCAATCACGCTCCGCAGGCGATCACCGGCACGGTCAACCTCACGGGAGTCCCGGTGCGCATCGCCATTGGCTATTATGAGGATTCCCTCGGCGAAGTGATGAATGCCAGGTGGAAAAAAGGGACGAACCTGCCGTTCGCCTCGTTGGATACGATCCAAGGCACCACCGGGCTATTCTATAACTTGCAGGCAGGGAATACCCTCGAGCTCGCCAGTACCACCGGACTGGAGGTTGGAATGGTCGTCAGGGGCGGCGGGGTGGCCGGTGGCGTGACCATCACCCGGATCATCGACAACCGGTTTATCGAAGTATCGACGGCCGTCCCGCCCGGCACCTATAATCTAACACTCACCGTGGAGTCGGACGGTACCGCGCCGATCAACACCACCGCCATCGTCGGCACGCGCATCGAGCCACCTGCCGGACATGAAATCTCCGGCTACATTTCAGGAGGAAAAGGTTACTATCCTGCCGGGTACCTGAATCCGTTCATCGTCGGCGTCACAGCGGCCAACCGGGGTGCCATCATTCCCGTCAACGCGTTGCCCACCGACAACGCACTAACCGTCCGCTGGTTCAAGAAGGTGGCAGCGCCGAGCGAGGGATTTCAGGATCTTTACGTGCCTGGGAAAATCGGCCGCTACTCGGTGGTTTATCCTAACGCCACCACGCCTCAGATTTACATCGCAGCAGGGGTGGGGAGCGGCAATCTGTCCGCAGCGGAAGCGTTGGGCAGCGTTTACACCCAGAATGTGGCCGCTCAGCCCGGCTACAATCCGAACGAGGAACACGCGCTGATGATCGGTGGCCGCGCCTACGCCCTGCGCGAGGATCTGAATGTGACCACCGGCAACGGCTACACGTCGCAGCCGTTCGTGCTCGTCGCCTACACGGACCCCGCGGACCAACGGCCCGCAATTCATGCCTACAAAGTATTGCGCGTCGCGGACTTCAACGAGAACGGGATCAAGGATCCGGGAGACATCTTTTTCGACTATACCTCGACCGCCGGCACCTTGCTGGTGAAACCCTATCCACTGCCGCTCATGCCGCTGCCATTGGTCGGCAGCGGGGTGAACCGGACCTCCAAGGACCTTGAAATCATCGGCGCGGACGATCCCGCCAACGCGACGGTTGGCAGCGATGCCGCCTACGAGAGTTTCACTTTCAAGGATCGCAAGGGCTTCACCTGGGTTCACCGCGGTCCGCACGACACCGGCACGCCGACTCTCTCGATGAAACTCTACTATCTCAGCCGGACGGGATTCTTCGTTCCCGGCATCGGCGAGCCTCCGGTGGATACCGTGCTTCCTTTCCTGCGGAACCCGGCCCGCAGCGGCCAGCCCCTCAACATCACTTCCATCGACAATGGTCAATCCGACGAACCGCTGACTGTCATCTATCGTCCCGCGTGGCCGACGGATGCCGCCGAGCTGCGGGTGGGCGAGACACTAACATTGCCGAAATTCGACCTGCCGCAAGTCCGCGGGCAAGCGAGCGCACAGGTATTCTATCAGCAGTCGATCGCCAACGCTCCAACCGCCAGCGGCCTGACGAAAAACAGCGTGACGCTTCATGACCCCACCCGCCAGAAGACCTTGGAACTCGACCCGGACGGAGTTGCGCTGGATGGAATTCCCGCGATCATCCGCACCACCAGCTATCAGGGAAAAACGTATTTCCAGAACCTGCCGCCGAGTCTCCAGAAGCGATTCTTCCTGGACCCGACCGCCAGCTTGAAGGGCACCCTCTATTTCACCGGCGTCTATCACAATGGGGCCGACGAGGGATTCTCGGGGGACAACTACCTCGACCTGAACCTCATGACCACCGCCGAGGCCGAAATTCTCAAAGGACTCGCACCCGACGAACCGAAATGGGCCGCCGCCATCGACTCGCTCAAAACGTCAGTCGAGACCTTCGTTCCCGACCCTGCCCAACTCGGGATTTATCAAGTCGGTTCCTCAAGCGACGTCTATGCCACGAATCTCGGCGGGCGGAATCCGCTCACTGTCATCGATGATCCCAACACCGCGGTGGACAGCTACGCTCTCACCGCCACGGGCCAGGGGACCGGCTTTGTCACCATGGTTTTCGGAAACAGCGGCAACCCGGACCAGCAACCGCAGGGCGACCCCGTGGAGGTGAAAGTTTTCCGAATCGCCGATCAACTTTATCCCGGTGATCTGAAAGTCGTCCAGTCCAGCAATCCGCTCGATGAGCAAGTCACGTTGCGGCACAGCGGCGACTTCGCGGGCAAGCCGGAGGACTATGAGTTCGAATGGCGCTGGACCACCGGCGCGGCCAGCGAACCGGCCACTTACACCTACTCGATGATGAGAAAAATCGGCGATCCGGTTGCTCTAACCGACAGATGGCAGATCGTCAGCGACCCCGGCGCGCTTCGGCCAACCGCCGAACAATACGCAGCGACCACTCCCCGGCAGCTCGGATCAACCAACGTCCATCCCGTGACGGGAATCTTCAACGCGCAGGGAGCTTTGGTTAGCCTGCCAGCCACCAAGGTCACCGTCCCATCGACCGCGGCATTGAGCATCGGCACCACGGTGATCGGCCCCGGCATCACGGGGATCGCCACCATTTCCAGCATCATCGACAGCACCAGTTATGTGCTCTCCCAACTCATCCCGGACGCTACCCATGTGCTCACGTATGGAGGGGCTCTCTCGATGACCTCCACCAGCTCTCCGCTGTCCAACAACATCGACGAGACCCGCAGTTACACCGAGGAGGAAATGGCCACCGACTATCCGGCGCTCGTCGTGAAATCCACGGTCGGTCTGGATTTCAGCCCGTCCACCTATCCCCTCGGAGTACCGGAAAATATCGTCCTGAGCGCCAAGCTCGGCAGTCTCGACGGTTGCGTGCTTTACGTGAATAGCCGGGTCGCGCTCGCATTTCGCGCGCCGACTCCCCGGTTCACACTCACCAACTCAAGCTCCGGCCTCACGGACCTGGGAAACGCCGCCAAGGGCGGCAACAGCAGTCTCAAGCAGTTCTACATCCCGCGGGGATTCTTCAATGCGGGACCTAACATGATAGAAATCGCCATCTATTCCACGGCGGATGCGAATGCCTTTTCGGACTTGAATTTCATCATCGAAGCTGCGGGCGAAACCGACAATGTCACCAGCGGCCCGATCTGGCAGAACGCGACCGGGCAAAGCGCGGGCACGGGAATCCTTCCCTACAGTTCCTCGGTGCTCGTGGGCGGTCCGCCGACCGGTCCCTTCAGCAGTCCCCAGTTCGTGCTCAACGACCGCTGGTTCACCCTACGCTATCGGCCGAAATCCAGCGCGTCCAATGTGCTCGGCACCCCGTGGTCGCGCTGGACGCCCCCGCAGTTTGTCGAGGGCTGGATCAAGCGCGTGCTCGCCGCGATCAACCCGTTCGAGCAGCGCGTGAAGGATCTCTTCAACAACTCGGTGAACACCGATGTCAGCCTGCTCACCCAGGCCGGCCAACGCTGGGAAGGGGACATCGCACTCACGCTCGACGCCGTCGATGATGCCGGACTGATAGAAATTTACGAGACCGTCCTCAATCGCGGGAAAAACATCAGCATCAACGCGAACACCAATGATCCAGACACCAACAACGCCCTTCTGCTAGCTGCCGGCTATCTGAACGATCTCTACTCCATTCTCGGCAATGAGGCTTTTGCCGACGCCGCGAACCCGACCATCTCCATCGACGACGCGACGTCGGCCTTCGAGGTGAACTCCAGCCGCTTTTCCTTCGAGGGTCAGGTGGAAAGCTCGCTCGTCGAGGAACTCGCGCTGCTCCGTGGCCGCGATGATTCCGTTAGCCCCGGAGTGAATTCCGCACCCATTTACAACCGTTTGATCTGGAACTACACCCGCGGCATCAACAGCGGCGAGGCGATCTATGCGGTGAACTACAACATCAAGGAAAAGGCCGGCAGCAGCACCGCGGATGGCGTCATCGACGAGTCCGACGCGCGGCGCATGTTCCCGCAGGGCCATGGCGACGCTTACGGCCACTATCTCACCGCGCTCACCGGGTATTACCGTCTTCTAACCAACCCGAACTTCGACTGGCAGGCGCGGGGTGAGGCCGTCACGGTCAATGGCCAGGCCGTTACCGTGGATTACCAGGACGAGCGGAAATTCGCCGCCGCCGCCGGAAATCTCGCCCGCACCGCCCAACAGATTGTTGGCCTCACCCATCGCCAGAGTTATAGGGACGACCCCGCCGCCGGCTGGACCTCCTTTCAAGATGACAAGGGCACCAACCCGCAGACCGGAGTCGCCTCCGCCCAGGGTCTCGACGAGTGGGTGAGCCGCAGCACTCAGGGGGCTTATTTCAACTGGATCGTCGGAAACGCGCTCGTGCCGGACGTGGACCCCATCCACACCGGCGTGCAAAAAATCGACCGCACCACCGTGCCCGAGCTGCCACAGCTCGCCGCCGCCGCCGCCACCTTCCAAACCACCATCGACAACGCCAACGCGCATCTCAATCCGTTGGGCCTCAGCCCGGGGGCGGTCGCCTTCGACATTGATCCTTATTTCACGAACTCCACCTCCAACGGGCTTCAAGGAAAGAGCCAGCACGAGCAGATTTATGATCGCGCCCTGCGTTCCCTGAACAATGCCGCCGGAGCGTTCAATCAAGCGGCCACCATGACGCGCTCGCTGCGCAACCAGACCAACCAGCTTGACGATTTCAACACCGCCATCGTCGAGCAGGAACTCGCCTACCGGAACCAGCTTATCGAAATTTACGGGCGTCCATATTCCGGCGACATCGGTGCGGGCAGGCTCTACGCCCAAGGTTACACCGGGCCGGACCTGCTCCATTGGTTCATCGCGGACCGCCCGACCGATCTGGTGGATACGGCCCAAACGTTCACGATTTCTTTAAGTGAGGCGAATCAGATCGCGTACTACACGGGTGACGCACTGCGTGATATCACCGCAGGCTTGGTTTATGGCGATCCGGACGCCAATGGGAATCGAAGTTTGGAGACCACTTATACGAATTCCACCGTCACGATCCGGCCATCCCAGTGGGTGCAATATGCGGATGTCTGGAAATCCGGTGGCCTCGGTTCGCGGCCGGTGACCGGCGAGTTGCAGGAGGCGCTTCAGGACGCCCAGGTGACGTGGATGGATCTTTACGAATTGAACGTGGTATGGCAGCGGCAAACCGCGCAGTTGGATCATTTGGGCCAGGTTTTCAGGGATCTTGTGAGAACCCACCAAGCATCCAAAGCCGCCCTGGTGGCCAGCCAAGCGGAGATCGCCGGGCTGGAAGCGCTCGGGCGCGATCTTGAAATCGCAGCCTTCTCCGCAGACTACATCGCTGGCGGTGCGCTTGCTCTCGCAGATGCATCGTCGGAATATCTCCCGACAGTTTTCGGGCTTTCCGTCGATGGCACGGCACCAGGCCGCGGAGCTATCAAGACCGTTGGCGTGGTTGCCGCCGCCATCGCCAACATCACCGCCGGCGTCACCCGCACCCTCTCGCTGTATCAGCAGTCGAACATCCTTTCCGAACAGCAAAGCCTTGAAAGGACGCTTCAGGAACTCGGCTTCAACTACGAGGAGGTCCAGCTCGCCTATGAGTATCAGAGAATCTACATCGAGACGGTAACCGGTGCGAACGAGCTCATGCAGCTCATGGTTCCCCACCAGCGCGCGCTGCAACGGGTCAACAACGTGCTCGCAAAAGGCGACCGCGTGCAAGCCGAGCGCGAGGTCTTCCGCCAGCGCGCCGCCGCCATCATTCAGGGCTACCGCACCAAGGACCTGTCGTTCCGCGTCTTCCGCAATGAGGCGCTGGAGCAGTATCGTTCGTTGTTTGATCTCGCCAGCCGCTACAGTTATCTCAGCGCGAAGGCCTACGATTATGAAACCGGTCTGCTAGGCAGTACGCAGGGCAGCAAGGTCTTCGCGAACATTGTCGCTTCCCGTTCCCTGGGCGACCTCACCGGTGGTGTCCCGCAGAACACCACCAGCACGCTCGGCGATGCCGGACTGGCTGGGATCATGGCGCAAATCAACGCGGACTTCGCTGTTGCCAAGGGCCGTCTGGGGATCAATAACCCGGACCACTACGGGACGGTCTTCTCGCTGCGCGGCGAACTTTTCCGCCTGCTCAATACCCCCGGAAGCACTCTGGGAGACGAGGCCTGGCGGCAGACGTTGGAGCGGCACATGGTCCCGAATGTCATGTCGGACTCCGACGTGGCGAACCAGTGTCGCAACATCGCGAAACCCGATGGTTCGGCCGTGCCCGGCATCATCATTGAGTTCGGCAGCACCATCGAAGACGGGCGGAACTTCTTCGGCCTGCCACTTGCCGCCTACGACCACGCCTTCTCGGCCAGCAGCTTCGCCACCAAGATCAGCAACGCGGGCATCGTGCTCAAAGGCTACGTCGGCATGGATCCATCCATCGGCGGAGTTCCAGCCACCGGGCAGAATTCAGCCAACGCGCTGAGCGGGACGCCCTATGTCTATCTGATTCCGTGTGGGGTGGATTCCATGCGGGCGCCGCTGTCGGGCGATTCCGAGTTGATCCGGAGCTGGAACGTGCAGGACCAGGCGCTGCCTCTGCCCTACAACCTTGGAGCAAGCGATTTCAACACCACGAATTTCTTCAACGCCAACGGCACCCTGAGCGAACAACCGTGGATCATCCGCAAACACCAGGCGTTCCGCGCGGTGGGCGATCCCGAACTGTTCTATGGAGGATCGTCGCCGCTGGAGTTCAGCAACAGCCGCCTCATCGCCCGCAGCGTCTGGAATACCCGGTGGAAGATCGTCATCCCCGCCTACACGCTGCTCAACAACGAGCAGGAAGGCTTGAAACGCTTCGCCGCCAGCGTGGAGGATGTCATGCTCTATCTGAGAACCTACTCGCACTCCGGCAACTGAGTCATCAATCAACTCCAATGACAGTCACTCCGTCATTCGCCCGCAGTCGATTGCTCATGCCCGGGATCATCGGCTGCTTGGTCGTGACGGCCCTGCTGGGGTGGTTCGCCCTCCATCAGAAAGCGGTGCCACCCTCAGTCGCCCCGATTGTCAAAATCGATTCCCCGCCGCCGACTGGCGTCCTAACCGATCCGGTGAAGATTTTCCAGCGCGCGTTCTGGCGGAGCCCGGCTCCGGATGACCGGATCCTCCATGCGGAGCGCCGCGAATGGTCGGACTCTGGCGGACTGAAAAGATGGCAATGGTTCATCGCCGTCGAGCCATCGCCCGCGCTCATGAAGTATCTCCGCGCGGACAACGCGTTCGGGCTTGTGCCGTTTCCAATGAAACTGGATCTCACCGGTCCGCCGGAGTGGTTTGCGTTCAGCCCGGCGGAAGTCGATGTGCTCGCAGCTCCCCGGGGAAATCTACGGCTGATTTTCAGCAAAACGAAAAACCAGTTATTCGCCATGGACTCCGGGAGCGGATTCCAACCCGGCGCGACAGCGGCACCCGCCCCTTCCGGACCCCCGGTGACTGTTTCCGGCCGCCTTCCCGCAGTCTCGCCGCCGACTCCTTCAGTCCGTTAGGAGTTTGCACTCACCCTTGCGACTGGGCGAGGAGCTCGACGATGTTGACGAGCACCTCGTCACGGTCTTTGCCAGCAAGGCCAAGCGCAAGCTGGGCGGTTAGAAGGCCGTAGCGGACGCCGATGTCGTGGCGGCGGCCCTGGAGTTCATGGGCAAGGTAGCGCTCGCGCCGGGCGATTTCCGAGAGCGCGCCGGAAAGATCCGCACGCCCATCCGCAAGCTGGCGGGCGAGGATTTCCATGACCGTGGGCGTGAGCACGTGGAGGCCGAAGAAGCACAGGTAATTGCCGGCGCGAAGTCCGGGGACTACGAGCTTCTGCTCGGCCTCGGTGGGCGTGGGTTTCTCGATGACGGTCTCGACCTGATAGAGCAAATCACTGCCCGCGAGCCGACGGCCGCCGATTGCGCCGTAGAGCGGGAGCTTGCTCTCGTGGGTGGCCTGGACGGCGGAGACAACGCAGTTTTCCGCGGTGGCGGTGGCTAACAGTTGGGCGGCACAGGTAGTTTCGGTGCGGCTTAGGTAGAGGTGGTCGCCGACCATCAGGAGGAACGGGTCATCGCTGGTGAAGCCGGCTGCGCAATGGACGGCATGGGCGTAGCCGAGAGGTTCCGGCTGCTCGATGAAGCGCATGTGGCTGGCGTGCTTGCCGGCGGCCGCAGCGTAGGCGGTCTCGTCGCCGGGGCAAATGATGACGGCGATTTCCTCGATCCCGGCGGAAGTGATTTCCTCCGCGAGAATCGCAAGGGCGGAGCGGGAACTGCCGTCGCGGTCCACGAGCGTCTGGAGCGGGAGAGTGCGCTGGGATTTTCCGGCGGCGGTGATGACGGCTTTTCTAACTTTCACAGGCGGATTCTGGCGGATCGGCCCGATTTGGCAACCCCCGTGAAGCCGTTACACGGACGGACCCGTGGAATTGAATTCCCGGGCGATTCCTTTGAAATGCCAATGCCAGCGGCCAGTGCGGGCGATACAAGTGAGATGCAGCAGGATCCTGCCAGCCCGGCTGCCGGATAGCCTCAGTTGTCGCGCTTTCATTGGACCAGATGGGTTAGAATCTGAATGCCGACGGCGACGTGGGCGTAAAGAACCAACTCCAGAAGGAGCTTCGCTGGGATTTGGCAGAGGGTTTTCATAGCGGCAGGCGGTTGAGGGGTGGTTTGGTGGAGACAATGTTTCCTTGCTCCCTTTGATCCCGGGGGTAACACGCCATGCGGATTATTCCCCTGAATTTTCAGTTCCATGCACCTCGCTAATGAAGCGATGCCCCCTGCTGCTTTCGTTTCGCGTGCGTCCGGAAATTCATCGAAATCCACCCTATCAGGAGGATCGTGTCGGGAAAAATCCGTTTTCCGTTCGCGGAATCTCCATCAAGCCGTCTTCCCGTCCGCCTTCGGCTTGCGGAACTTCGGCGGGGCGGGGGGCTTCTCCGGGATGACCTTTTCGATGGACTCCATCGGCACCCAACCGCGGGTTTTGGTGGCGAAGGCGACGTAGGCCCAGCGTCCGGACTCGCTGATGATTTCGCACAGCGAGCCGGGCGGCGCGTCGATGACTTCCGGCGCGGTGCGGGCGGCGTCGGTGTGCAGCGCGACCTTGTCGGCGATGATGACGGCTTGCTTGGCAACCGGCGCGAACTCGGCGTCGTTAGGGAAATAGCGCCAGCCGAGAACTCCGGCGGAAACGAGGATCGGGCCTAACACCAAAGCACCCGCGGCGACGATTCGGAGGCGCGCGCCCGGACGGGTGGCGGGGAAAACCAACAGCGCAAGACCGCACATCCAAGCACCGCTCCAAAGAATTGCCTGCCATGTCGAGAGCGGGAGTTTGGCGAGCGCGTATTGGTATTCCGGGCGCTGGACGGTGATGGCACCGTATTTGCGCTCGATAAAGCGGAGGTTCTGGCGGGCCTCCTGGTGGCCGGAGTCGCGCACGAGTGCGCGCCGATAGAAGAGCGCGGCATAGCCGGGGGAGCCGGAGCGGTAACTGGCATTGCCGATGTTATAAAGCGTGTCGGCGGAGAGTTGATCGTAGTCGCCGGCCTCCATCCAGAGCTTCATCGCCTCTTCATACTTCGCGCTTTCGTAGGCCTCCAGCGCCTGGCTGGCGACATCGGCGCGGGCGGGCGTGCCTAGACCGAGGGTGGCGCTAACAAAAACCGCGATGGAGGCCCTGCGGAGCAGCTTGAGGATTTCGTCGCGGCGGTTTTGGTTGAGCACGGCTTTGGGTTTCTCGGAACGGAAGCAAACGGCATCGCGCTCGGCAAGAACGGCCTGGATCGCCGGGTCAGGATTGCCGCCCAGCCAGCGCTCGATGAAGCTGCCGGCGGATTTGAGAAACTCCGTGTCATCCGCGGACTTGGTTAGGCCGATTTCGCGAAGCTGTTGGACTTTCGCGTCACGGACGGGATCGGCCTTGAGGCGCGGGGCGTAGCGCATCCAAAATGCCTTTGCCACGAGAACCAACGCTATCAAACCGCCGATGGCGTGGCCGAGCCAGGCGGGCAGCGAGGATCCGGCGGGCACGGTCAGCTGTGCCGGGCTCAGGACGGCGAGGATGTCGGTCATGCGCTCCACCGGGACGGACAGAGATTGGATGGCTCCGGGGGCGTTCGCGCCCGGCGAGATATTAGGGCTCATTTGCAGCGCGATCGGCTCGGTGGTCAGGGTCTTGTAGATCTCGTCCTGCGGGTCGAAATAAACCAGCCGGAATGGCGGGATCTCCGCCTTCATTTCGAGGGGCCGGATCGATTGATGGAAAACGACAGTGCCGGAGAGCTGGCGGCGTTCGTCACCGCGTTGGTCGGTGGTGGTGCCGTAGATTTTCCATCCGTCGGCGCTTTCGAGTTTGGGCGGTTGGAGGGTGTCGAGATTGCCACTGCCGCTGACGACGAGGTCCACGGTGATCGGATCGCCTTCCATCACGGCGGTGACGGAAGTGCTGGCGTTGAGCCGGAACCGGCCGACGGCATTTTCAAAGCCCTCGGGCGCGCCCTCCGGCAGCGGTTTGGCCTCGAGTTCGAGTTTGGGCACGGTGATGTAAATTTCCGAATTCACCGTGCGAAAGAGGGGATCCATGATCGATTCCCGCGTGGTTAGGCGGACTTTCGCCGGGCCGATTCCGATCCTGCCGACGCGCGTCGGAGTGATGGTGCTCGGGTAGGCCACCGACTGATAGCTCGCGCCTAACAAGTTGATCCGGTTGGGCCGGGGCGAGGGCTGGAAACGCCAGGCCGTCACGCCGTCCCGCTCGAAATCGGGAATGCCCCAGTCCTCGACCATCAATTCCTCGGGCACGAACAGCTTGATTTCCGTGGGCGTGGTTTCGTTCTCGAACGGCGTGAGGTTCAAGGTGCGGAACGTACTGGCATAACGGATGGTCTTCCCGCCGGACTCGATCTCCGACCACTCGAGTTCGTCGGGATTGAAAACCTGGAAAGCCAGCGGTTCGGTCAGGGTCTTTTTGCCGTCCACCATCACCGTGATCGGTGGGATGACATGGCGGCCGATCTCATAACTGTTGAGGACATATTCGAAAACATACTCCAGCCGTCTGCCGGGCAGGATCCGCGTCTGCGGTCCACGGGGGCTGGGTTGGATCGCGGCCTTGGGGATGACGGGAATTTCCGGCATCTCCGTGGGTTCCCCGCCGGCCACCGCCACCTCTAACAATGCTCGCTCGCCGCGGGCGAGGAATGCGGTGGAGAGCCGGCTCGTCGTCTGGCCATGGGCGAGGCAGCAAAGGGTCGCGAGGATGGTTAGAATCCGGGTGAGATGTTGCCGAGTGTTCATGATGTTACCAATCTTTCTCCGGACCGCGGTGTTCGCGGCTGCCGGGGCTGAGCGGGCCTTTTTCGAGGTCCGCGTTTTCCTTGAGGATCCGGTGGGCGCGTTCTGTGGGGGATTCGTTGGGATTCTCACCTTCCTTGTCGCCGTCCTTCTTGTCCTTGTCCTTGTCCTTGCCCTTTTTGCCATCCTTGTCCTTCTCTCCCTCGTCGCCGGAGCCGTCCTTGGGATCCTTGTCGCCTTCGCCTTGTTCGCCGGGTTTTTCGTCGCCCTCGCCGTCGCCTTCCTGCGGTTCACCTTCGCCCTCGCCTTCCTGCGGCGGACCTTCACCGGGTTGTGGCTGTGGCATCGATTCCTGGGTTTCCTGTTCTTCCTCCTCGAGCAATTCCTCCAGCCGCCTGAGATAGGTGAGCGTCATCGTGCGGTTTCTGCGGGCGACCTTGTCCGCAGGGAAAAGGGCCAGCGTGGAATCGTAATGTCTAACGGAGTCGGCCCAGTTGGTGATGAGTGCCTCCATCTGGACAAAGCCGCTGGCGTCGCTTTCCTCCGGGGCGTCCGACTCCCGCAGTTTTGCGAGGGCTTCCTTGACGATGGTGTCGAAGCGGTCGAGATCCGGGACCGCGGCGGGATCGGTGGGATAGGCCTCGCCGGCCAAGCCTTTCCAGCCGAGCTGAAATAACGAATTGCCCATGCCAAGGTGGCTGCTCGCCTGGACCTCGGAATCACCTGATAGCAAGGACTGGCTGAACGCCGTGCGGGCTTCCCGGAACTCCCCGGCGCGATAGGCGGCGGTCGCCTCGCCGAGCCGGTAGCGGGCGCGGGTCTCGGGGAACCTCGCCTCACCGGCGAGTTTCTGATAGGATTCGCGGGCTTCCTCGTAGCGTTCTGCCGCCAGCGCCTCCTTCGCGGCGGAAGCCTCGCCGGCCCGGGCGTCGGATAGAGTCAGGAATCCGCCGGCGACGACGATCGCGGTCCGGAGACCTTTCCAACGGGTTCCCGCAATGATCGAGGCCATGAGGAACAGGATCGCGGGAAACATCAGCCACTGATAGAATTCGATGGAGATGCGCCGCTCGCGGCCTTCCATTTCAAACGCATCCAAGCCGGCCACCACCGACTTCACCATCGCCGGAATATCGAGACCGGAACCGGCGAGGCTGAAGCGGCCGCGGGTTCCCTCCGCCAGCTTGCGGAGCGTGTCGGATTGCAGGCGGCTGATGACCTGTTTGCCCGAGGGATCCATCATCTTTCCGTAAGAGGAATCCGGGTTCGGGACGAAATCACCGTCTTCGGTGCCGACGCCGATCGTGATCACGTAAACGCCGGCCCGCTCGGCCTCGGCGATCACCGCGTCGAGCTCACCCCGGCGGCTGTCGTCGAGGACCTCTTCGCCGTCGCTGAGAATGACGAGCGCGTTGTTTTTCTGGCCGGTTTTTTTCAAGGTCTCGGTGGCGAGACGGACAGCAGCGGGAAGATCCGAGCCACCCACGGGTGCCCAGGTTTCATCGATCTGTTCGGTGATCTCACGCACCGCGCTGTGGTCGATGGTCAGAGGGGCATAGACATAAGGCGTGCCGGCGAACCCGATGAAGCCGATGCGTTCGTTAGGCATCGCTTCCAACAGTTCGTAGATGACCGTTTTCGCCTGGGTCAGGCGGTCCGGTTTCACGTCGCTGACCTTCATGCTTTTGGAAATGTCGAGGGCGATCATGACATTGCGGCCGAGTGTTTTCTCGGTCTTGGTGCCGGCATCGCCGCGCGGCCGGGCGAGCGCGACAATGATGGCCGCGGAGGCTGTTAGCAGGAAGAACAACGCAAGCCAGCGGGGCAGGGAACTGCCGCGCTTGAGAAGGGCTCCGCGCAACCGCGGTGCGACGAAGGCCGTCCATTGTTTGCTCCGCAGCCGCGACGTCATCACCGCGCCGATTCCCAGCAAGGGAAGCAGCAGCAGCAAGGCAAGCCAGCCGGGTTGGGCGAAATTCATCGGATCAGGAAGTGGGTGGCGGGTTCAGGGACATGTAACCCGCCGCGGCCAGCGCCGCAAGCAGTGTGACGCCTACGAACCAGGGAAACAACTCGGTGTCGTCGATCACGGTCAGGCTCTTTGCGTCGGTTTTCTCCAGGTTGTCGATGGTGGTGAAGGTCTTCCTGAGCGCGGCAAGATCCTGCGCCCAATAGGATTCGGCTCCGGTGAGTTCGGCGATTTTCTCGAGCGTGGGGAGATCAAACTCCTGATAGGGAAAGGTCATGATGCTGCGGTCCACGCGGCCTTCCTTGGTGCCGATGGCGATGGTGTAAATCTTGATTCCCAGCGTCTTGGCGTGTTCGGCGGCTTCGAGAGGGGAGATCTTGCCAGAGTTGCTCGCGCCGTCGGTGAGGAGGACGATGATCTTGCTGCGGGCGTCGCGGGCTTCGAGCCGGACCGAAGCGGCGGCCAGTGCGGAACCGATCGCCGTGCCTTGTTCCTTGACCGTGCCCATGTCGTTGCGGTCGTTCAGCCGGAGCTGGCTGAGCGAATTCCTGAGCCACTGATGGTCGAGCGTGATCGGGCTGGCGTCGCGCGGCCGGCCGGCAAAGGCGACCAGACCCATCCGGTCTTCCGTCCGGCGGCTGATGAAATCATCGACCACTTTTTTCGCGACATCGATGCGTTTCACCGGCACGCCGTGATCGATGAAATCCTCGATGTCCATCGACAGCGAGACGTCGAAAGCGATCATGATGTCGATGCCGCTGGCCGAGCGGCTTTGAAACTCGTTGCGCCAGACCGGGCGGGCAATCGCGATGATCGCGCAGAACAAAGCGAGGAACGCGAGCGGCAGCCCGAGGTTCCAGGCGACCAAGCGGACGCGTCTTCCCAAGCTGACCAAAACGGATAGATTCGGGAAAACCACCGCCGCCTCCGAGCCGCGGCCGCGGCGCAGTGCGAGCAGCAGCAACGCCGGGATCAGCAACAACAGCCAGCCCGGTTGCGCGAAACGGAAGTGTTCGAAAAACGCGCTCATGCCCGCAAGCCATGGTGAAGGATTTCCAGTAAGGTGTGGGATCCGGCGATCACCTGGTCCGTTGCCATGTCGGGAGTTTCCGGCGCGTACTTAACCGCGGCCAGGCGCGAGAAGCCGAGCCCGGCGGATCCGCGGGCGTCCTCGGAAAAGTCCTTCAGGGCATCATGCCGGGAAATATACTCCTCGTGCGTCTCGAACAACGCCGGGTCGCCCGCCACGACTGATAGATAGCGGCGCAGGATCAGCGAGGACTGCACCGCCGCTTCCCGGGGCGGCACCGTGCCGATCTTTGTCAAGGCTGCGGCAGCTTCCGCGTGGGCGGCCTGGCGGAGCGCCCGGGGATCCACGGGGGCGACCTGTTTCTTCTTGAAAAACCACACCGCCAGCAGCGCAATCGCTAACAAAACGGCCGCCGCGATCATCCACGGTTCCAGCCACGGGTTCGGAACCAGGGACTCCGGCGAGGCGGGTTCCAGGAGTTCGAAGGTGCCGGGTTTCTCGTTCATCGTGTTTCTAACCGGAACGCTTGCGCCCGCGTTTTTTCAAAAGTTGATGGAGCGCGGCGAGCGTGTCGCCATTGGTGAACAGGTCCGCCGCGTCGATGCCGTGCTTCTTGAAGATCGCCGCCACGCCTTCCTGTTGTCTGGCCATCAGCTTGGCGTAGCCCATCCGCAGGTTCGGGTTGCCGGTGTTGACCAGCGTTTCGAAGCCGGTTTCGGGATCGATCATCACCACCTTGCCGCCTTTGGGCAGCCGGGCTTCGAGCGGGTCGAGCACCCGCAGTGCGATGGTTTCATGCTTTTTCGCGAGCTTGCCGATGGGCTTCTCCAACGGGTCCGAGAAAAAGTCGGAGATCAGGAACACCAGCGATTTCCGGCGCAGGGTGCGGACGAGGAAATCACAGGCTTCGGCGACCGAGGTTCCAGGCGCTTCCGGTTTCGCAACCAGGATCTCGCGGATCATCCGCAGCAGGTGGCGGCTGCCTTTTTCCGCAGGAACGAACAGGATGGGCTCGTTGGCGAAAATCAGCAGGCCGACCTTGTCGCCGTTGTGCAGCGCGCTGAAGCCCAATACCGCCGCGGTTTCCGCCGCGACCTCGCGCTTGCTCAGTGAGACGCTGCCGTAGTCCGCCGAGCCGGAGACATCCACCGCGATGATCACCGATAGCTCGCGCTCCTCGCGGAACTTTCTAACGAACGGCTGGTTCATCCGCGCGGTAACGTTCCAGTCGATGAACCGCACCTCGTCGCCGTGCTGGTATTCGCGGAAGTCGTCGAAATCCAGACCCTGGCCGCGGAACGATGACAGATACTCGCCGGAAAACGACTCGCGCACCAGGCGCCGCGCCTTGAGCTCGAGCTTGCGCACCCGCGCCATCATTTCCTCGATCTGTTCGTCGGTCAGCACGTTCTTTTCTTTCTCTCAACTCTCAACCTCTTCAAGGCACCGCGACCTTGGACATGATCCGCTCGATCACCGAGTCGGTGGTCATTTCCTCGGCTTCCGCTTCATAAGTGAGCAGGATCCGGTGGCGGAGGACGTCCAGCGCCATGTCCTTCACGTCCTGCGGGGTGACGAACGCGCGGCCTTGCATGAACGCCCGCGCCCTGGCTGTTAGCGCGAGGTTGATGGTGCCACGTGGGGAGGCACCCGAGCGGACGAGGTTTTTCAACGGCGCGTCCACCAGCCCCGGATAGCGCGTGGTGTGGATGATCTGGACGATGTATTTGCGGATCGCCGCGTCGATGTAAACCTCGTTCACCAAATCGCGGGAGGCAGCGACCTGTTCGGGCGTCGCCACGGTTTTCGTCTGATAGGGCGGGGTGGAGGTCGCCATCCGGTCGAGGATTTCCAACTCCTCGTCCTTGGTCGGATAGCCGACGGTGACCTTGAGCAGGAACCGGTCGAGCTGCGCCTCGGGAAGTTGATAGGTGCCTTCCTGGTCGATCGGGTTCTGGGTCGCGAGCACCAGGAACGGCTGGGGCAGGGGATACGAGTGGTGACCGAGCGTCACCTGCCGCTCCTGCATCGCTTCGAGCAGCGCGGACTGGACCTTGGCCGGCGCGCGGTTGATTTCGTCGGCGAGGATCAGGTTGTTGAAAATCGGACCCAGCTTGGGCTCGAATTTCATTTCCTGCGGGTGATAGATCATCGTCCCGACGAGGTCGGCGGGCAGCAGGTCAGGGGTGAACTGGAAGCGCGCGAACGTCGCATGCAAAGACCCGGAAAGTGCCTTGACGGCAAGGGTCTTGGCAAGGCCCGGGACGCCTTCGAGCAGGATGTGGCCGTTGCACAGCAGGCCGATGAGCAACCGGTCCACCAACCGTTCCTGGCCCACCAGGACTTGCGCCATCTCCTCCTTCACCGACTGAATCCAGCCACTCGATTCCGCGATCCGCTCTTGCAAGTTTTCAGTTGTCATTCGATTTCGTGGCCGACTTTGGCACGCCAGCGGATCTGTGCAACCGGCAAAGCACCAAAAAGCGCGGGAAGTGCCGCCGCGTGGGAAAGCGCAATCAGCGAAAATCTCCAAAACCGCGGGGCAATATCTCCAATCCTGATTCCCGGGTGTATTTGGCTCAATCCGCACCCGGTTGGGTTGCTCTCGCCGGCGGATACTCCACACGGGGTATTGATCCATCTCCCGAAGATTTCCATTGTGATTTGGTAAACCTAAAAAACCGATTCGAATGAAACCCAAATCCAGAAATCTCCTCAGCATCGCCACCATTTTTGTCTCTCTCGCCGGTCACGCCGCCGCTGCGGAGATTGTCCGCGACAACACCGGAGCTGCCACGTTACCAACACCCGTCGCGAATCTCAGCGACCCCTTGGCGTGGGTGGGTGGGGTGATTCCGGGTGCGAACGATATCGCGGTATGGAATAATACGGTGGCCACGGGTGCCAATACGGTTGCCACGCTCGGGAGTGATATGACATGGGATGGAATCAAAGTGGTGAACCCCGCGGCAGTGGTGGTAATCAATGCCGGGAACACGCTCACCTTGGATGGTGGCGCTGGCTCGGGCACTGGCATCGATTTGTCAGCCGCCACTCAGAATCTCACGATTACCGCGCCGCTCGTGTTAGCGGGGAATCAAACGTGGAATGTCGGGACCGGCCGCACAGTTGCTATTAACGGCAATACCGCTTTCAACCAAGGCTCAAGCGCCATCACCCAGAACGGCGTTGGGACAGTGCTTTTCAATACTTCGCTCATCGCTGGCCAAGGCATCGGCACCGGCACCTTCATTGTGAATCGCGGGACCCTGCAGGTCACCTCGCCTTCGCAGCCGAATATCGCAGGCCAGAATTTCCTCGGCCATCCCAGCATTCTCAGTCCCGGCACCGCGCTCGTCATGGGGGGTGGCACCTTCCACACGCAGACGGGCGACCGCGTCGGCGATTTCTTCCAGAATTTCGCCAGCCTGACCCTCCAGTCCGGTGGCAACGTCATGACGCAGGGCCGCGGTTCCAGCTCCAAGGCCTTCGGCGTCTTCGGCTCGATTTCGAGAAATCCCGGCGGCACGCTCAATCTCTTCCCGACCTCCAACGCCAGTGGCTTCCGCGTCACCTCCGGTCTTTTCCCGATCGAGCTTGTAAGCGGCGGCATCATCATCCTGAATTCCACGGATTTCGTCCGCGCCGCGGACGCCGCCACCAATATGGGCAATGCGATCTACGTCCCAGACACGTGGGCCATCGGCAACCGCACCAACGTCACCGTCGACAGCGCCCAGACGGATGCCACCACCGATGCACTTCGCTTCGCTGCAGTGGCTGCCCGCACCATCACCCTGTCGGGAACCAACACCATCACATCGGGTGGCCTGCTGGTCACGGCCGCGGTCGCCGCCAACCCCACCAGCATCACCGGCGGCATCCTCCGCGGCGGTGCCGGTGCCGATCTGATTGTCCATCAGTTCAATGGCAACGCCGCCGGCGCGCTTAATATCTCATCTGAAATCGCTGACAATGCTTCCGCCACTGCCCTGACCAAGACCGGCGGCGGCACCCTGACCCTGAGCGGCAACAACACCTTCACCGGTGGAGTCTTTCTCAATCAAGGCAACCTCCAGCTCGGCAGCGCGGGTTCGTTGAATTCCACCACGCCGAACTCCGTCACCATCACTAACAACAGCAGCGGCCGCCTGATCCTCAACGGCACCAGCGCCACGGTTTCCGGTTTGAACACTTCCGAGACCATCGCCGCCACGATTCCCATCGTGGAAAACGTCAATGCCACCGGGGCCACGCTCACCATCAGCAACGCCGCTGCCAATCTGTTCGCCGGCACCATCCAAGACGGTGTCGGGGGCGGCAAACTCGGCCTCACCAAGTCCGGGGCTGGCGTCCTGACTCTATCAGGTGCAAGCACCGCCTACACCGGCAATACCACTATTTCGTTAGGCACGCTTGCCCTCAGCGGCACTGCCGTTCCGGGCACTGCCAACACGGTTGCCGTCGCCGCTGGCGCGGCCCTTGATGTAACCGCCCGCACCGGCGCATCCCTGACCCTTGCCAACGGCCAGAATCTGACCGGTTCCGGCGGGGTCATCGGCGGCATCGTCACCGGCGCGGGATCGAGTGTGACTCCCGGCTCGGCGGGCGTGGGCACTCTAACCGCCACCGCCCTGACCGTGGGCGGAGGTTCCGTCTTCAACCTGGAAGTCAGTCCCGGCTCGACCGACTTGGTCGATGTGATCGGCCTCGATGGCCTCGCCATCAACGGCGGCAGCGGCCTCAACCTCTACGTCCCAGGAACCACCAACAAGCTCCAGACCAATGGCACTTACCAGCTCTTCAAATACAACGGCACAATCCAAGGCGATGGAGTAGCCGCTTTGACGACTGCGAACATCCTCAACCCGCAGGGCGGCTTGAGCTACAGTTTCGCGGAAGCCGGTGGCTTTGTCGAAATGACCGTCACCGGCGTAGCTGCTCCCACGTCCGTGTGGAGCGCGACCGGTTCTGGGAGCTGGGGCGACACCGCCAAGTGGGATAACGCCACGATTCCCAATGTGCTGGGAGCCACTGCCAATCTCAACGGTGCCATCGGTTCCGCTAGCGTGGTTACGCTGGACGACAACCGCCAGATCGGCGCGCTGGTGCTCAACAGTGCCTTGGGCTACACCATCAGCTCGGGCATCCCTGACACCAGCGTCCTCACACTCAACAATGGAGCGGGCAATACCACGATCGACGTGATCAACGGCAGCCACACCATCTCCGCTCCGCTCGAACTCCTGTCCAATACGTCCATCACGGTAGCCAATCTGGCGGACACCCTGACGCTGTCGGGAATCGTTTCCGATGGTGGCACGGTCAAGGGCATCACCAAGTTCGGCCTCGGCACCTTGGATTTCGCCTCCGCCTTCGAGACGCCTAACACGTTCTCCGGCGGCCTCACCATCGCCGCGGGCACCGTCCGGTTCAACGCGCTCGACAGCCTCGGCAGCGACTTCATCACCGTCGCCGGCGGCACCCTCATGTGGGCCGCCGCCATGCCCGATGATGTGGAGGACATTTCCACCCGCGTCGTCACCATCGGTTCCGGCGGGGCCACCTTCGACACCAACGGCAATGACGTGACCTTCATCGGCGGCATCGGCAGCGGTGGCGTCGGCGGTCTCACAAAGGCGGGTGCGGGCACCCTCACCATCGGCTCCGGCAACGACTTCAGCGGTGGCGTGGTTGTCAAGGCCGGCACCTTGCTGATTGCCGACGATTCCGGCCTCGGCGCGATCCCCGGCGCCCCCGGGACCAAACTGACCTTCAACCCGGGAACCGGCAACACGTCGACGCTCAAACTCGGCGTTCTCGACGTGACCATCAATCCGAACCGCGGCATCCTCATTTCCAACGGAACCGGGGAATTCGATACCAACGGCGTCAACGGCACCTTCACCGGCTTGATCTCCGGAACCGGCCGGCTCAAGAAATCCGGTGAGGGAATTCTAACCGTCACTGGCGTCAACAACGTCAATGCCAGCGGCGGAACCACCATCGATGCCGGAACCCTGTTCGTGAACAACGAGGTCAACCTGCCTTCCGGCGGACTCATCATGAATGGCAACGCGATCCTGTCCACCAACGGCGTCGGCTTCTATCAGCCGCAGGTCAACGGCACCAACACGATCATTGAGCGCCCCGAAGGTGGCGGTGTCATCGTCAGTCTCGGCGCTCTAACCGGAACAGGCTCGCTCACCGTGACCAATGCCTTTGTCACCGACTATGTCGCGAATAGCTGGGAAGGCTTCAACGGCACCATCATCCTGGGTGGTGGCACCCGTCTCAACGGCACGGCGGGTAGCGTGAACGTGACTTTGAACCTCGCCAATCACGGCTTGTCTGTCCGCGATGGCAGGACCGCCATCACCATCGGTGAAGTCAACAGCCCCGATCCCCTCGGGTTCCTCGGTGGCTCGACCGGCGGCGGCGTCCAGACCGTGACCTACAGCATCGGTGGCAAGAACACGCCATCTTTGTTTGCCGGAACCATCGGCAACGGCGCCGGACCGGTCGCGATCAACAAGGTCGGCACCAACTCGCTGACCCTTTCCGGCACCAGCACCCACACCGGTGCGTCCACCGTCACGGCCGGCTCCCTGGTCTTCAATGGCGGCGGCTTCGCCGTCGGAGCACTCACGGTGGTCGGCTCTGCCACTCTAACCGGCAATGCCACCTTGGCCGCAGTCACCGTTGCGGCGACTGGCAACCTAGCCCCCGGCATTGCGGGAATCGGGGCCATGACCACCGGAGCCACGACGCTCCAGGGCAACTTGCTCGTCGAAGTCGATGGCGCGTCCGACACCGCGGATACCCTGGCCGTCGCCGGGCATCTCAATCTAGCCGGATCGGTCATCGATGTCTCCGTCCTGAATGGCCCGCTTACCCAACCCGCTTATGTGTTTGGCAGTTACACCACCATCAGTGGCAGTGGCACCGTCATCGCCCCGCCGGGTTATCGGGTGGACTACAACTATCAGGGGCTGAACCAGCTCGCGCTCACCACCGCTCCGCTCTCCCCGTTTGAGAGCTGGGCCGCCGGCTTCGGCCTGTTCGGCGGCGATGCCGTCGGATCGGGTGACTTTGATCATGATGGCATCAACAACCTGCTGGAATTCATCCTCGGCGGGAATCCAACCATCTCGGACACCTCCATCCTGCCCGACCAGAACACCGCGGATCCGAACACCCTGGTCTTCACCTACCTGCGCTCGGATGCCTCGCAAGGCATCGCCCAGACGGTGGAGGTGAGCACGGATCTCGCCGACTGGGCGACCATCCCACCGATCACCATCGGTTTGGGCAACTCCAGTGGCATCGGCTACACGGTCGACGTCCAGCCGAATGGAGGTGATCCGGATCTCATCACCGTCACCATCCAGCGCAACGGCAACACCAGCCTGTTCGCCCGCCTCAAGGCGGTGAACTAACCGACTTCGGTTGTAGTGTCCACAGGGCGCCATCCTCCGGGGTGGCGCCCGCACTGGCGGATCAGGACTATCAGATGATCGGTTCCGCCTGTTAGCGAATCGTCATCTCCAAAGATCCCGGCCGGGCTTCAATCCGGCCATTTTCCCCTTAAAACCCGAACCTCGATGAAACCCCGCTTTTCCGCCTCCCCGCTACCCTTGTTGCAATACGTCTGCTCGAATTCCAAGCACGCCGCGTCGCTGTTAGCCGCGACCCTGCTGGCCGCACCATCCGGCCACGCCGCCAGCGCCGCCTGGACAGGAGCCGCCGGCACCGCCACCTGGTCCACGCTTGGCAACTGGGCCGGGCCTCCCGCAAGCGTTCCCGGATCCGCGAACACAGCCACCTTCAACGCCGCCGCCGGGGCCGGTGGTGCCGTGATCACTACGGGCAACATCACGCTCCGTCACCTGACTTTCGATACGGCCAATGCCGCCGCCTACACCATCGGCGGTGCCTCGGCAGGCACCGGCCAGATCATCCATGAAACGAGCGGCACGATCAACCTCAACGCCACCGTCGCCAACAACCAGGTGGTCAATGCCAATCTCCTGCTAGGGACCTCGGGTGTCACCAGCACCCACACCTTCAACAATAACAACAACACCCGCGCCCTCACTCTAGCCGGCAATCTCACCGGCAACACCGGCGGCACCCCCGCCAACAAGACCCTGACCATCGCTGGCGTCGGCTCGACCACCATCAGCGGCGCGATCGCCAATGGCGGTGCCGCAGGCGTCAATATCACAAAAACCGGCACCGGCCTGCTCACCCTCGGCGGTGCGAATACCAATGCCGGCACCACCACCGTCAGCGCGGGCACGGTCAGTCTAACCGGCACCCTCAATGCCTCCCCCACGACCGGTGCGGTCCTGATCAACCCCGCGTCCGGCGTCACCTCGCGGTTGAATGTGGATGGCGGCACCATCCTCGTCGGAGCTCCCGGCACCGGCAATACCTTCGTCGTCGGCGCGACCACCGGCGGCACCGGCATTCTCAACATGACCGCGGGATCTCTAACCACCGGCGGCGTCGCCACCGATTTCCGGGAGGTCCATGTCGGGCGCGCCGGCTTCGGTGTCGCCAACATCAGCGGCGGCTCGGCCACGGTGGGCGGCTTCCTCGTCGGCGGAATCACCACCGCCGGCGCCACCGGCATCTGGAACATCAGTGGCGGCTCGGTTTCCGTCGCCACCAACGGCCTCTTCGGAGCCACGCTCGGCGCCACCGCCGCGACCACCGGTGTCATGAACATCACCGGCACCGGTATCTTCAACTCGCTGCCCGCCGGGGCTAACGGCGGGATCTACGTCGGCGAGGCCGGTATCGGCATCCTCAATCTATCCGGCGGGGGCCAGGCCAATCTTGGCGGTTCGGCGGCCGCCGCGAACCTCATCATCGGCAGGAACAACGTCGCCACCGCCGTCGGCATCGTCAACCTCGGCGGCTTCGGCACCGGTGGCGGCACCATCACCACCAACCGCGTGCAGAAGCCCGGCGCGCTGGCCACCGGCACCCTCAACTTCCACGGTGGCACCCTGCGCTCGGGAGCAACTCCCAATGCCGCATTCCTAACCGGACTGACCGCCGCCTACATCTACGGCGGCGGCGCGAAAATCGACAGCAACGGCCAGAATATCGCCATCGGCCAGTATCTAACCAACCCGACTGGCGAAGGCGTCAGCGCGATTTCCCAAGCCGCGGCCGGCTTCACCACCACCGGCTACACCGCCGCCCCGCTGGTCACGATCACCGGCGACGGCTCCGGGGCAACCGCCGTCGCCACCATCGATGCCGGCGGGAATCTCACCGCCATCACCGTCACCAACCCCGGTATCGACTACACCACCGCACCCACCGTCACCCTCTCCGGCGGCGGCCTCGCCACCACCTCGGCGAGCACCGTCGCCGCCACCCTTGCTCCTAACACCAGTGGCGGCCTCACCAAGCTCGGAGCCGGCACCCTCACCTTGCAGAGCGGCGCCTCCTACTTCGGACCCACGGTTCTGACTGATGGCAGGCTCGCGACGGACAGCCTCTTTGACGGAGGCTTCGACAGCGGCGTCGGAGCCTCGGATAATGCAGCGGCCAACCTCGTGTTTGACGGCGGCACCCTGAGCTACAGCGGCCCGACGGTCTCCATCGACCGCAGCTTTACCATCAGCCCGGCCAAAACCGCCGGTCTCGAGGTGACCGCCACAGACACCGAACTAACCATCAGTGGCACCTCCGCCGCCAGCACGGGCGGCCTGGCGAAAAGCGGTCCCGGCACCCTCGTCCTTGGCGGCAACCATGGCTACACCGGAACCACCGCCGTCGACGCGGGCACCCTCGTCTTCGGGAATGGCGCGGCGCTCTTCACCTCGGTCGTGACCATCGCCGGGGGCGCCACCATTTCGACCGGCTCCGGTTCCACCGTGGCCACGACGACGGTTTCTGTCGCCAGCGGCGCGGTCCTTGCAGGCCGGGGCGCGTTTTCCGGCACCACCACTGTCGCCGCCGGCGGACGGCTCATCCCCGGCGATGCGGGTGCCGGCGGTGGAGTTCTGACCACCGGCTCGCTCGTTCTATCCGCCGGCAGCTTCGCCGACTTCGAGATCGACGGCACCGTCCCCGGCACCGACAGGGTCGCCGTCACCACCGCCGGGGGACTGAACTTCGCCGGTGGCACCGTCAATCTCTTCAACCCGGGAACGACCACCTCGCTCGCGGCTAACGGAACCTATCCGCTATTCAGCTACAACACCTCGTGGACCGGTTCGCTCGCCAACCTGACTGTCGGAAATCCCCTGGCCGGGAAGATCTACAGCTTCACTGACAACACCGCATCTGACCTCATCAACGTCGTCATCAGCAACGCCTCCGGCGGACAGTGGAGCCTGAACGGCGGCGGCACCTGGAGCACTGCGGGAAATTGGACCGGAGGAGTCCCCAATGCTGTTTCGTCCTTCGCCAACTTCAACCAACCCGCCAGCGCCGGCAGCGTCGCCGTTTCGACCAACCTTCCGGTCACCCTCGGCAGCATGAATTTCGCCAGCACCGCCCCGTATACCCTCACCGCCACTGCCGCCAACTCCATCACCTTCAACAACGGGCCCGTTCCCTCGCTGATCGACGTGGTCGTTGGCAACCACAGCCTGAACCTTCCGCTGGTCCTGACCGGCGCGCTCCGGATCACCGCGGAGGCCGATGCCACGCTCGCCGTCGGTGGCAATATTTCGGGAGCCCAGGCGCTCTTGCTCCATGGCTTGGGCACCGTCAGCCTCTCCGGGACCAATACCTTCTCCTCCGTCACCAATGGTCCGGGCACCCTAGTGCTTGGCGGCACCAACACATTTCCGACTCTTGCGGTTTCGCAGGGAATCGTGGTGCTCGCCGGGACTAGTAACTACACCGGCACCGCTGTCAGTGGCACCGGCAGCTTGATCGTCGGGAACAGCGCCACCGCCGGCTCGCTCGGCGCGGGCGCGGTCACGTTGTCTGGCACCTCGGTCCTCACCTTCGAGCGCACTGACAACTCCAACGCTGCCAATGTCCTGACGGGCACCGCCGCTTCGGTCAACAAGCTCGGCACCGGCGTCCTTACTCTATCAGGCGTCGGCTCGGCCGTCGCCGCGCCCCTCAACATCGGCAGCGGCGGCCTGACGGTCAGTGGCAGCTATCAGACCGGGGCCGACACTGCCTCGCTGGCAACCGTCGGCCATCTTGAAGCGAACAACGCGGTTCTATCAGTCGCGGCCGGAGGCTCCTTGACCGCGCGCAAGACCAATGTCCCAAGTCTTGTCGTCGGCGGCGTCTTTGGCGCTTCCGGATCGCTTCGGAATGATGGCGGGATCCTTGCCACCACTTCGGAACTCTGGCTCGGCAACCAGGTCGGCTCATACGGTGCCATGACCCTTACCGGCGGCACCACCACCTCCGGGAGCTACCTTGTCGTTGCTAACAGCGACGACACCGCGGTGCTCAACGCCAGCGGCAGCGCCGCCCTCGTCGTCACCACCAACTTCATGACCCTCGGTGCGGGCTCCACCGGCTCGTTCGGAGTCGCCAATTTCGCCGGTTCCAGCAGCTACAGCACCACCGCCGCGACCGGCAGCCTGGTCGTCGGTGAATTCGGCAGGGGGATCCTGACCGTTTCCGGGAACGCCTCGGTCACTACCGGCACAACCGGCACCGGCATCGAATTCAGCCGGGGGAACACCACCAGCGTTGGCATCGTCAACCTGCTCGGCGGCAGGATCACCACCAACAAGGTCGTCAAGACCAACGCCGCCGGCACGGCTGCCTTCAATTTCAACGGCGGCACCCTCCGCGGGAACGCGAACAACGCCTCGTTCCTCGCCGCGCAAGCCGGGCTCACCACCGAAATCCAGAGCGGCGGGGCGGTCATCGACACCAACGGCTTCAACCTTGGCATCACCTCGCCGCTGCTTGCCCCGCTCGAAGGCGGCATCAGCGCGGCCGGTCTAACCGTCAGCGGCGGCGGCTACATCGACACCCCGCTGGTGGACGTCACCGGCGGGGACGGCACCGGAGCTACTGCGGTCGCCACCATCAACCCCGCCACTGGCGCGCTGACCGGCATCGTCATCACCAATCCGGGCTCGGGCTACACATTCGCCCCCACCTTCACGCTCATCGGCGGCGGGGAAGGCAACACAGGCAGCATCAGTGGTGAAGCCACCATCGTCACCAACTTCGGCGGCGGTCTGACCAAGATCGGTCCCGGAAATCTAACGCTCAATGCCGCCAATTCCTATGAGGGCGCCACCACCGTCGGCGACAGCGCCAGCACCGACGCGACCCGCCTGGTTGTTGCCAACAGTTCGGCGCTCGGCAGCGGATTCGAGGGCACCGTCGTGGTCGGGCAAACATCCGCCACCACCGGGGCCATCCTGCAGATCAGCACCGGCGTGACCGTCCAAAGTGGTGAAACCCTCACACTCGCGACCGGCTCCGCCGGCCAGCGGTCCACCCTCTACGTCGGCGGTCCCGCCGACGTGGCCCCGTGGGCCGGCGACGTCATTCTCTCCGGTGCCGGCCGCGCGCAGTTTTTCTCCGACGGCGGCGGAGCCAGCAGCCTCAACATCGAAGGCTCCATCATCGGCAGCGTGGGCGAAGGGCTCGTGTTGGGTGGCAGTACCTCCAACCTGGCCACCGGCAGTCTCAATGGCCTGATCGAGATCGGCACCACTCCCGTGATCAAGACCGACAGCAGCACCTGGACCCTCAACTCCTCTCCTAACAATTTCGGCGCCACCTCCATCGCGCAGGGAACCCTCCGGATGGGAGTCAATGACGCCCTTCCGCCGTCCACCAACGTTACCATCGGCCAGGCCGGAACCAGCGCCACCCTTGATCTGAACGGCACCGGCCAGACCATCGCCGGGTTGGTGGATGTCGCCAGCGCCAGTCCGCCCACGATCACCAGCACCTTGGGCGCTTCGCTCACCATCAACAACGCCATTGCCAGAACATTCGGCACCAATGGCGGCATCATCACCGGCGCGATCGCCCTGACCAAGACCGGAGCTGGCCTCCTCACTCTATCAGGTGCCAACTCCTACACCAGCGACACCACCGTCGAGCAAGGTACGCTCCGTCTGACCACGCCGTCCCTCGCCGATGCCTCCAAGGTCCGTCTGACCACCGGTGCTTTCCTCGATCTCACGTTCCCCGCCGGCACTCCGGACACGGTGAACACCCTGCTCATCGACGGCGTCGCCCAGGTCGCCGGGACATGGGGTTCGTTGACATCCACCGCCGCTAACAAGACCGCGCGCATCACTGGTACCGGCATCCTCCAGGTCACCACCGCTGGCGACAAATATCTGACCTGGGCGGACGGCTTTCCGCTGCTCGTCACCGCGACCGACCGGCTTCCGCTCACTGACTTCGATAACGACGGATTCCCGAACCTGCTTGAATTCATCCTCGGCGGCGATCCAACCGTTTCATCCCAGGACATCAGCCCGGAACTCCAGCCGCTGGGAGCGAGCCAGATCGTCCTCACCTTCAAACGCAGCGACGACTCGGAATCGCCCGTCACCACCCAGACCGTGGAAACCAGCACCAACCTCGGCGACTGGGACACCGGCGTCATCCCGCCGATCCTCATCGGCGCGGGCAGCTCCAGCGGTCCCGGCTACAGCGTGACCATCGCCGAGAACGGAACCCTCCCCGACGATGTCACCGTCACTATCGACCGCGACTCGAACGTGACCCTTTTCGCCCGTCTCAAAGCCTTGAAATAACTACCCGCGCACGACCATTTGCCGGAAGGCTGGCGGGCAAACAAAGTGACTGGCACCTCCCGCGCCAGATTCTTGCCGTGGCGTATAAACGGGAGATTTTAAGCGCCCTCCAGCGGCGTCAATGGCAGCTTTTGGGTCCGAAGTTACCCGGCATTTTCGGCGCACACACGGATTGGAAAAACAACTGGCGCTCCAGCAACTCGGCTAGCAGAAGGGCCGCCAGTGTGGCCCATGGCTGGATGAAGCCGATGACCACCGCGAGCAGGGCAAGGGTCATGCGGCTGCGGAGAATGACCCCGAGCGGGCCGAGTTGGAGACGGGCGCTGTGGACATCGGGCGACCACGGGGTGTCATCGTCCTCGCCGAGTTGGAGCAGGCGGGATTCTGGAATGAGCTTGAGGAACACGGCTGCCAGAAAGAGGACGCCAGCTACCCCGCCCGGGTTGGCTATTAGATTTCCCAACGCGGCGAAGCTGGCGACGGTGCCGAAAAACCGGGCGGCACCCAGCGGGAAGCGCCACAGCGAACGGTGGGTGTCATGATAGATCATGACGCTCGTGAAGACCGCTATCAGCCCGAGGCCAAGCGCGGAAAGGGTGGTGATCCGCGCCGCGAGTGGCAACAGGTCCATGACAAAAGCAGGGATCGGTAGTTGGGGGAAACGGGGCAGCAGGGCCAAAGCGACGAGTGCCATCGGGATCGGGGCAAAGAGCGAGAACGCGAGGATTTCCCGGGACAGCCAGGACGTTCGCAGGCCGAGGAAAAAGCGCCAGGCTTTGAGCGGTTGGCCCAGATGGAAGACTGAAGCGCCCATGCCGGCGAAGAAGATCACTGTACCGGTTAGAGTGATGGCCAGGTTGCCACGCGAGGTGATGAGCAGCCCGACACCGGCCTGGGTGAGCATCAACATGAGGACCAGTGGCCAGTGCGCGTGCTGCGGAATGAGCGCCGTTTGGTCGGCCGCTGTGGCGGAACTTGGAACTTCGCGGCCGATGTAGCGGGTGGTCGGCTGGGTGATCGAATAGTCGCCGAGCAGGGAGGAGGGCTGGGATTCCATCGAAGAAAATCGCGGGCGGCTGCTTGGGACCTTGATGATGCGGATCGCCTCGGTGGGGCAGGCTTGGACACACGCCGGGGCTTCCCCTTCGGCGAGGCGCTGGTGACACATGTCGCATTTTCTAACAATTCCGCGCTTCTTCGAGTATTTAGGGACGTCGTACGGGCACTTGAGAATGCAGTAGGAGCAGCCGATGCACTGGTCGTCAAGATGGCGGACGATGCCGGTGTCCTTGTCCTTTTCATAGGCACCGACCGGGCAGCCGTTCATGCAGCCGGGGTCTTCGCAATGGTGACAAGCGGTGGTGATGGTTTGCTGCCAGGTGGGAGCTTCCACGCCACCTAACAAGGTGCCGACGTCCCGCCAGACTTCGTGATCATCGAGGCCATTGAGCGAGTGGCAAGCGGAGACGCAGGCCTTGCAACCGGTGCAGCGGTCGAGGGAGACCTCGAAGGCGTATTGTTCACCGACGCCGGGCTTGGTGAGAGGGATGAGGCTGCGGTAGTGATCGGCGAGATCGGACTGGCGCTGGTGATGGACCTCGGAAAAGCGGGCGACAGGAGTCTGGAGCTGCTTCTGCTCGGCGAGAAGCTGGTCGATGAGATTGCCGGAGCCAGCAAGCGCTTTGCTTTTGAGCGCTGGGATGCGTTGGAGGGTGGCGGGCACGCGGGGTGGATTTGAATTTTGAGATTTGAAATCTCTCTCAAGCGGCGACCAGGACCTTTTCGATCCGGGAGATGAATTTGGCGAAGGGCTCGTCGTAATCGACATCCGACTCGATGATCGGAATGAGTGGCTTGGCACCCAGTGCGGTGAGGCGGGCGTGGAAATCGTGACCGCACTTGCAGAAGTCCGGGTAGCTTGAGTCTCCCAAGGCGAGCACCGCGAAGTTGACGGAATCGAGCGGCGGGGCGTCCGCAGCAGCGAGTGCGGCGTGAAGGGCTGCGGCATTGTCGGGCGGTTCGCCATCGCCATAAGTGGAGGTGATGATGAGAACATTTTCCAAGCAGGTGAGGTCCTGCGGAGTGACTTCCGCCATGTCGCGCAGGGTAGGGGAGTGGCCCTTTGCAGCGAGTGACTTGCTGAGTTTTTTACCGAGCGTTTCGGAGTTTCCGGTTTGAGAACCCCAGAGGATGGTGACTGCCAGACCGGCGGGGGCAGGGGCGGCGGCTATCACGGGTGCGGATGCCCCGCCGGAAGCGGAGCCCATGGCGGAGTTGAGCGCGTCGAGATAGCCCTTGAGCCACATTTTCTGGGCACCGGAGAACGGAGCGGTATTGGGAACATGAAGTGACACGGTCGTAGCAGTTAGGCGGCAGCGGTTTTGGCGGGATTGCACAGCTCGATAAGCTGCGCGGGAGTGTGGCGGTTGGCAAACTGGGCGAAACTCTCGTCTCCGGCACGGTCTCGCAGATAGACGACAAGGATGCTCTCGATGAGCACGGGCATTTCGTCGGCACGGACGGACTTCCAGATTTCCCGGGCGATGGCCCGGGTATCGTCCACGCCGCCGCCGAGCACGATGTTGTAGCCATCCACGGTGCCACCGTCGTCGGTTTTCACGCGGGTGCCCATCATGCCGATATCGCCGATGTAGTGCTGGGCGCAGGAGTTCTGGCAGCCGGTGAGGTGGATATTGACCGGCTGGTCGAGAATCATCCGGGAGGAAAGGTGCTCGCCGAGCAGGATTGCCTGGCCCTTGGTATCGGCGGCGGCGAACTTGCACCCCCGGCTGCCGGTGCAGGCGATGAGGCCGCCGGTGAGGGTGTTGTTCCGGTGGTCGAGGCCGGTGGCTTGAATGGCGGTGATGGCGGCCTGGAGCTTGTCCTCGCCGACGCCGGGGATGATGAGGTTCTGCCAGACGGTGAGGCGGATTTCCCCGCGGCCGAACTCGTCGGCGATGTCGGCAAGAGCGTGCATCTGCGCGACGGACAAGCGGCCGACGGGCGTGAGGACACCGATGTAGTGTTTGCCGTCGGACTGTGGGTGGATGCCGAGGTGGCCGTGTTTGGACTTCGGGGTGGGGGACTCGCAGGTTTCGAGCGGGACATGGCGCAGGGCGAAGCTCATTTTCTTCGCGGTTTCTTCGAGGATTTTCGGGATGCCCCAGTCATCGACGAGATACTTGAGACGGGCTTTTTTGCGGTTGGTGCGGTCGCCGTTTTCGATGAAGACGCGCATCAGGGCGGCGGCGACGGGGATGGTTTCGGCGGGTGTTAGCAGGACGCCGCAGTCGGTCGCAAATTGTTTGTGCCCGGTGATGCCGCAGAGCTGCATGCGGAAATAGACGCCGGGGGCGGGGGGATTTGGGATTTGAGATTTGTGATTTGAGATCGATTCCTCGGTGACGCGGACGGCGTAGAAGCCGATGTCGTTGGTGTCGGTGCAGGTGGAAATGGCGCCGCCGGAGTCGTAGGAAATGTTGAACTTGCGCGGCAGACCGTAGAGGTCGCGGTTTTTCAGGATGTAGTGATGGATGGCGCGGGCGTAGGGCATCACGTCGATGAGCTCGCCGGGATCGAAGCCGCTGGTGGGAGTGGCGGTGATGTTGCGGACGTTGTCGGCGCCGGATCCTTGCGAGGTGAGGCCGAGGTCGGCGAGTTTCATCAGGATGTCCGCGCAATGCTTCGGCATGATTTCGCGGACTTGGAGATTGGCGCGGGTGGTGAGGTCGGCGTGGCCGGGGCCCCAGTCGGTGGCGATTTCCGCGAGGCCGCGGAATTGATAGGTGCTGAGCGCGCCGCCGGCGATGCGGCAGCGGAGCATGAAACTTTCCTGAGCCGGGGTGACGAAGAAGAGGCCGTGGAATTTGTAGCGGAAGATGTCGCCATCGGCGGGGAAGCTGTTGGATTCCGCGTTGGCGAGGATGGTGTCGTAGCAGTCGAGCCCGTGTTTCTCGTGCTTGATCTGCTCCTCGCGGCAGAGTTCATCGACGGGCGTGCCGTGGACCGTCTCCACGGCCTCGGCGGGCTGGTGGGTGAAGCGGTTTTGCGAATCCTGCCCGAGGAAAGGGAGATCACGCGCTTGCAGGATGCCGGAGACGAATCCGGAGAGGTAGGAGGTTTGCTCCTCGCTGAAGCCTGAGTTGTTCAAATCGACCATGATGTGCGGGATTTCCCGACAATCAGGGAGCACCTCATGTGCCATGGAGGATTTCAGCAGGATCGCCGATCAGGAATCCGATCCACGCGTCCTATGAGGGTGATTCATCCACCTTGAAGACCGGCCTCGGCGAGGCGCTCGTCCATCTCGGTTTTCTGGAGTTCGTTGGTGAACTCGCTGAGGTCGCCGGCGATGACGCCGGTTAGATTGTGGGTGGTGAAACCGATGCGGTGGTCGGTGATGCGGCTCTGGGGGAAATTGTAGGTGCGGATTTTTTCCGAGCGGTCTCCGGATCCGATGAGTGACCGGCGGTGGCTGGAGTAGGCTTCCTGCTGGTCGCGGAGTTTCTGCTCGTAGAGCTTGGAACGAAGGATCTGGAGGGCCATTTCCTTGTTCTTGATCTGCGAGCGGCCGTCTTCGCAACGGACGTAGAGCCCGGTGGGAAGGTGGAAAATCTGGACGGCGGACTCGGTGCGATTGACGTGCTGGCCACCCGCTCCGCCGGCGCGGCAGACTTCGATGCGGAGATCCTCGGGCTTGAGCTCGACATCGACCTCCTCGGCCTCGGGCAGCACGGCAACGGTGACGGTGGAGGTGTGAACGCGGCCCTGGGTCTCGGTGGCGGGCACGCGCTGGACGCGGTGGACGCCGGATTCGTATTTCAAATAACGAAAAACTTCCTCACCGGTGACTTTGAGGATCACTTCCTTGAATCCGCCGACTTCGGACGGGCTGCTCTCGAGGTGCTCGCATTTCCAGCCGCGGAGGTCGGAATAGCGCTGGTACATGCGCATGAGCTCGGCGGCGAAGAGCGAGGCCTCGTCACCGCCGGCACCGGCGCGGATTTCGATGAGTGCGTCGCGGTCCTCGTTGGGATCGGCGGGGAGCAGGGCGTATTGAAGCTCGGTGCCGAGGGTGGCGATATCCGCTTCCAGTCCGGGGATTTCTTCGGCGGCCATGGCGGAGAAATCGGGGTCATCGGATTTAGCGAGTTCTTGATTGTCAGTGAGATGGCGCTTGGTGGACTCGAGTTTATCCCACAGCGCGAGGGTTTGCTTGAGCTTGCCGTGCTCGCGGAGGATTTCCGTGGCACGCTTGGGATCGGCGAAAAGTTGGGGATCGCCGACGGCTTCCTCCAGCTCCGAAAATCGGTCGCGGCGTTTGGAAATGAGAGATGAATAGTCCATGCAACGAAGGGCGGGGGACTGGATAGGGGACAATTTCCCCGAGGTGGAGAAAAAACGCACGTCCTGTTCCCCGGAACGGCGCTCAGGGCACGCCCTGGGTGATGAAATCCACCAGGTCCGCGCGGGTTTTCACCAGATCGGGCGGATTGAGGTAAAACATGTGGCCGCCGTCGTAGAAGGTCGTGGTGAAATTTTTCCGGACGTTTTCCGGCAGGTTGAGCATGTGGCGGACCGAGTAGGCGACGCCTTCCGGTGGCGTGGCGAGGTCGGTGTAGCCGCCCATGACGAGCACTTTCAGGTGCGGATTGTCGCGCATGGCGGTGGCGAGGCGGTCGCTGAGATTGACGACTTCGTTGGTGGTGTCCCATCGCCATGGCTGGACTTTCGAGGTGAGGATTTCGTAGGGCTGGTCTTCCTTGTAGCCCAGCTCCCGCCCGAGGTAGTCGAGCATGGCGGTGGAAAACGCGCCGTAAGCCAGCGAGTAGGAAGGGTCATAGCCGGGCGAATCCGCCGCTTTGTCGGTGGCGTGCCAGGCAACCCGGCCGTCGAACCGGCCAAGCACTTTGCCCTCTTTCCGCAGGAGTTCGCTGCGAAAAAACGTGGAATCCAGCCGGAGGTCGCGCTCCAGCCAGACTTCGGCATCGATGCCAGTGAGTTTCGAAAGGCGGTCCGCCAGTTGCGCCTTGGTCTCTGGGTCGAGGCTGTTGCCCTTGATCAGGGCCGCCGCGTAATCTCCGAAGGCGAGCTCGGGGCTCTCCTTGACCAGCGCGTCGCGGTCGCCCTTGATTTTCCCGTGGAAATGAGCCACTCCGGTCAGCACCGGCAGGAATACTTGATACGCAAGATCATTACCCTGAGCGGTTTGCAGGGTAGAGAAATCGAGCAGTGACGACAGCAGGACCACACCGTTGAGGCTCATGCCGTAGCGGGATTGCAAATGCTGCGCCAGCCCGGCGGCGCGGATTCCACCGTAAGATTCGCCGAGGAGGAATTTCGGTGAAGCCCAGCGGTCGTGCTCGCTGATCCAGCGGCGGACGAAATCTCCGACCGAGGCGATGTCCTCGTCGAGCCCATGGAATTCTCCGGGTTTCACGTCTTTTTCGGCACGACTGTAGCCGGTGGAAACCGGATCAATGAAGACCAGATCGCAGACATCGAGAATACTCAGCGGATTATCGACCACTCGGGCGGGTGGAACGGGAGGTGAGGTGCCGTCGCCGGGGAGTTTGATGATTTTAGGTCCAAGCACGCCGATGTGCAGCCAGACGGCGGACGATCCCGGGCCGCCGTTGAAGGCGAACATGACCGGTCGGTTGGCTGTGTCCTTGACGTCCGTCCGCTCATAGCTCACTGAAAAAATCGAGGCACGTGGCTTTCCCTCGTCGTCCTTGAGTTGGATTTTCCCGGTGGTCGCCTTGTAAGGGATTTTCTTGCCCCCGATGGTGACCGAAGCCTCGCGGACGACCGGCGGCGCGGCGGGTTTCGAGGCCTCCGCCTCCTGTTCCTTTTTCGGGGTTTCCACGGGCTTTTCGGCTTCCGGTGCGGCCGATGCAGTCAGGTGAAGGCCGAGAAAAATGGGTAAAATGAAGCGTCGCATGGGCGGGATCGTAGGAGTGGATGCAGATTTGTCGATGGTTGCGGAACGGAAATGAATCGTCACCGCGGTTCCGCTTCGCCTGTTGAATGCTCAAGTTAAGGGCCTTTCATTCCAAATTCGCAGATTGAAACCACAGAATTCACAGCCACACTTCAGACTTCGAACGTTGGTTTTAAGTGAGCGCTTCCATTGAAGTTTCAGGAAAGCCGGAGGGGCTTCGTTCGACCATGATGCGCGTCAGGCAGACCTACAGGGGTTTGCAACAGTCTTGATCACTTTTGCGAGAAAAACTTCTGTAAACCACTGATCTCTTGACTCATAGAATTTCTGAGATGTGCGATTCATCGCCGGATCCGTGCGAGGATGCTGCCGATTTGCCCGGAATAATGAACCGTCCCGCATGGAGATTTCATCGACATCGACAGATCCTGCCGGGGCAAGTCCAGCCAGCACTGGATCGCTCAAATCGCGGGATTTTCAGGCACAATCGAGATTTTAGTGGGTAGCTGAGTCTTGGGAGGCCGCGACTCTGCCGACAGGAAAGTTGTCCACAAGGTTCCGACGCGAGAATGGGCCCGTTGGAAGCTCGTCGGAGCGGCGGGTTCTTGTGGGCA